>CAZDMI010000027.1:0-14881 GCA_964506635.1 uncultured Thermotogae bacterium
CCGGAGTCCTGCGGTTCGATTCCCCGTAGGCCGTGAAAAACTTGAATGAAGTGACACCCATCTCCATTGCCGTCCTGAGCTGCTCGGGTTCCACCGACTCGTAACCGTAAAGGGTACCGTGAAAGGAATAATCAATCGGTGACTTTTCTGCCTCTTTCTTCCTGGATTCAATTGCTGATGGAAGATCCTGGTTGGGATCGGGAGTAGTGAAGTCGATAATCGAGGTGACCCCACCCCAGGCAGCGGCCCGGCCGCCGCTGAAGAAATTATCGGAGGAAACGGTACCGGCAACGGGAAGCTGCATGTGTGTGTGGGCGTCGACGAATCCGGGAGCAACGTAGCAACCAGATGCATCGTATACCCGGTCGGCGTTTTCCTCAGCTATTGAACTGCCTATCACTGCGATTTCTCCATCTACAATACCTATATCCCCTTCGAAAGAATTTCCCTCTCGAACCAGATAACCGTTTTTAATCAAGTAATCCAGGTGCAATTTGAAAACACCTTAAGGTTTTTCAAAATTTTCTATTTTTCTGAAAAATTTTCCAACTTAATTAGGTCACTACCTCTTCCAGTTGCCTGAGCGCGACCTCTTTTCTGTATTCCGCAGAACCCCTTATGTCGCTGATCGGTGAAATCTCGTCTTCGAGCAGTTCTTTGGCCTCGGGTAGTACTTCCCTGGAAACCGGTTTACCTTGCAAAAACTCCTCAAGGGATGTCGGTCTTATTATTCTCGGAGCAACTGCCCCGTAAGCAATCCTAACGTCCTCTATCTTACCGGAGTTTTCCTTAAGCAGGTAGCCCATTGAGCAAACTGAGATATCCAGGGCGTTGCGCCGGCCTATCTTTTTGAAGTAATGTTCGTATTCGTCGGAGACCTTCGGGATAATTACGGATTCAAGGAGTTCACCGTCTTTGAGCTCGATATTCCCAGGTCCATTGATGAAGTCTTCAATTAAGATGGTTCTGGTCCGGTCCCTGCTTTTGAGCTTCAACCTGGCGTTAAGTGCGTATAGAGCGATCAGTGTATCAGCCGAGGGAGACGCGTTGCATATATTTCCCCCTATGGTGGCCATATTTCTCAGCTGGACTGCTCCTACTGCTTCTGCCGAATCGGCGAGTACCGGAAATTCGTTCTGAATCATTGGAGAATTTGTCAGTTCCCCATGAGTGGTCGTGGCAGGAATCTCTACTTGCTCTTCCTCGCTTTTCAGCGTCGTCTTACCCAGTACTTCCGAGATGTCGATAATACGATCGGGGTTAACCATACCCTTTTCTATCTTTACGAACAAGTCAGTTCCCCCGGCAAGCAAATGGTAATCACCCTCTTCCATGAGAGTGAACAGTTCGTTCTGATCCTCCGGAACCAGGAGTTCAAACCCCAATTTTATTCCCCTCCTCCTTCAAATACAGCTCGACCTCTTCGAGGTCCGACCGATCGTCCACGTCCATCAGAACTCCTTTTTTATTTACTTCTACAAGTTCCAGCTCGTTCCGGTTACCCTCGATTATTCTTCTAGCTCCCCTATCTCCCGAAATTTCTTCCAGCAGGTCACCCTTCCATTTTTTATCGAGATAAACCGGGAAACCGCGCTGACCCCGATACTCTGGCGCTGCTATGGAGGCCCCGTGCTTGGCACTGTCCAGCACGTTTTTAATAGCCGAAACCGGAACTGCGGGCATGTCACCCAGAAATAAAAAGTAGCCCTGAGACTCGGATTCGGCTTCACTTACCCCCTTCTTTACTGAAGTACTCATCCCTTCTCTCCAGTGGCCATTTCGGACTACATTAAATCGGTCTATATTAAATTCTTCCTCTATAGTTTCCGCCCGGTAGCCAAGTACGATTACGGGATCGTGTTTCCAGTTGATTTCCCCAACCCTTTCCATGGACCGGCCGAGGAGCGGTCTCCCGTTAACTTCTTCTAGCTGTTTAAGCCCTCCAAACCGATTACCTGCACCGGCTGCAAGCAATATTGCAGTGTAGGGTTGTGGATCAGATTTCAACCTTCTTTCCCTCTTTTCTCAACTTTTCTCCAGCCAGTTCAATGGCATCAACTATCTTGGAATAGCCGGTACAGCGACAGATATTGCCTTCAATTCCTTCCCGAATTTCATCCCTGGTCGGGTTCGGGTTTTTGCTTAATAGCTCAAGCCCAACCATTATGAATCCCGGAGTACAAAAGCCACACTGAACTCCGCCGGTCTCCACAAAAGCTTCCTGTAGTGGATGAAGTTCTCCTTTGTCCTCCAGCCCTTCAATAGTGGTGATTTCCGAGCCGTCGACCTGAGGAACGTAAGTTAAGCAGGATAGGTGAGATTCTCCATCTATTAGAACCGTGCAGGACCCACATTCGCCGACCCCGCACCCTTCTTTTACTCCGGTAAAACCAAGATCTTCACGCAGGAAATCCAGTAACCTTCTGTCAGGCTTGACCTGACGGTGGTATTCTTCTCCGTTAACCGTTACGTCTATTTTCATCTTATCCCGCCTTGGTGATCTTAAACCGGGTGTGTTCGTTTGCAAAAGAATCAAAACAAATGGATTTATAGCCAGGAGAACTATTGGGTTTTCTTCTCTTCCAGAACCCGATCGACGGCGTCCAGATCGGGTGCGATCTCTTCAGGTTCCTTTACGCCCTTTTTGGCTGCGTTTACGTCCTTTAACCCACTGCCTGTAATGAATATCCCTATACTATCGTCACCTTTCAGGTCCCCGCCCGATAGAGCCTTTTTGAAACCCGCATAGGCTGTAGCCGCGGCCGGTTCGGCGAAGATGCCTCTTTTACGGGCAAGTTCAGTTAAACCCCTGGTTATCTCGTCGTCGCTTACAGTCATGTAGTGTCCGCCGTTCTCGTGGACGTATTTTACTGCTTTTACTATGTCTCGTGGTTTTCCGACGGCTATACTGTCTGCTAATGTACTAGCCTCTTTTTCCATTAAATCTACGTCCCCACCGGAGTATCTAGAGAATGCAGATGCTATCGTGTCGGCGCCTTCGGACTGAACTCCGATGACTTCCGGCGTTTCATCTATCAGGTCAATTTTCGCCAACTCCTTGAAACCCTTTGAGAGTCCGCTAATAATCGATCCGTCACCGACGGAAACAAATACTTTGTCGGGTGTTTCCCAGCCAAGCTGATCGGCCATTTCTAGCCCACCGGTCTTTTTGCCCTCGACTAAGTAAGGATGGATTGCGGCTGATCTGTTGTACCAGTCGTACTTTTCCGCCGCCTCGAGACAAAGGTCGTAGGCCTGGTCGTAACTTCCGTCTACGGTAAACACGTTGGCCCCGTACACCAGTAGCTGGGTTATCTTGGCTTCGGGGGCGGATTTAGGCACGAAGATAATTGTTTCCATGTTTGAGGCAGCCCCCAGCCCGGCAAGCGAGCTTGCAGCGTTCCCGGTTGATGCACACGTCATGGTGTCTATTCCCTTTTGTTTCGCAGCTGCTATTGCCAGCATGGTTGCCCTGTCCTTATAGGAAGCAGTCGGGTTGCCGCTGTCGTCTTTAATCCAGATCTCCTCGACTTCATCCGTTAGGTCGTGAAACGGATAAAGCGGCGTGCCTCCGATCTCAAGAGGGGGCAAGTTTTCCAGGTTTTCTACGGGGAGCATCGGTGCGTACTTTCTTACGTCCAGCTCCTCCTTCTCTGTGACCTCCCGCCTGAACTCTTTTCCTGCCGCCTCGTAATCGTAGACTACTTCCAGGGTTCCCCTTCTCGTTCCACACTTCGGGCAAGTATAATCCAGCTCATTTGGCCCATAAACTTCACCACAAGATACACAGCGTAATCCGGTTAAGTATTTCATTTGACCAATATTACTTAACAGGTTAATTCTTGTAAAGTACTTACTCCATTGACTTGTCCAAAATGCTAGGGTAATTTCGTTGTTGAGGCCGGAAACATCCGAAGTAAAGTACCCAATCGGTAATATTATTGAATTGACCCCTGTAGCCCGATATATTTAGCTAACAGAGTTTTTTCTATCCGAACTCATTACTACTTATTAGGAGGTCAAAAATGACCAATATTCCTTTTTCAGCAGAAGAGACTTTAAAAATAGCAATTGAGATAGAAACGAACGGTCGTGAGTTTTACGAGGAAATGCTGGAAGAGACGGACGACCAGGAGATCAATGAGGTATTCCGGGACCTGGCCAACCAGGAAGTGAAGCACCGGAAGACCTTCGAAGAAATGCTCGGTGACGTGGAGACCGAAGAGGGGCCTGATTTGAATTC
The DNA here is from genome assembly GCA_964506635.1 of uncultured Thermotogae bacterium. GTDB lineage: Bacteria > Bipolaricaulota > Bipolaricaulia > M55B111 > M55B111 > JAGXLP01. Next base: position 4,244 of record CAZDMI010000027.1, read on the forward strand.
ATTGCTTTACGGTGAGCTTGAGGATAGTTACCTTAGTGCTCTCGCTGATTCCAAGGTATTTACGCCGGCAAATGAGAATATCGAAGAGGCCAGGAGGGTCGACAACCGCGACGAGCTTTTGAGTATTGCAATCTCTCTGGAAAAAGATACAATCCTTTATTATTACGAGATCTTACAGAATGCTAAAAACTCGGGAGATCAGGATTTAATTATGGATATAATTAATGAGGAAAAATCACATGTAAAAAGGCTTGCCGGTCTTTACTAAGAGCCTTAGCTGCGGCTTGTAAGTGTTTGTTGGCCGCGGAACCGTATATTTCGTTTAATTAAGCATGGAGTGTACCCAGAGATCACCTGGCAGCACTACGAAAGTCATAGAAATATTTGACAGCACTCCTCGAGTTATGGTATAAGTTCCCCCTATCATTCTAGAATAGGGAGGTGGTAGTTTGACCGGGATTTCATTCAAAACGGGGTTAATATTTTCCATCCTGGTACTTGTCTTATTTGTCCCTGCCATAGGGCAGGAAGGGGCTGAAGATGCGAATCAAGCTGTTACTCCGAGCGAGTTTGAGGCTCTAAAAACAAGGGTCAGTCAGCTTGAAGAGAAGTTAAACGACCTGACTGCAGAAAACGAGGAATTGCGGGGCATTGTTTCCTCTACCCAGGAGTCCGTAGATTCAGTAGAGAAAAACCAATCAGAAATGAAAGAGACTCTGGGTGGTCTTGAGGATACGGTAAAGAACCAGGGAGACCAGTTAGAGAAAATTTCTGATTTGAGCGAGCGGATCAATAACCTCGAGAATAAGGTCAAAAAACTGGTCGCCGAGCTTGGAAGTCTAAATCAGAAAAATTCCAGCAATAAGGAACAGCTCTCGCAGCTTGAGGGCAAATATAATTCGGCTCTCGGCGATATCAGTGATTTGAAGGGAGATTTAAATGATTTTGAGTCGAGCCTGACTAAGCTCAGAGAAAACACGTTCGATAACGAAAAGAAACTTGCAAACCTGCAAGAGACCTACAGGGCTTCAGCCAGGAGAAACCTGTTGGTGGCTGCGAGTGGCATAGTGGTGGGTCTTGTCGGGTTAACTCTATTCTGGGCCTCTTAAATGAAAACTTGCCCAAAAGGGTTTAGTTCATTTTTTTGTTTACCATTTCTCTTGCGCAAAGTCCTGTTTTCGTTAGATAAATTCAACCTTTTGATCAAAAAAAACCATGTCCATTTTAAATAGTCTGGAGCTTCAGGGCTTCAAATCTTTTAAGAAGAAGACGACCATACCGTTCCAGAAAAACGGGCTCACTGCCATAATAGGTGAAAATGGGTCAGGTAAATCAAATATAGTTGACGGACTTACTTTCGTAATGGGACAGAGGTCGTCAAAGCTGCGAGCAAACAGGCTAAGCCAATTGATCTATAACGGTGGTGAGGGTGGTAACCCGGCTGATCGTGCCAAAGTTAGGATCAATCTTGACAACAGTGACGACAGGTTTACGGACGTGGTTGAAGAACACCTGGATAACGGCCAGGAGCCGGAAGAAATCACCATCGGTCGAAAGGTAACTCAGAACTCGTCTTCCTATAAGTTTATGGGTAACAACTGTAAGCGGGGGCTGATTGACGATATACTCGACGAAGCGAATATGGATCCCAGTCGGCACCACGTAGTCAATCAGGGCAAGATAACTGAAATAGTTAACATGAGCGCCACGAAGAGGCGCGAGATAATAGACAGGCTCGCCGGAATTAGTGAATACGACGAGAGGAAACAGCAGGCGATCAGGGATCTGAGGGACGTCAAGGAAAAGTTGAGGACAAACCGTGTGATCCTGGGCGAAAGGAGGACTCAGCTTAACAGGTTGGAAAAGGAAAGAGACGCTGCCCTGGAGTACAAAGAGAAGGAAGACGACTTAGACCTGGTCGAAAAGTCGATCGATCACAAAAAGTACAGTAACAAGCGAGAGGAACTGGAAAAATCCGAGGAAAAGGAAAAGAGGATTAAAGAGAAGCTGGATTCGCTGGAAGAAAACCTGGAAGCGGCCGACAAAGAGGCGGAAAAGAAGGAAAAGAAGCTTGAAGAATTGAAAGAGGAAAGAGAAGGTGACGAGGAAAAGGAGCTCTCCCAGGAAGTGGAACAGCTAAAAATGGACCTGGTGGGCAAGAGAGGTGACGTTCGCTCGAAGGAGAAGGAGATCAAAAACCTGAAGGATTCCGTCAAGGAGCTCAAGGATCTAAAAAGTCGAAGTCAGTCGAAGTCCTCAAGGAAGAAGCGGTCGGTGCAAAAACTTCTCGATAGCGGGCGAAGCGGTATTTACGGTACTATAGAAGGGTTGATGGAAGTGGAGCCCGACTATCAGGTTGCAATTGAAACTACAATTGGTGGTCACCTGCAGGACCTGGTTGTAGACTCGAGATCTACGGCGGTCGATTCAGTTAACTATCTCAAGGAAAACAACCTCGGCCGGGCCAGATTCCTGCCGTTACGGGATATTTCGGGAAGGGGTATTGGCAGTTCTGCTAAGAAAGCGAAAAAGCTTTCAGGAGTTATTGATTACGCTATAGAACTTGTAGACTTCGATTCGAAATACAGGAGAGCTTTTCAGTACGTCTGTAGCGATACCCTTATTGCCAAAAACCTCGAGGCAGTCAAGGAGGCTGAAAACGTAAGAGTCGTCACACTCGATGGTGACGTGCTCAGTCGTGGCGGTGCAGTATCGGGAGGTACTGCTAAGAAGAAGAAAAGTAATTCGACCAGCAATAGGAAGAAGGAACTCGAAAACAAGATTCAAAAGAAAAAAGAAAACATAGAGCGCTTAAAAAAAGAGGTTAAAGACGCCAGAGACGAGCTCGAAGAACTGAAAAGCAAACTTGACAAGAAGGAAAATCAGCTGGAAAGCAGGACAAAGATGGACGAAGAGTTGAAGGAAAAGTCCGAAAAGCTCGAGTCCGAACTGGGCGAGTTGAAGAAAAAACAGAAGGAACTATACCGGAAAACTGAAAGACAGAGAAGGAAGAAAGATAACGTGGAGAAGGATCTTCAGGGTGTAAAGCGGGATTTAAAAAACCTCGAGGAACCGGATGAGGACGTAAACTTTCTTGACAAGCCACTAAAGGAGCTAATCACAAAAAAACGGAACTTAAAACGGGATCTTGACCGCCTCCAGCCGGTAAACATGAAGGCAATAGAAGAGTACAAGGAATTTAAGGAGGAGGTAGAGGAACTCGAGAGTAAGTTGAGCAGCTTGAGAGGTGAAAAAAGGGAAGTGGAACGATTGATTGGAAAGATTGAGCGGGAGAAAAAAGAAAAGTTCCATTCCACCATGGATGAGCTTTCCGAACAATTCGGAGAAATATTCCAGAAGCTCTTTGACGGGGGCCATGCTCACCTCGAACTTAGCCGTGAGGGCGATATAGATTCCGGTTTGCTGATAAAAGCTCATCCGCCGGGTAAAGAGCTTATAGTACTGGATTCGCTTTCCGGTGGTGAGAAGACTTTGACAGCGATTGCCTTTATTTTTGCATTGCAGGAAATGAATCCAGCTCCGGTATACGTAATGGATGAGATAGATGCTGCGTTAGACCAAAGGAGGTCGACAAAGGTCGCCGACTTACTTGAAGAATACGCGGCCGATGCCCAGTTGATTCTTATTTCACATAACGAGGAGACGGCAAAGCACGCGGATCAAGTTTTTGGGGTCTCGATGCAGGAAGGGCAATCCGAGATCCTGTCGATTCAGTTAAATTAGAGGAGAGGCCATGGAAGATCAGCCCTATAACATTCGCGAGCTCGAAACCGGTGAAAACCCCGTCGTAGCTACGGACCTTCTGAATACGCCGGAATGGCGAGATGTGCTGGATTGGTATGCTTATAGCGGCGATCCGTGGGAAGTTTCCGTGAGGGATACGGCACAGGGTTTTCAGGAGAAACTGGATGAGATGAATGGCGATAACCTCGAGCTATCGGGCAGAATGGTTTTGACATGTGCGGTTATCCTACGTGCGAAGGCCGAGGGGCTCAAAGAAGAGGACGAGTCGGAAGAAGCAGAAGAAGCCAGTGAGGGTTTCGATGAAGGGATCTGGGGTTACGAGGAATTCGACAATGAAAACTACGTTCCGGATCTGGATGTGCCTCTGAAGAGGATACAGGAAAGAACGATATCAAGGAATGAGTTGAGTCAGGCCTTTGATAGTGCCATAAAGGTCCACCGCCGGAGGAAAGGTAGGCACGAGGAAGAAGAAGAGCCGGAGGATCAGGATTGGGGTATGGAGCTTCAGGAAGAAAGTAATTTCCGCGTCAGGTTGCAGCGCCTTTACCGCAAAGTGAAGGAAAAGCTATCACGGGGTAAAGAAGTCCTGTTTTCTCGCTTATTAAGAGAAAGTACTAAAGAAGAAAAGTTTGAAAAGTTTATGGAATTGCTCCATCTTCAGTCAGAAGGAAAAGTCAAATGCAAGCAAGAGGAACCCTTCTCCGATATCAAGGTAGAACTGGCTAAAGAGGAAAATCAAGGTTCGGATACAAGCAATGGATAGTTCCGAGGAACAGGCAAGGTCAAGCGGCAATAGCCCAAAAGCGATTATCGAAGCTGCGCTGTTTTTATCCAGTGAACCGGTGTCGTTGGGTGAATTACTTGATCTGACTGGCTTGAACCGGAGCCAACTCGAGCGAGTTCTGGAGGATATGAGGGATGACCTGGGTGAAAACGATAGAGGGCTTGAGCTTTACGAAAGCCAGGGATCTTACCGTTTAAAGGTGAAAAGAGATATACTGGACAGGGTCAAACACCTCGCCCCCCACCAGGATATGTCACGAGGGGTTTTGCGGACCCTGTCCGTAATAGCCTATAACAGTCCGGTGCTTCAGAAGGAAGTAGTTGACATCCGGGGCAATGGGGCCTACGACCATATAGACAAGCTTCGAGAAAGAAACTTTGTTAAGTCGGAACAGGAAGGGCGCACCAAGCTTCTTTCTGTAACGCAGGCTTTTCTCGATTATTTTGAACTCGATAGCCTGGAGGACCTCCGAAAAAAGGAGAACGCCCCGGAAGAATTTTCTAGCTGAATTTTTTCAGGTATTCCTTCTGCTCCGGAGTCAGGTCATCTATTTCCACGTCCATGCTTCTCAACTTCATCTCAGCTACCCGCTCATCAACCTCCTCGGGAACGGAATGGAGTTTTTGCTCGAGACCGCCCGTTTTCAGAACGTGTTCAGCCGTAAGTGTCTGAAGGGCAAAACTGATGTCCATTATTTCTGCCGGGTGACCGTCGCCTGCAGCCAGGTTGACGAGGCGGCCCTGAGCCAGGAGGAAAAGCTCTCTCCCATCTTTCATGGAGAACTTTTCGATGTTATCCCTGAAACCCTCACGGTTGCTGGAGAGTTTCTCCAAAGCGTCGAGATCAATTTCGACGTCGAAATGACCGGCGTTGGCCAGAACTGCCTGGTCCTTCATTTCGCTTAACGCCCTTTCGGGTATCACGTTTATGTTTCCGGTGGCAGTGACGAAAAAGTCGCCCAGGGGGGCCGCGTCCTCAATATTCATGATCCGGTGGCCGTCCATCCTTGCTTCCAGTGCCTTTATAGGATCCACCTCGACCACTATCACTTCGGCGCCCAACCCGTCGGCTATCTTGGCAATACCTCTGCCACACCATCCATACCCGACAACTACTGCAGTACTTCCAGCTACGGTAAGGTTTGTCGTTCTCGTTATGGCATCCCAGGTTGATTGACCGGTTCCGTAGCGATTGTCAAATAGATACTTCATCCTGGCGTCGTTTACCGCGAACATCGGGAACTTGAGCCTGTCTTCCCTGTCCAGTGCTTTTAACCGGTGGATTCCGGTTGTGGTTTCTTCTGCTCCACCAATTATTCCGTCGCTGAATTCCTCCAGGGGTCCGTGAAGCTGCTTAACGAGGTCTCCACCGTCGTCTATGATCAAATCCGGCTGGCTGGATAACACGTTTTCGAGCTGTTTTTCGTACTTTTCCATGCTGACCCCGTGGCGTGAAAAAACCGTTACCCCGTCGTACTCGTTCAGGGCAGCAGCTACGTCGTCCTGAGTGGATAGAGGGTTGCTGCTCGTAATATAAACCTCACCACCTGCTTCCGCGAGAGCCATGGCTAACCTGGCCGTTTTTGCTTCCAGGTGAATACTGACGGCTATCGTGCGCCCTTCGAAAGGTGTTTCCGAAGACAGCTCGCCTTCGATTTCCTCCATTACGGGCATATGTGACTTTACCCAGTCAATCTTCTTCTTTCCTTCGGGAGCCAGACTGCGATCCGCGATATTACCTTCCATGACAACCTCCTGTTTTTGAAAATTAAATTCATACCATATCTGCTGTCAAAACTACTCACCACATTCGAAACGGTATTGACTAAATTAAAACCAATTAATCCGGAGTAATCAATAACTTTTTTTAGCTTGATTATTGGGTCTGGTTCGAAAAGCGGTTAAAGGGGGTTGGCCATCATTTTGAAAGTAATTAATTCCAGGTTTTAGGTCAATTACCCATGTGGGTGGTTTGTAGAAAACATTTTGTAAACTTAAAAACTTCTTTTTTGCCGGTAAAACCCAACATTCAGCGGGAAGTTGCGAGGCTTTCCCGGCGAGTTTTGGAGATTAAGTATAGCGTTTTTTTATTTTGACTATGGTCTTTCATTGTTTAACATTATATGAAAGTTTTATGAATGGGGTCGGGAGCCGGAAAGTATCGGGCTATTAAATTTAATGTTCTGAAAAATCGTCTGGATAATGCCTTAAGCACAGAAATTTTACCCGACCCGGGGAGGCAAGCTTGACGGACGAAAACCTGGAGCGATATTTTAGCGAAGTCAAGGAGGACATACTATCCCGGGAAGAGGAGGTAGAGCTAGCGAAGCGGATAGAAGAAGGGGATCAATCCGCAAAAAAGAAACTCGCCCGACATAATCTTCGTTTGGTTATCAGCATAGCAAAAAAATATCGAAATTATGGTTTACCCTTTCTGGACCTGATTCAGGAAGGTAACCTCGGTTTGATGCGGGCAATCGAAAAGTTTGATTACTCGAAGGGTTATAAATTCAGCACTTATGCTACCTGGTGGATCCGGCAACGTATTTTCCGGGCAATCAACAACCAGTCAAGAACGATCAGAATACCGGCTCATATGAATGAGTTGATCCGGGAAATTTACAAACTGGAGCAGAAACATATCAACGAAAACGGGGAAGAGCCGATTGTGGAGGAGATTGCAGAAAAGCTCGACGTAGCAGAGGAAAAAGTATTAAAGGCAAAAAAATCGGCACATAAAACGACGTCGCTGGACAAACCACTGGGTAACGATTCCCCGGAAGGCAACGTGCTGGGAGATATGCTTGCCGACGAAAGCGCTCCACGACCCGAGGAAGAGACTCTGGATAAGTTGGTTTCGGATAAACTGGAAGAAGTCCTGGAGGAATTTCTGACCGATAGGGAAAAGAGAATTCTTCAGCTCCGATACGGCCTGAAGGATTACCACCCCCGTACACTGGACGAAGTCGGTAAAGTATTTGATATAAGCAGGGAACGGGTAAGACAGATACAGAAGCGGGCGATTCAGAAGCTCCAGACGCCGGAAGTCCGAAAAAAATTAAAGGGACAGTTTTGATCGAGGCTTCAGCTGGGGTTATGATTTAGAGATCGTAACAACATGGAAGAAAACTATTCCAAATTCGCGAAAGTTTATACTGCGGGGTCCTACCCGGCGTATAGCAGGTTCATGGCGGAACGCCTCCCGGATACGCTTGGCCGTCTGAATTATAGGGCAAAAAGTATTCTGGACCTTGCCTGTGGTGAAGGGACGTTTGCCCTTGAGACGGAGGAGCTTGGTTTTTCAGTGACCGGGGTGGATAAGTCGAAAGAGATGGTGGAAATCGCCCGAAAAAAAGCCAGCCAGAAGGATTCAGGGGCCAATTTTCTTCAGGGTGATATGAGAGAATTGAACCTCGAGGCAGAAGGGTTCGACCTCGTTACCAGCTGGTTTGACAGCATGAACTACCTCCTGACGGAGTTCGACTTAAAAAAGACACTGAATACTGCTTACGATCATTTACGGAATGATGGGTTTTTCGTATTTGACGTCAACACGATTCACGGTTTGCGGGAGGAATGGCAGCGGGAAGAATGTTACGTCCAGCGGGACGATTCCGAAGTATTTGAGATTCATCGAACTAACTACAATCCATCCAGACAGATCGCCGAGCTGAAGATAACGTTTTTTCGTTCAGAAGTCGGAAAGTGGGAAAGGCACGAAGAGGTACATAAAGAGAGGGGTTTCGAACTGGGACGGATAAAGGAACTTGCCACCGACGTCGGCTTCGAAGTTAGGTCGGTGTGGGACGACCTGGAAGAGTTCGCCTCCCCAAACGAGGAATCAGGCAGGGTGTGGATGGCCCTGCGTAAAGAGAGCTCGCCTCGAGACTAAACTGGATGGAAGCTTCCCACCCTCCAGGCGGGCTTGCAATATTTAACTTTTTCGATAAACTTATCGAAATAAATTTTGAGGATTAGCTCGTTCCCGAACCCGAGGTGAAAATTATGACCTACCATTTCAATATGGCCTCAGGACCCAGGGACGATAAGCCCGTCAATCCAACCTCAGTCATAACATCCAATCCAAAAAATCCAATCACTGGAGACTAAAACTAGAATGAGTACTTTCCAAGAAAAAATTTCGAAGAGAAGTTCTGAGCTGGATTCTAATCTAATCTTTGCACTCGACCTATCAAGTCCCCTCTACTCGCTCCCGAAAGACGAAAGGGAGAAAAAGAGGGAGCAATTTTTCGAAAATGCCCTCGACGTGCTTCAGGGCGTCGACGATCACGTAGCAGCAGTAAAGATAAATTACCCTCTCTTGCTTACCCTTGGCCCGGATCTGACCGCGGAACTGCTGGATCGAGTTGAAGTGCTGCCTATTGCGGATTTCAAAGTCGCGGATATCGATAATACCTGCAAATGGATAGCTAAACAGGCCATGGAAATGGGGTTTGAAGCGATAATTGCTCACCCGTTCGTCGGTTACGAAAAAGGTCTATCCGGACTGTTTGAAGTCGCTTCCGAAGAAGATGGTGGCGTAATACTCGTGATAAACATGTCCCACCCGGGCAGCAAGCAGTTTATAACGCCTGTAGCTGAAGAACTGGCAGAGTTCGCACGCGATAGGGGGGCTGATGGTGTTGTAGCGCCTGCTACCAGGCCGGATGAGGTTGGCCAGGCCCGATCATGGATCGGGGAAGATGTTCTCTTGCTTACCCCGGGAATTGGAGCCCAGGGCGGCAAGCCGGGAGACGCTATAGCCGCTGGGGCGGATTTTGAGATCGTCGGCCGGGCGATATATCAGGCGGATCAGCCAGCCAGCTCCGCCGAAAAACTCAAAAAACAAATGAGGGCGGCCGGTTCTGAATAATGAACAGGTCAATAAATTCAATCGAGGAGAGGAGTAAGGAGCTGGCCCCTCTGTTGTGGGAAAGTAACTGCCTTGATTTTGGCGAGTTTACTCTGACTTCCGGAAAGAAGAGTCCCTACTACGTCGACCTGCGGCTTCTGCCGTCTCACCCGGAAAAGTTTGCCAGAGCAATTGAGAAGGCTGCAGATTTTCTGGAGGCCGAACCCGTGGATTTCGACGCGATATGTGCCGTTCCCACGGGTGGTCTTCCGTTTGGCACTGCGCTGGCGCAGAGGATGGAAAAACCTTTGACGTACGTGAGAAAGGAAGGCAAGTCACACGGCGAAGGTCGAAAGATAGAGGGAGAAATTAGCCAGGGAGACCGGGTGCTGTTGGTGGACGACATTATTACTACCGGAGGTAGCGTTATTTCGGCCGGTCAATCCGTCAGAGAGGCAGGAGCTCAGGTGGACCAGGTAGCAGTGCTCGTGGACAGAACGGAAGGCGCAGCCAAGAACCTGGAGGAGGAGGATTTTGACCTCTTAAAGCTTGCAAATATTGGGCCCGTGGTTGAGGAATTGAAGAGAAGCGGCAAGATCTCGAATGAGACCTTTGAAAGAGTACAGGACTATCTCTCAAGGAGGTGACTGATTTGTCCGGTTTCTTTGCAGGACAGGATTTTACTACCATAAGGGACAAATCCAGGGAAGAATTAGAGTACATCATGGATAAGGCACGTGGAATGGAAAAATACACGAAGGTAGGCACGGATTCGGCAAAGGGGCGACTTATGGGTACCCTTTTCTTTGAGCCGAGCACGAGGACAAGGTTGAGCTTTCAAGCAGCCATGAAACGCTTGGGTGGAGATACTATTGGTTTTTCATCCAAGGAAGGCACAAGTGTAAAAAAAGGGGAAACACTCGCGGACACTCTGCGAACCGTAGAACAATACGTAGATATCCTGGTTATGCGCCATCCGAGCGAAGGTTCGGCAAAACTTGCCTCGGAACTGCTCGATATTCCGGTAATAAACGGTGGGGACGGGAGCGCAAACCATCCAACTCAGACGTTGCTTGACCTTTACACTATCAGAGAAGAACTGGGAGAAGTCGATGGTAAGACCATAACTTTAGCCGGGGACCTGCGGTACAGTCGAACTACAAGATCACTTTCCCGGGCGCTTACGGGCTTCGACGTGGAGTTGATCCTTAATTCTCCCGAGCAGTTACGGATGAAGG
>CAZDMI010000028.1:0-3620 GCA_964506635.1 uncultured Thermotogae bacterium
TTTTCTTTAACGACAATCGACCCAGCACCCAGCAGTCAATTCGGAACTGGTCTTGGACCTGTACCAAACTTTGATGAGCGGGGCGAATTGACTGCTGGGTACCTCATATCAAGTTAAATTAACCAGCCGATTCCTCCCCAGGGCAAGCCCTGGGGCTTCCTCGGCAAGTTTTGGTGATTGATTTGCAGGATAATTACAGTCTGGTAAAATAAATCGGTGATTAGATGTCTAAAAACAGAAAGACTTCGATGAGGGCCGCGGATTTTCCCGCCTCCCCAATTAGAAAACTCAACCCTCTGGCCGAAGAAGCCAAGAAGGAAGGGACCAAAGTTTACCACGTTAACATCGGCCAACCCGACATACCAACTCCTACTGAATTCATGCAAGGAATAAAAGAAGCAGAGGTAGAAGTTCTCAGCTACAGCCCTTCGAAAGGTAAGGAGGAGACTCTGGAAGCACTAAGCAAGTATTACAGCGACCAGGGAATCGATTTATCCAGGGAAGAGTTAATGGTGACGACCGGTGGTAGCGAAGCCGGTCTTTTCGCCTTTTTCGCCTCTCTGGAAGCCGGCGAAGAAGTATTAATACCTGAACCTTTTTACACTAATTATCGGGGATTTGCCGGAATGACGGACGTGAGAATCGTTCCAATTCCGACCGAACAGGAAGACGATTTCAGGTTACCGGAAAAGAAACAAATTCAGTCCCTGATAACGAACAAAACTGGAGCAATTTTGCTTACCAACCCAAGCAACCCCACCGGAAGAGTCTACACGGAAGAGGAACTGGAAACCCTCAGGTCGCTGACTCTGGAGAATGACCTCTTCCTCATATCGGACGAGGTTTACAGGGAGTTCGTTTATCGTGAAGAAAAAGCTCAGAGCGCCCTCAATCTGGACGGGGTCGAGGATAGAACGATAATGATCGATAGCATCTCCAAGAGGTTAAGTAGCTGCGGTGCAAGAATAGGGGCTATTGCCAGCAGAAACGAGGAAATAATGAATTCAGTACTGAAGCTGGGTCAATCAAGGCTTTCACCCCCAACCATGGGGCAACTAGGTTTGATTAATTACTTGAACTCTCAAGGGTATCCTTCAGCCATCGAGAAGATGGTAGAGAGGTACGAAAAAAGGCGGGACGTCCTCTTAGAAGAACTGAGTTCGATAGAAGGAATTGAATACGGAGAACCACAGGGGGCATTCTACCTAATGGTGAGCCTACCGGTAGAAGACGCCGAGGATTTCGTCCGCTGGATGCTCAAGGACTTCCGGGATAGGGGTGAAACCGCGATGATGGCCCCGGGCGAGGGTTTTTACGAATCCCCGGAGGGAGGAAAGGACGAAGTCAGGCTCAGTTACGTCCTGAATACGGATGATTTAATCCGAGTGGTCGAACTGCTGGAAAAAGGTTTGAAAGAGTACCGATCTCGGTAAGATCGATGGAATCCCCATCCATCAGAATTGACTGCAGACAACATCGTCCTGCGGACAGTCATCAAAGGAGAACCTTTCCTGTAGCAGGGCTCCAATTACGTTTTCATCCGCTATTTGATGGGCAAGATGCAGGTGAAGACATTTGATGTGCTCGTCGCTTTCTATCCCGCCAATTCCCCTGTTCAAAGCTTCCAGGGCGCCCTTTCGCTTTAAGAACTCTTCGTCTTCCCGAGTCAGTAACTCCCCCTGTTGATCGAGGTAATTCTCTTCGTTTCTCCTGTATTCTTTCTTTAAATCTCGGTCCGAATTCAGTTCTTTTTCCAGTTGCTCGATATAGCCACTCGACTCTATTTTCGCAACTTCTTTTCTTCTCTTTGGTCCTGTAAGCCAGTAAAGAGTCGGAAACACTTCGAAGTCCCCGTCCGAGTTCTTAATAAGCGGTTCCGTCTTGATTACGACGGGGTAACCGTAGCTGCACCTGGCTGAGACCTCGACAAGACCTCTGGGAGACCGGCCGAGCTGCTTACTTATTATCTCTCTGTCCTCCGGACTTACTTTTTCCAAGTTCCTCCCTAAATTGATATCGGGGATAGCCCGCTCAACGGAGCCACCCCCGAAACTTCAAAACTCAACCCTAAGCACCAAACTTCTTAAGCCGATTGCTGTAACCCAGAGTTATTGGCAGCAAATTGCCGCTAAAACGACCAAGCCCTCCGTCCTGGACGGACAGTTCATCGAAAGAGGCAAGTTCATCCTTCCTGACGTTCGGTCCTGCCACCATTGCGGGAACTGGGTCCGCAACGTGACCCCCGTATTCTATCGGAGTAGTATGATCACCGGCAAAAGAAAGGTGGGTATTTTCCCAGTCGACGTTTTCCCTGAGCCAGCCAAATGTCCTATCTATCTTTTCGATAAAGTCAACCTTGGCCTCCGCGTCGTGATCGTGCGAGGCGTTATCAGTACCTTTGAAATGGACGAAAACTACGTCCTTTCCCGCCTCGAACTCGTCCAGAGCCAGCTTAACCTTGTTTATGATCTTTGAATCAACCGTTCCGGTAGTTCCCTCGGCATGCTTGTATTCCATGCCGGCTATCTTTGCCACCCCTATGTAAAGTGCGCCAGCAGCTACGACGGTTGCCGATACTCCGTAGCGATCCTCGAGCGAGGGTAATTCAGGATACGTAGCGGCTCCACGGGCCATTATTGCGTTGGCAGGGAGCTTGCCGGCATCCTTCCTTTCCTCGTTTAGCGGATGGTCTTCAAGTATTTCCCTGGCCTTTTCCGACACTTCGTTAAGTATCTCGGCGGTTTTCTTCGACTCCTCATCCTTCCCCTCGGCCTCAGGTATGGGAATATCCAGTTCGTGCGGATCAGTAGGCGTCACGTTTCCCCCGAGCTCAGGACCCGTAAGGCAGATAGCTCCTCGATGCTCGGTACTCCTTTTGAACCTTACGTCGACATCCGGATACTTTTCCGACCTTAATTCCGAAAGTGCCTCTTCGAGCCTATCCTGACCCTCGGAAATCCTGCCGGCCCGCCTATCAGCTATTGTCCCATCCGAACCAATCGTAGCAAAATTAGTACGGAAGCATACGTCATCCTCGGTAATATCCATACCAATCCCGGCAGCTTCGAAGACTCCTCTGCCGGTATAGTACTCGTAGGGATCGTAACCGAACAGGGATAGGTGAGCTGTATCGCTCCCCGGTCTGACGCCAGGGCTAATCGGGTCCATCAGACCTCCCGATCCCCTATTGGAAAGTAATTCATCTATTTCCGGTGTATCAGCCACCTGCAAGCAAGTCTTACCTTCAGCGTCAGTGGGCCTACCCCCTAAACCGTCGGCAATTATCATTAAACTTTTCATGTGGATCTACCTCCTGTTGCTTACTGTATTGAAGTTTCCAATTCCGGTTAAATCAGTTTATCAATGGGTTTCGAGCCATTAAAAGTTACGCTCTACCCGCCTTAATTTACAAGGCCGAACCGAAACCGTGCAAATGAAAAGGTAATCAGCTTAAGAAAAGCCCCGGATGGCCCGGGGCTTTGAAGTCTACGTTAATTCATTCCCGGTTACGGTAAGACGGTAAGGAAAGATTCCTTACCGCCTTACCAGCTACTCACTTTTTGGATTACCTGTTTCCGGTATGGATCGCCTGATCATGGACGTTTTCAGCGGCCTCCATT
>CAZDMI010000028.1:3720-14405 GCA_964506635.1 uncultured Thermotogae bacterium
TTACCTGTTTCCGGTATGGATCGCCTGATCATGGACGTTTTCAGCGGCCTCCATTACAGCTTCGGATAGAGTCGGATGGGCGTGAATGGTTTCCCCTACCTCTCCAGCGGTAAGCCCCCTCTCGACGGCCAGGCCGATTTCCGCAATCAGGTCGGAAGCATTCGGACCAAGTACGGCTCCACCCAGCACTTTATCGGTATCCCCATCAACGACCAGCTGTACCATACCCTCCGTCTCGTTCATGGCCAGAGCCTTACCGGAAGCACGAAATGGAAACCTACCTATCAAAGTACTGTGGCCCTTCTCGCTTGCTTCCTCTTCCGACAAACCTACCTCGGCGTACTCCGGGTCCGAAAATACCACGGCAGGAACGTGATCGTAACCCCTGACGTCTTCTCCTGCGATTGAAGCAGCAGCCATCAGACCCTCTCGAGAAGCTTTATGCGCCAGAAGCGGGCCCCCTGCAACGTCTCCAATAGCGTAAACCCCCTCCTTGCTAGTTTTACAGTGCCCGTCGGTTTTCAGCGATCCATCGTCGCTAATTTTTACGTCGAGATCGTCGGAAACTGATTTGAGAGTTGGCCTTCTTCCAACAGCCACAAGAACCTTGTCCGCGGAAAATTCCTTCTTTTCCCCGTCCTGTTCACCGATAACCACGCTTTCGGAGGAACTACTTTGGAACTCTTCTGCTCTGGTTTCCGTGTGGACCTTGATCCCTTCCTGTTTCAACGCCCTGCTCAGGTAAGACTCGAACCTTCTACCCAGGTTCATTCCGGGTAAAATTCCGTCCTCCATTTCCAGTATCTCGACATTACTGCCCAAACGACTATAAATAGTCCCCATTTCAAGCCCAATCACCCCAGCACCGAGTATCACCAGCTGATCCGGAACTTCCTGCGGCATTACGGCGTCCCGAGAATTCCATACGTCCTCGTTTTCAAAGGAAAAACCAGGTAACTCTACGGGTGAGGACCCAGTTGCCATAATTACGTTTTCGGGGTTGAGTTCTCTCTCTTCCCCGGATTCCTTCTTAACGTGCACTTCCGGTCCGGGCCTTAGCTCGGCTTTTCCCTTCACGACTTCTCCCCCGCTGGCCTTGATCAACTTTTCAACGCCTCCGGTCAATTGATCAACTACTTCTTCCTGGTAATCGGTAATCTTCCCTAAATCGAAATCGAGCCCGTCGATCTCGATACCCCTGTCTTCCCAGGAGTCCACCTTTCCCAGCGGCTCAGTCGTACTGTAAAGGGTCTTGGTCGGAATACATCCCCAGTTTAGACAGACTCCTCCAATCTCTTCCTTTTCGATTACTACTGGTTTAAGTCCGTACTGACCCAGCCTTATTGCAGCAGTGTACCCGCCGGGACCGGCCCCAATAATTACGACGTTTGGTTCATCTTCAATATTCATTACCGTACCCCCTTGATCTTATCTCGTTTTAATGAAACCTGGAATTAGATTACTGGATAGGATAAAAAAATAAATCCCCCGTTTGGCAACGGGGGATGTTTTTTCTACTGCAAAAAATCAAAGGCCGCTAAAGGTTTTTAAGCCATGTCCTCGAGAGCTTCCAGTACGAGGCCGGCATGCATTAGGGCAGGTCCACCACCCATTAGAACTGAGACCCAGGCGGCTTCCATTATTTCTTCCTCAGTTGCCCCTTCCTCCAGTGCATTGTTGACGTGAAATGCGACACACCATTCACACTGCTGGGTAACCGAAATCGCAATCGCCATTAATTCCTTGGTTTTTGCCGAGAGGACTTTCTCCTTTTCAACTGCCCCCATCAATTTCTTAAAACTTTCCATGCTATCCGGACTCTGCTCACCAAATGTCTTCATCCAATTCTGCGCTCTTTCTAGTTCTTCTTTTGCTCCCACAAATAACCCTCCTGTTGTTTGTCGAGTTAATTAATGTGAATGTTGTGAATGTTATTACTATTATTAGCTTATGCAAATAATAATCGATATACGGACCTCGTACAACCTTTAAGCTGGCAACTAAAATTTCCAGGTCGGAGAAGTTGAGACCCAGTGCCTCTTCAAGGACAATTGTTATTGTTGAAAACGCTAAGGCAATAAGTAATATACCGATAAACTTGCAGTTTTCACCTATCCGCCAAAAAAACAGTTTTGCTATCAATGAAGTATTACATAAGGGGAATTATTGAGGTGTAGTTTAAAATGCCTGCCAACTTACCGCCCGAGTACATCGAGGAAGAGGAAAGGTACAGAAACGCCAATGACAAGGACGAGAAACTGGATGCTTTAGAAGAGATGCTTGCGCTTTTGCCCAACCACAAGGGGACTGACAAGATAGAAGCTGATATAAGGAAAAGGATATCAAACCTAAAAAAGAGTTCACAGAAGAAAAAGGGTCCAACCAGGGCAAAAACACCGGACCAGATCGAACCCCAGGGCGCCGGCCAGGTCGTTATTACGGGATTTCCCAATTCAGGCAAGTCCGCTCTCCTCGACGTAACCACTAACGCCTCACCGAAAGTAGCGGATTTTCCCTATAGTACTCAGGGACCAACCATAGGGATGCTTCTGCACGAGGACGTTCAAATTCAACTAATTGACACGCCTCCAATTTCGGAGGAACACGTGGAAACGTGGGTTTATAATTTAATAAGGAAAGCCGATCTCGTTCTGGCAGTAGTCGACGGGGCAGCGGATGACCCCGTAGAACAATTTAAAAAAACCAAGAACCACCTCGAAGGCGAAGGTATTCACCTCTTCCACCCGGAAGCAGATTTTCGTAAGGACGCAATTGGCAGGACCAACAGAAAAGGCGAAATAATCCTCTCGAAAAGTGACGAACTGGACGGGGAAACGGTTAGTGAAAGACTGGAGGAGGTATCCGGTTTACCAACCACACCTGTGTCAATCCTTGACGAGGATAGCCTTTCTCGGTTTTCCAGTTCGGTTTTTGAAGGCCTGCTAAAAATAAGAATATATACGAAGAAGCCGGGAGAGGACCCCGACATGCAGGAACCATACCTTTTGGATAAAAACAGCACCGTGGTGGAAGGCGTGAGGTCAATTCACAGAAGCATGGTTGATAACCTGGACTACATCAGAATTTGGGGGTCCGGCAGGTTTGATGGCCAGGAGGTTGCACAGGACCACATTCTGGAAGACGGAGACGTCATCGAAATCCACCAGGAGTAACTCTATCCGAACAAATACTGATCCGGATTTACTTCGATTTGATTATCTCCTCTGCGGTCTCGAGGGCACCTTTTCTCGACTCCACCTCGCCGGAAAATATTCTCTCGTGCACGTCCTGGAGAACCTCACCGAGCTCGGGACCTTCTTCCATACCCAGTTTTAGCAGGTCGTTACCATCGATTAACTCCCTTGCCGACCCCAGTTCTTCGAGGTGATTCAAATGAGGCAGTAAACTGGAAAACCTCTTTAAAACCGGCAACCAGCCCTCGACACCATGTGCGCTTGCCTGGCTATCCGCTATTATCGTTCGAAGTAGGTCCGAAAAGTATTCGAACCTGTCGGTGATTCTATCCAGAGAATAGCGGGCGTCCTGGTTTTTTCGAACCAGCTTTACCTGCTTTGCCTTCCTCATTTTAGGAAGAATTGATCCCCGCATATGGTTGCCCACGAGCCAGGTCAATTTTTTCTTCTCTTCGTTGGAAAGCCTGAGGCGGGAAGCAATACGTTCGGACAGAACCTTTCCCTGGAGTGCGTGACCACCCAGGTGCTCACCATTATTTTTCTCAAAGGCGTGAGCCTTCCCGGCGTCGTGAATAAAGACCGCCAGCTTCGTCAGAGGGGGGTAGCGAAATAGATCGGCCACCCCCAGTGCCTGGAAACTATGTTCGAGAACCCCGCCCTCCGGATGATACTCCTCCGGCTGCGGTACGCCCTCGTTTGCGGCCATCTCAGGTAATATCTCCATCAGCATATCCCGATCCTTCAACCACCTCATACCTCGCTCGGAGTTATCAGTTTCCAGGATATTGAACAGCTCTTCTCGTATTCTCTCCCACGATATCTCAGTAATTCTGTTAGCGACGGCCTGAATTGCTTCCTCCGTATCACTTTCAATGGTACCGTCGATATCACAGGCGAACCTTATCGCCCGCAGCGGTCGCAGATAATCTTCCCTGAACCTTTTACATGGATCACCGATTGCCCTGACCTTCTTTTTCTTTAAATCCGGAATCCCACCGACGAAGTCGATTATCTCGCCGTCAGGCTCCATGGCCATACCGTTAATGGTAAAATCCCTGCGCTTTACGTCCTCTCGCAGGGATTCAGCCGGCTCGACCTGACCCGGTTTCCTTCCATCGTATCCGGTCTCGGTTCTGAATTGCGCTACTTCGTACTGGTTCCCCTCGGAAGAAACCAGGATCAGTACTCCAAAGCTCTCTCCGACTTCAACAAAACTGTAATCCTTAAATAATTCCCTGATTTCGTCCAGTTCTGCGGAAGTAGCAATATCTATATCAACTTCTTCCGGTTTGAGTGAAAAATCGTCGTGGAACCGGGAACGGAGAAGGTCCCTTACTGCGCCGCCAACTATTACCGCCCGGTGTCCGGCTGTTTCCAGCCTCTCCAGTATATCTTCTGCTGATGGATGAGCAGCAAGGAGTTCGGCAGGGTTTAGCCGGGCCATCTTAGTTGAATATCCCTTTTATTTTATCGAGAAAGGAAGAATTGTCACTGGTCTTCTCTTCGTAAGTTTCCTGCGACATTATCTCCTCTTGCTCTTCTGCCATCTTGACGGTCTTTTTCCACTTGTCCTTCTTTTTAATCGTTTCCTCCCATTCTTCGGCAAACTGTGATAGCGCTTCAACGGCGTTATCCATGTCGAAGCTACCACCCGGACGAGAGGAATTTTGCATATCCTTTCGTAGAGAATTCAGGCCGCTCGTAAGCGGGCGCAAATGGATTCCATCGTCGAGTCGCACCAGAACGAAGGTCGTCGCCTCGCTTATCAGACCAAACGTGGATAGATCTATGGAACCTACAGGCATCTCCTCTACGAATTCGCTATCTGCCTTCATGAATTCCTGTTTTACGTAATTTTTCCAGGATTCGTCCATAATAACCCCCTGTTTTTAATTTATCCAAAAACTTAACTCTCGTCTCCCAGTACTCGCCTCGCTTCCTTTATATAGTTATCTATCGCTTTTTCCAAATCCTCCGAGTCACCGTATTTCTTGTTTCCCTCAAGGTATTTAATGAGCTGAACGTCCAGCCTTTTTTCGTACAGGTCACCTTCAAAATCAATCAAGTGAACTTCCAGCCTGTGGCCGTCTTCGTTATCAAAAGTGGGGCGACTTCCAATGTGAACCGCACCTTTAAAAAGCTCGCCGTTCACTTCGGCCAGAGCTGCATAACTGCCCCTTTTCGGCAAAACAACCCTGTCATCAATATTCAGGTTGGCAGTAGGAAAACCGAGTTCGCTGCCCACACCGTGACCCCTTACAACTCGACCGGAATATTCGGGATACCGCCCGAGAAGCTTTTTTGCAACCGCAACGTTGCCCTGACCCAGCGCCTTGCGTATCCACGTACTGCTGACAGCCTTCCCATCAACTTTTAGCTGCTGTTTCGGGTGGACGGAAAACCGGCCACCGCCCAGGGACTCGAGATCGCGATAGGAACCCGATCTGTTCCTGCCGAAGCGCCAGTCGGTTCCAATTACCACCGCATCCACTTTCAACCGATCGACCAGAACCTTTTCGACGAATTCTTCCGGCGAGTAATCCTTGACTTTCAGGAAATCTCCCAAAATTATCCTATCCACGTATTCCCTCAGGTGTTTAACTTTTATGTCGGGTTCCATCAATATCGAGGGTCCCTCATCGCCGAGATAACGTTTCGGTGGTATATCGTAAGTGTAAGCTGCGCTCTTCAGACCCCTTTCCTTCGCGATGCTTCTGGTTTCTTCAAGCAAGGTCTGGTGGCCACGGTGGACCCCGTCAAAAGTACCTATCGTAAGGGCAAGTTCACCGGAACCGGAACTCGTGCGACGGGAACCGTTCTCTATTTTTCCCTCGCTCTCTTCAGCCTCTTCTGCTTTCCCCTGGTTCATCGTTTATCTTTGCTTTAACGTCCTCCAGTACTTTTTTCTCCACTTTATCGAGTTCACCATCAACCATACAGCCGGAAGCTACCCTGTGACCGCCGCCACCGAAATTACTGGCAACCCGACTGACGTCCACTCCCCCTTTTGATCGCATTGAGACCTTGATTCTGTTATCGGGAAGTTCCTTAAACAGACAGGCAACTCGGGCTCCTTTTGTAGTTCTCAACTTGCCGACGATACCTTCGGTATCCTCCTGGGTGGCGTCGGCCTTCTCTATGATCTCGGGAGTAATTTCTGCCCAGACGATTTCGTTCTCGAAGCTGGCTTGACTCAGAACTTCCCCGAGCAGTTTTAGCTTCGAGAACGGCTCTCTTTCATAGAGATTAACTATAACCGACCTCGCTTTAGCCCCGTTTTCCAGCAAATTTGCGGCCCTGCTCAACACATCCGGGTTGACGTTCTCGTTCTGAAAAGAAGAAGTATCAGCAATTATCCCCGAATACAGCGCCGTAGCAATTGATTCATCTATCTCCAGCCCCATGTACTCTATCAGTTCGGCAATTATTTGAGTCGTAGCCGCAACTGGTTTCACGTAGTTTATATCGCCGAAATTCGAATTATCCTGGTGGTGATCTATGTTTATCGTCGGCATGTTTCTCAGTATACCTTTACCCTTATCACCCAGCCTGTCCAGATCACTGCAATCAACGGCGATGGCAACTTCAACGACCTCAATTTCTTTTCCCAGCTCGTCCGGTCCCAGCACCTGACCTGCACCTTTTAAAAACTTCAGGTTCCCGGGTACTCCGTCTCTGTTATAAAGTATAGTTCTCTTTCCCCGCTGGCGCAGGGCACGACTCAAACCCAGTTGACTTCCGATCGCGTCTGCTTCGGGGCTTCTGTGAGAGGCAACAAGAAACCTGTCATGGCGGGAGATCACGTCTTCTATCTCTTTTAATCTATTCATTCAACTTCCTTTTTCTCACCCGTGAGATGAGTTCTCTTAGATTGCAAGTAGTTGATTGCATCATCCACATCAACTAATCTTCAAAGACTATCAAATTAATTATATCAACGGTAATTATACAAGTCAAAACCGTTTAAAGCTGTTGCACCTTTCAGGCTGAACCGTTTACAATGGTATAGTCATGGAAGAAAACAAAGAAAAAGAAAAAGGACCTTTGAGTGCCGCCGAAAAACCGGGTGATTCTGGTCTTTCAAATCTGAGGCCGAAAAAGCTCGACGATTTTATCGGCCAGGAGGAAGTCAAAAAGAGACTCTCCATCCTGCTGGAAGCCGCGCTAAACCGTGGTGACTCCGTTGATCATACGCTCTTTCACGGCCCGCCTGGCCTTGGTAAAACAACTCTTGCCCATATTGTTTCACACGAGATGGGGGTAAATATCAAAACAACTTCCGGGCCGGCGATAGATAAACCAGGTGACCTGGCAGCAATCGTCAGTAACTTAACCCCGGGAGACATACTTTTCATAGACGAAATTCACAGGTTAAGGCGTAACGTGGAAGAGGTCCTTTACCCGGCAATGGAGGACTATAAAATAGACATAGTGATTGGTGAAGGACCAAGCGCCCAGTCCATCAGGCTGGACGTCCCTCCTTTTACCCTGATCGGCGCCACCACGAGGACCGGCCTGCTTACCTCCCCCCTGAGGGATAGATTTGAGGTCGTTCTCCACCTCGATTTTTACGCGATAGACGCGATAGAGGACATAGTGCTTCGCGGAGCCGAATTACTCGACGTGGAAATAAACGACGGGGTTGGCGGCGCTAACGAAATTGCCAAGCGTTCCCGTGGAACCCCAAGAATCGCCAACAGGTTGTTAAAGCGGACCCGTGATTACGCAGAGGTACGGGCTGATGGTTACATAGATCGAGAAGTGGCCAAAGAGGCACTTGAAATGCTCGGCATAGACGAGAAAGGTCTGGACAAGCTGGATCGAAAGATCTTAGAAACGATTATAGAAAAGTTCGATGGTGGGCCGGTAGGTATAGATACCATTTCCGCAGCCCTTTCCGAACAGAAGGACACGATATCCGAAGTATACGAACCATACTTGCTGACAAAGGGGTTTCTGGAAAGAACGAGTCAGGGCCGTAAAATCACCAGCAAAGGGCTGGGCCACATGGGTTACGACGATCAACGACTTCTTTAATACCCCCTGAACCCTAAACGTTCCTCGTCGTCTTCCCGATTCAAAGCGAATTTAATGTCACACGATGGGTAATTTAAGGTACCGCCTGATCGATTCACGGCTTTCACTTAAAATTAATTATCATGAGCCAAGAGTTCGTATTAAAAACAGACAAGGAGCCAAAAGGTGACCAACCGAAAGCGATAGAAGAACTAACCGAAGGGTTGGAATCCGGCCTCACCCACCAGACTCTTCTGGGGGCGACAGGGACTGGCAAAACTTTTACCATGGCGAACGTGATAGAAAACGTCCAGAAGCCAGCTCTGGTAATTGCCCACAACAAAACACTTACGGCTCAGCTATGGAACGAGTTCAACGAGCTATTTCCGGAAAACGCAGTCCATTACTTTGTTTCGTATTACGACTATTACCAGCCCGAAGCTTACGTTCCCGAGACAGATACCTATATCGAGAAGGATTCCTCGATCAACGACGAGATCGACAGGCTGCGACATAAAGCAACCGCGTCGCTCTTCGAGCGCGAGGACGTGATAATCGTAGCGAGCGTTTCCTGTATCTACGGACTCGGTTCCCCTGACACTTACGAGGATATGTCACGCCCCTTAACCCTTGATAGCCATCTCGAACGCGACGATCTCCTCCATAAGCTCGTCAGATTGCAGTACAAGCGCAACGATTACGAGCAGAAGAGAGGTACTTTTCGGGTCAGAGGTGACACGGTGGAAATAGTCCCGATCTACGGCGAAGAGGTTATCCGGGTGGAGTTTTTCGGAGACGTTATCGATAGAATTCGTGTGGTGGATCATATTACGGGAAAAACCCTCGAAGAAAAGGAAAAAGTAGTCATATATCCCGCGACGCATTTCATTACTTCCCGTTCAAAACTCAACGAAGCAATGGAAAACATAGAGGAAGAACTGGAGGAGCAGCTGGACAGGTTCCACCAACAGGATAAGCTGCTAGAAGCCCAGCGCCTCGAGAAACAGACAAAACACGACCTGGAAATGATGGAGGAGCTCGGTTACTGCAAGGGGATAGAAAACTACTCGCGCCACCTGACCGGAAGGGACCCAGGTGAACCTCCTTATACGTTAATAGATTACTTTCCCGATGATTTCCTTATTTTTGTAGACGAGTCCCATCAGACGATACCTCAGCTTGGCGGCATGTACAATGGAGATAGATCTAGGAAGGAAACTTTAGTAGAACACGGTTACCGATTGCCGTCCGCAATGGACAACAGGCCGTTAAAATTCGAGGAGTTCGAGAAACGGATCAATCAAATCATTTACACTTCCGCCACGCCCGGCCCCTACGAGTACGAGCACAGCAGCAAAGTGGTCGAGCAAATCATTCGGCCAACCGGGCTGGTGGATCCGGAGGTCGAGGTCAGACCGATAGAAGACCAGGTAGATGACCTCATGCACGAGATAGAAAAAGTAACTAGCCGGGACGAAAGAGTGCTGGTTACGACGCTAACGAAGAAGCTAGCCGAGGAACTAACGGATTACTTCGTGGAGGTCGGCATAAAAGCCAGGTACCTCCACTCCGAAATAGATACACTGGACCGCGTAAAAATCCTCCGGGAGCTCAGACAGGGCGACTTCAACGTGCTGATCGGAATAAACCTATTAAGAGAGGGGCTGGATCTTCCCGAAGCTTCTCTGGTAGCAATTCTCGACGCCGATAAGGAAGGATTTCTCAGATCCGATACGTCCCTGATTCAAACCATGGGGCGGGCCGCCCGAAACGTCCGCGGGCAGGTAATTCTTTACGCGGACGAGATTACGGATTCAATGCGACGCGCAATTGACGAAACTGAAAGGAGAAGGGAAAAGCAGCTGGAATACAACGAAAAGCACGATATCGAACCGGAAACCATCAAGAAGGAAATTACTGATATCGCTCAGTTAATAGAACCGGAGTCCTCCAGTGAGGTCGAGGTCCCGGACGAAGAAGAGGTTGAGGAAATGGAGGATAGCGAGGTATTCATGGTCGTGGAGAAGCTGGAAAAGTCCATGAACGAAGCAGCCGAAAGGCTGGAATTCGAAAAAGCGGCAGCCTACCGTGACGAAATCGAAGAATTAAAAGAGAAACTCGAAGTTTGAAGTACTTTGTTTGTTAACCAACGGGAACCTAAAACCTTTTTAATTTGCACTTTTAGCTTCAAATCTATAATATTTACGTTAGATTTATAGACAGTCATTAGAAACAGCTGGAGGGAAATATTAGTGAAGACAAAAAGAGTTAGATTTGCACCTTCACCAACCGGTTGGCTTCACGTTGGTGGAGCCAGAACGGCTCTATTTAATTGGTTGTACGCCAAAAAACACGACGGAAAGCTGATTTTGAGAATAGAGGATACGGACAGAGAACGCTCGAAGGAGAAATATACTGAGGGGATTAAAGAGGACCTAAAATGGCTTGGGCTGAACTGGGACGAATACTACAGAC
>CAZDMI010000029.1:0-14349 GCA_964506635.1 uncultured Thermotogae bacterium
ACACTATAACATATATTAAACTTATTCAGCAAAATAAACTCGCCTGTATATTAAAATCACTTTTAAGCAAAATTTATTGTAAAAGTTTGTATGAAGTGCACGCCGGGGAGCTTGATCTTCCTGACCTAGCGAGTTCCCTTCCTTTTACAACTAACGTTTTTATCTGACCACACAGGACTACATCCCAGTAAACGCAAGTGCATATTTTGGAGAATGGATTTTACTGAGATGGATACTGAAACCTTGCAAGAGGGGATTTATCGATTGATTTATCTTTCTTTCCTTGGTTAGATAACATTAAAAGGAGGAGATCATAAAATGAGAAAATCTGTAAGGGAGTTTTTACTTGTTCTGTCATTATTTATAGTCCTGGGTGCGGGTTCCGTAGCGGCTAAACCTCTAGACAAAGCAAGTCCAATACTGGCCAACCAGGTTGACGGATCTCTTCTTTCAAAAGAGGGCATTTTAAAAGAAAACCAGATCATTTTATGGACTACTTCAAACAATATTACAGGCAAAAGGACTAAAGCAGTAGCCTGGGCAATTCCTTCTGACCTATCCGATGAAGAGCTGTCCGGCAGAGAAAAACTACCTGAACCACTCCGAAAAGAAGTAAAAGCAGTCGGGGTAGTAATTATGGACGAATTGTCAATCTGCAAAAACGTCAAAACGGTACTTTATTCGGTACCGATAGAAACTAATACGAGAATAGGAATATTCAGCACTTCCGAAAACCTTGGTATGGATACGATAAAAGAATCAATAGTAGCAGCCCTTGCTAGCGAGACGGATGAGGATAAAGAACTCACTAGTAAACAGGCAAAGGTAGCGGCCTGGTAGAGACTGGGGGTGGGCGAAGCCCTAAAGAGGTATATCTAAGATCCAGTAGACAAATCACATAAATTGAACCTCAGGCTTAACAGCCCAGCACTTAAGTTTAATTCTTCTTAGTGTTAAAGTGATTTTTAATCCAAACTCGGTACAAAAGTTTGTATTAAGTGCATCCCGGGGGCAGGTGTTAGAAGTAGGGCTCATTTTGTTTACACTTTATAATACCAGTAGATAAAGGAGGTGCTACTAAATGGAGCCGGTAAGGGATGGAACTAGAATCTTGTCAATCCTACTAGCATCTGTGTTGGTTTCTGTGTTGGTTTTTGTCTCTATCTCTTCAACACAGGTTTGGGCTGAGAAGGGCCAGGTAACCGATCCAAAATACTTTAACTTTGATAGTGATACGGGAACAATAACAGGGTACGATTCAGCTGGAGGAAAGGAGATAATTATTCCTTCCTCAATAGACGGGATCGCCGTGAAGAAAATTGGAAAGGGAGCATTTTGGAAAAAAGACTTAAAAACTGTCACTATACCGGATACCGTAAAAGTAATTAGAGAGGCCGCTTTCACAAATAGCACCTTAAACTCCGTCGTGTTAGGAAATAATGTTGAAGTTATAAAGGAGAATGCTTTCGAAGCGTGCCAACTGTCCTCCGTTAACATCCCGGACACCATAAAGGTGATTGAAGACGAGGCGTTTGGTTTTAATAACCTCACCGCTGTGGAGATACCGGAAGGCATAAAGTACCTCAGTGGATTCACCTTTAATAAGTTGAACTCCATTGAGATTCCTGTTGGGGTGAAAACAATAGGATTCCGGGCATTTATGGGCAATAATCTCACCGAAATAGAGCTACCGGCTAGCGTAGAAGTGATAAGAATGGAAGCTTTTGCTGCTAATAATTTGAAAAAGGTCAAAATAGGAAAAGGTGTGGATATAAAAGAATTCCCTTTTTCCGAAGGAGCAATTGAAGGGAACTTTAAAGAAGTATACGAGGCAAGCTTTAGAACAGCGGGAGTATACGTGAGGGAAGACAAAGAGAGCGATTGGCATAAACAAGAGTAAAAATTCTCTCATAAGAGTACTGTCTCAACTAACATACCTCTCGATATCCCGGTCCGAGGTGTTAACCTTGAAAGAAAACAAGAGGTCTGCTAACTCGGAGGAGGATGGACAACCTCCTACCGAGGTAAAGAAAAGGAAGTTTGGTGATACGTATGAGAAAGGTGGAATGGTCTCAAAAGGATGTTTGGGTTTGTTATTTCTATTTGCTTTAATTTTTCTAGGGTTTTTAGGCTGGGACTGGTTGTCGAAATGGGTAGGACAATTTAACCTCCTTTCAGGTCTAACTTAAGAATTACACAATATACTATGAGTACATTTTTAATGGGTAGCTCCGATTGGAATTTAATACTTTGAATACTTATCATCCAGCAAAATAGAAAATATCTGAAGCCGGTTTTTGTAAGTTTTAAACATCCCTTTCCTCATCCCAAACACGTCCAGGTTTCGCAAGTTGACACCACACAATCCTATAATTAATCGGAGGTGTAAGAATGAACTTTAACGGGGACAAGTTGCTAGTTTCTGGCTTGTTGATATCGGTTTTGGTTTTCAGTCTGGCCGGGACCTCAGCCGCTGAAAACCTTGTGGTCTCAAAGACTGATAACGGCTATAACTCTATCCAGAAGGCGATCGATGCTGCAGCACCTGGAGATACAGTAATAATAAAGGGAGGCTCCTACGAGACAAACTTGGCAATTGAGAAGGATCTCACTGTGAAGGGGAAAGAAGAGTCAGAAGTCATTGTAAGTGGGGCCAAAGAAGGTTACCCCCTCGTCCGAATCGGGCCTTCTCCTTTGGACCCGTCTTCAAATCCCGGAAAAATCAAAGCCACCTTAAAAGGATTGGAACTTGCCGGTGCAAAAGGAAAAGATTGTGACATCGGAGGGTTCCGCTGTCCACACGGGGTCTTTTTAACAGGAAAAGCCCGGGTTACCATTGAAAACTGCACCATCGAAGGAAACAGCCGGATCGGAATTGCTCTTTTTAAAACTTCTCGGGCGTCGATTAAGGATACA
The DNA here is from genome assembly GCA_964506635.1 of uncultured Thermotogae bacterium. Lineage (GTDB taxonomy): Bacteria > Bipolaricaulota > Bipolaricaulia > M55B111 > M55B111 > JAGXLP01. Next base: position 2,917 of record CAZDMI010000029.1, read on the forward strand.
AATATATTCAACAATAGTGATAACGGTATCTTTCTTGCAAACGCTTCCTGGGCCCAGGTAGAGGGCTCCCGTATATCTAAAAACAGCACTGGTATAGCCATAGGAGAAAACGCTCAAGCTTCCATTCAAGGTTCGAGTATAACTGATAATGAGAAAGGCGGCTTCGATATTTTCGGTTCCGCCAGTGCCACGATCGAAAATTCCATGATTAAAGGGAACGGACGTGAGGGAATACAGATCGATAATAAAGGATACCGAACCGAAGGTCCATCTCACGTCTTGCTGAAAGACACAGAGATAAGCGGTAATAAGTTGGGAATCAAAGTGGCAGATCCGGAAGAATTCGAAGATTTCTTAGAGGGTTCCGACAATACTATAAAGAGGAACGGAACAGATTTCACGGGAGTATCCGAGGCCATTCAAAAAGAGTTGGTCTCTAACTAAACCGGCAGCATTTTTTACATCACTCAGACTTCCATGAAACGTCAAATGCCCTGAATTATTTTAGCGTATTTTTAACATTTGTTACGTTTAATTAGATACTTTTAAATAGCAAATGATTTCTAATCCAAAATCAGTTAAAAAGTTTGTATGAAGTGCATGCCGAGGAGCCAGGTCGTATTCCGTGCTTTTATTGACAGTCTTGCTTATAGTGCCTTACAACATATCCTCCTTTAAGCGCTGACATTGACTTTGTCGTTAACCAGTTTGAAAACTGTATTTTATCAGCTCTTTTTTTACGTATAAATTTGTCAATAAGGTTTTGTAACAATTTAGATATGAGTGTTACATGCAGCGTTTGCCACAACCCTCTCTGGTTGATTTTTTTTGCCACTTGTGGCCATATAAGTACCTTAGATATAAAAACATTGTTGGCCAAGGATTCTTCTGGTTTCGTTTATCAAGGTTTAACGTTTCTTTTCAGAAGACCAGCAATGTTTTTTTACTTTTTTTCACTCATCAAGTAGCGAAGAGGCTGTTTTTAAAACCTACAAGCAGCTATTCGAGGCATTTTCAACTGCTCTGAATTTTAACCATGACCGCAGGCGCTACCGCAGCTTTGGCGCGGGCCTTGTCGGGACAATATTGGCCGAGGAACTACGGGAAAACTCTGATACTCAATTTGATCCTCGGGTGGTAGAAGAGTCTTTAAAGTTCCAAAAAGAGGGGTTAGAGTAGTTATGGGGTGAATTCTTTATCTTTCCGAAAGGTTTTGAAGTAGTGCTGATTATTTTACTTTCGGCCAGTTTTTTTGCTACTTCCTGCTTTACTAATGTATCTGCAAGAACGATCGAGTTTTCCGGTTATACGTGGAGGGTGAAAAATTACACTAAGCACAAACGAGGTCCCGGGCCAAACTTCTGGTCGGACAGCCGAGAGATCGTCCGGGTGGACAGGGAAGGTAACCTCCACTTAAATATTCGGCAGCAAGACGGTAAATGGTACAATGCCGAAGTCTACCTTGATCGTTTTCTCGGTTACGGAGAATATATCTTTTACCTCGATCCCAAGAAAAAGGAACTCTCAGACGAAGCGGTAATTGGACTTTTCCTCTATGGTAAGCCCGGGAAGGAAGTCGACATAGAAATCTCCGGCTGGGATGAGGGTAAGGACCCGAACGTTAAGTTCGTAGTTCAACCAGCCTACATCACTGGTCACCTGGACAAATTGAATCTCAACCCCCTTCACGAAAAGAGGACCTTCAAGATCGATTGGAGTAAAGAAAAGGTTGCTTTTGCCCTAATCAGTGGGCACAATCCGGATCCGGACAATCAAGCTATGATAATCGAAAAGTGGACTTTTACCGGAGATCAGGTCCCCAAAGGAGAGCTTTATCCTCACATGAACTTATGGCTCTTTGAGGGAGACCCGCCCGAGAAAAAGGAGTTAGCTGAGATCGTCGTAGAAAAGTTCGAATTCATCGGAACAAGTTGACTTGCTTTTCCTGGCTATCATAAGTCTTCCAATCAGGTTTCTAGAGACCCACTTCCACATCTCGAACTTGGTCCGGGCTATTTACAACTACGTTGCAACGAAGATCGAGAACGTATCTCCCGTCCCAAGGCCAGCAAAGCAGGGGCGAAACTGCCCAAAGAGGCCAGCGACGTATTCCACGATAAGTACGGGGACTTTGAAGACAAAACTTACTTGATGATAAGTATTATGAATGTCGCCGGAATAGAGGCCCACCCCGTTTTAATCCACTCCGGCCTCAAACAGAAAGAGATCATTCAGGGCAAATTGGGCCAGTGCGTGCAGGGAGCCCGGGGGCTACCCCGAATACAGAGAACTTGTAAACAAGATGAGGGAAGATCAGCACCGCAACCTCCGAGTAAAGGGGTAATTGAGGCTTTGTCCATTGACTCTCCGAGGGCGGGTTGGACGTTGAGTAACCTACAAAGCCTCCTGCAACTGCATCTATCCCTACGCAGAAGGAGGCCCTTCAAGGATGACGAATCCAAATATTTGACTTTTCTTTCTATTTGTCAAAAAATGACGATGAACAAGGGGGGTCAAAATGAGGAAATTTACGAGCGTGTTTTTACTTGGCCTTTTGTTAGTGACGTTACTTGGTGTCGGTACAGTAACGGCAAAACTACTGGACAAAGCAAGTCCAAAATTAGCCAGCCGGGTTGGAGGTTCTCTTCTTTCTAAAAATGGGGTTTTAAAAGAAAACCAGGTAATTCTATGGACTCCTTCGAAAAGTATTACAAGCAAGAGTACTAAAGTAGTAGCATGGGCAATTCCTTCGGAGCTTTCCGGAAAAGAATTGTCCAGCAAAGAGGAATTACCGGAACCACTTCGGAAAGAAATTGAATCGGTTATCGTTGTAATTATGGACGAATTGTCGATCTCCAAAAAGGTTAAACCCGTACTTTATTCGGCACCAGTAGAGACGAATAAGAGAATAGGAATATTCAGCACTTCCGAAAACCTTGGTATGGATACAATAAAAGATTCAATAGTGGGGGCACTTTTGAGCGAGACGGACGAGGATGAGGAACTACTTTCAAAACAGACGAAAGTAGCAGCTTGGTAGAGACTGGGGGTCGAAGCCCTATAGGTTTATGTAAAAACCCAGCAGACAAATCACGAGCATTGAACCTCAGGACCGTACCGTTTTTAGGTAAGTTGTCAGGATTTTGCCTGAAACGGTACGGTCGCGAGAAAATTCGGAATTAAGTCTTAGAAAGGGAAAAACTTACCGTGGTTCCTTTTCCTGGTTCTGAATCGATCCATATTTTTCCGCCGTGGGCTTCGACCAGCTCTTTCGCTATTGAGAGACCCAAACCGGAACCACCTTCGCCAGAACGAGAGCTTTCCACCCGGTAAAACCTGTCGAAAACATGTTCCAGCTTCTCTTCTGGAATTCCTTCCCCGGTATCAGAAATTTTCACAACTATATCCTCAGGGCGTTCCTCGAGGCTTAACTGAACTTCTCCGGGTCCGGTATGACGAATCGCGTTCTTCACTAGGTTGTTGATGACCTGTGATATCCTGTCGGCGTCAAGATCTATTTTGGGCAGAGCCTCGGGTAAATCCGTTTTCAGATCTACGTCAGTTTCCGCAGCGTGATCGCTCAGCTTACTTTCTGACCGCCTAACGAGCTTAGCGAGATCAGTCGGCCCTCTGTTTAACTCCAGTTCGCCGGCCTCAGCCAGCGTCAGTTCCCGAAGGTCATCGATCAGCCTATTCAGCAAGTTTATATCCTCCTGGATTTCCCCCAGCTTTTCGTCGGTCGGTTCGTAAACCCCTTCCCTGATTGCTTCCACCTCGCCGCTTAAGACAGTAAGCGGGGTCCGCAATTCATGCGCGATATCGCTGATCATGCGACGTCTGATCTCCTCCGACTCCTGCAGGCTGTTCGTCATCCTGTTAAACGACTCGGCAAGCTCTCCCAGCTCGTCGTTTGATTCCACGGAAACTCGGTGGTTAAGTTCCCCCTGAGAAACCTCTCTGGTGGCCCGGGTCAGCTTGTTCAGCGGTCGCGTCAGCTGTCTCACCAGCAGCCAGCCGAGCAAAAGCGCGACGGCAAGGCCGACGGCTCCCGCATAAATTATCCTTCTGTTTACCGATTCCAGAAATTGCCGCTCCGACCGGTCCAGTTCGTTGGCGAGGAGAGGTCCTGCAAGTAACGTTCCCACCTTTCGGCCATTCAGCTCGATCGCTACGCCCTGAGAAAGTAGATCACCGGAAATTTCCTTCCCTGTCAGGTCCCCATCGTAGGACGAAATTATCCGCCCGTCAGGTCCGACCAGAGAGACGTTTCGTTCGACACCCCCCGGAGAACTGGCCGGACTACCCGGACCCTTTCCGTTGCCCCCGAGGTGGGATTCAATTCTATCCCTGAATACCGAATCAACTCCGTTCCAAGAACCGTTCGTCCGGTAATAACTTAAAAGCGTTTCTCTAATTCCCCGTAGCTGGTTACTCCGACCGCGGACGACGTAATCCCTAAACTCGCTCTGAGTTGTCCGGTTTACGACGAAGTAGAGAGAACCGAGGATCACAATAACTATCAAAAAAAGCGATAATATCAATTTAAAACGGAAAGAACTCAAGAGATTTTTCATGTCTCCTCGCCGTCATTCGTGCGAAAGCGGTAGCCAACTCCGTGGACGGTTTCTATAAACCGTGGTTGCCCGTCCGGCCCGGAGAGCTTTTTCCGCAGGTTTTTAACGTGAGTATCGATCTTCCGTTTGGCGCCTTCTCCGGGATAGTGCCCAATTTCGCCCAGCAAATTTTTTCTCGTAAAAGCTCGGCCGGGCTTCCTGGCCAGGGCTAAGAGCAGGTCGAATTCCGTCGGCGTCAGGTCGATGACTTCTTTCTCCAGTTTTACCTGGTGAGTTTCGGTATTGATTGACAGCTCTCGCCGATTGATAATATTCTGCTGGCCCATATTCCCTTCGGAACGGCGTAAAACCGCCTTGATACGAGCAGCCAGTTCCCGGAGACTGAACGGCTTTGTCACGTAATCGTCGGCTCCGATCTCCAGACCGGTTACCCGGTCGGCTTCTTCCGTCTTTGCAGTAAGCATGATGATCGGAACCTGAGACTCCTTCCTTATCTCTTTAGCTACCTCGAGGCCGTCCTTTTTCGGCAGCATTAAGTCCAGAATTATCAGAGCCGGTTCCTGGCGTTCAAAAGCTACCAGACCTTCTTCCCCGTCGCGGGCATCGATTACTTTATAATCTTCCTTTTCCAGGTAATCCCTGATCAGTCTCACTATCCTGCCCTCGTCTTCTACCACGAGTATTTTCTGCATATTTTTCCTCCGGTTTCTCTTCCTCAAAAGTCCAGTTGAATCCGGATTTAAGTATTTTAGTTATATAGAAATTTTGCTGAGCTCTCAATTATGTTCAGCATTTCCTGCTGCGGCGTTTACGGTTTTGGTTTCGCTTATTGAACAATAAAAGTTGGCCAAACACGGTTCTCTATTTTGCGAGCAATGGTTTTTTCTCATTTTCTATTCATAAATATAACCATCTTGTGTAGAGAATCTGTAAATAAAGTGTGTAGATTTTGTGTGGAATAACGTTTTTTGGGTGGTAGCAAAGTCTCAAAAAAAGTGGGCTTGCAAAGGTACGAGCCCTTCTTTTCGATTACAGCCATGAGTAGTCAAAAGAAAAAACCACGGCATATTTTCGCGCCGTGGTTTCATCAGTTTCTGGTCCATCCTCTGGAGGGTTAATTAATGAGAGATCTAGTCAGGCAGCATTTTTAGCAGTTTGAATTTCAGGCCGGAAAGGACGATCTGTTTTAATCCTCTCTTTATTATCTCAGAGTCCCTTTCCGTTCTGCCACCCTTTTCGTATTCGATACCACGCCCGACGACTACCGGAGTTTTTTCAGAGGTTTGGCCGAAGTGCAAAGCAGAGGCGCTGGCAATCTCGTCGGCTTTCAGGTCAACACCACCGAACTTCGGTTCCCCGAATAAGTCATCGGCTCCAAAGTCGCTCTCGACCGGGTTGATTCCGGCACAGCCAATGGCGTTGTCCGTCTCTCCTACTCTGATGCTCACCTCGGAATCCGTCAATATTACGGCAATTTCCTTTCCCGTCTTGTTCTCTAACCTCTTTCTTATTTTCTGTGCGCTTTTGTCGGGATTCTCGGGCAACAGCGTAGCTTTACCTTCGGGGGCGTTCGACCTGTCTACTCCGGCATTGGTACAGAGCCTGCCGTTTCTCTTAGTTACTAGCATTGAAGGAAGGTTCTCCAGTGCCTCCCTTGCTCTTTCCTCGTTTTCGGATTGTTCAAGTATGTAGTCTTCCCCGAACTCGTTGACCGGAATCGATGTAACAAGTTCCGCCTCCTGCAAGATCAACTCGACTTCTTCCGGGAGTATGCCGGTGGATTTAGCTATTGTTTCTGCTCTCAGGCTGGGGTCAACCTCAGAGAGATCGGCAATCCTTCCTTCGTACATGGACACGACTTTTGAAGTAATGACAACTACGTCGTCATCTTTGAATTCTTGCCCTTCATCGGTAAACGCATCCACTATCCTCTGGACCAGATCATCCCCTTTTTCAATCAAACCGATGTTTCCTAAAGGGTAAAAAGTTATTTCGTCCATTAAATTCCTCCCTTAATTTTTTTCAATTGATTTAAATTATAATTAAGAATAAAAGCCAGTATGTATCATTGCAAAAAGAAAAGATCCCCTATTAAATCCTATTGTCAAAACGAATTGCTTGAATCATTGAAATAGAAGTTAGAAATTGTTCAGGGCCATTTAGGATATATCTCTGTAGTCTTATCATTTTTTCCGGAATCGATAGAAAAAGGAGAAACGTGGCTATTCTCGCTTTAATACATGTTTCGACCATTTCTTTACTGGAGCTGATTAAATATGTCCGATAAAACTTCTACATCTTCGAAAACTGAGTCGGGGGCGAAGGACGAATCCAATCCATTTGAAGTAGCAAAAAAGCAGCTTGATGACGTAGCAGCATTAATGGACCTGGACAAAACAACGCATAAACTGCTGCGGAAACCGATGAAAGAAGTTCAGTTTTCGATTCCGGTTAAGATGGATTCAGGTGAGGCAAAAGTTTTTGAGGGATATAGAGTTCAGTACAACTCAGCACTCGGTCCGACAAAAGGGGGGCTGAGATTTCATCCGGAGGAGACGATTGATACCATTAGGGCTCTTGCCGCCTGGATGACCTGGAAGAGTGCTCTACTGGATCTACCCTACGGGGGTGCTAAAGGTGGAATCGTCTGCGATCCCCAGGAGATGAGCGATAATGAGCTGGATCGGCTATCCCGCGAATACGTTAGGCAATTGAATTCCTTTATTGGGCCCCATAAAGATATTCCTGCTCCTGATGTCAACACTAACCAGGAAATTATCGCTTCCATGATGGACGAGTATTCCAAGTTACGGGATTCCAGCAGCCCGGGAGTGATTACTGGAAAACCTCTGGCTATTGGTGGTTCGCTTGGTCGGGATGATGCCACCGCTCGTGGCGGTATGTACGTATTGAGAAACTTTGCCCAAAAAGAAGGGTTAAACCTTCAGGATAAAACAGTAGCAATTCAGGGATACGGAAACGTCGGTTCTCACGCTCACCGTTTAATTGAGGAACTTTTCGGGGCTCGCGTGGTGGCAATTAGTGACGTGGAGGGAGCCATCTACTCCGAGGAAGGAATCGAGTACGAGAAAGTTGCGGAAAGCATGAAGGAGCCGGGGGTTTTTGCAAAGGATATAGAGGATGCTGATTTGATGGGAGAGGGCCAAAAAGGAAATGAGGAGTTGCTGGCACTTCCCGTTGACGTGGTTATTCCCGCCGCTATTGAAAACGTCATCACTCGGGAAAACGCATCCGACATTAAGGCTGATATAATACTGGAACTGGCAAATGGCCCCATTACTCCGGAAGCGGACGATGTCCTGTCCAAATCCGGAACAACTGTTATTCCCGACTTTCTTGCCAACGCCGGCGGGGTGACCGTTTCTTACTTTGAATGGGTGCAGAACCTGACAGGTTACTACTGGGACCTGGAAAGAATTCACGAGAGATTGGACAAGAAAATGACCGCCGCATTCAACGAGGTGTACGAAAAGGGTCAGGGGTCGGAGCTTACCTATCGCCAGGCTGCTTACGTGGTGGCGGTAAATAGGGTAGTTAAGGCAGTTGATTACCGAAACTGGATTTAGGAAGGCTATAGTAAGACCATTGGGCGATTTGAACGTTGCGTTTCATCTCTCTTTTGTAATGACAGAGGCCTGTGGCCTGCAATACCTGTCACAGGCCTATTCGATCAAAAGGTAACCCTTTTTAATTACGTTACCGGATAAGATAACCGAGAATAGGATAATTTTCAGTTAGATCTTTACAACCCCATTCTCTCAAACCAGTAAAAGAATTACTACCACGAATAAAAAACCCGAAAATACCGATATGACACCGTTATCTACCTTAAATAGGTAGTAAGGCACCTCCAGGGCCCGCAATTTTTTCCTGATGGAAAATAAAGTAAGTCCCCCTGCGAAAATTAAAGAAAAAGTGAAGATGAAATGGTGAGGGGACATCAATTCTAACAGCTCGATGCTCGCCGGGAGAATCAGACCGACAATAGCTGATATGGATACGAAAAGAGCAAAAACGAGAACCGATAAATCTCTCCTCCTGAAATCGCTTTCGATACTGGCAAATAGTACCGAGCGGTTTAGTTTCAGTAGGTAAATAGCCGTACCAAATCCTATTGTCAGAATTACCCACCGAACCCAGCCGTGGCCCGCTTCCTCCAGCAGGAGAGTTTTGCTAAAATAAGCGTTAAAAGGTGGTATGGCCAGCATGGAGAATGATCCGACTACCAGACCAAATTTGCTGACCAGAGGCAGTGAAGTTATTTCGTTGTGACGTAGGTCTTCTTCTCCGACTCCCGCGTGACCGACTGAATTAAAGAGAAGCCCTTTAAATAAACCGTGGAAGAATACGTGAAGCGAGGCAGCCAGCACCCCGGTCGGAGTTCCAAGCCCCAGACCTATCAGAATATAACCTACCTGAGAAATCGAGGAAAAGGCAAGAATTCTCTTTGGCGTTGCAGCTACTATAGCCAATAGGGCACCGCTAATTCCGGTCAAAACGCCTAAACCAAGCAACAACTCGTTTAGGGAAGGAAGAATTGAAATACGAATAATTCCTATTAAGCCCGCTTTTGTCGCCATCCCGGCGAGCAGGGTTGAAGTTATGGTCCCGCTATACGTGTAAGCATCGGGTAACCAGATGCTGAAGAGGAACACGCCGCCCTTGACGGCCAGACCGGTAACCATCAAGCCGAGCCCGATATACATGGTAAAAGACGGGGTACCGTTTAGTTCTTTTAGCAGTTCGGTGATGCCCAGGTGGCCTCCACCGCTATAGACGAGCCCCAGGCCAATAAGGTACAGGCTCATAGCCAGTGAGGAGAGGACAAGGTACTTGACCCCGGCGTAAATTTGAAACCCTTTCCTCTCGTAACCAATGAGAAGGATCGAAATCAAGGACAGCAACTCGATGGATACGTAAATATTGAATAGGTCGCTGGAGAAAGCAAGAGAATAGGACGTGGCGAAAAGAAAGTTGTAGAGTATGTAATAAGTTCGATTTTTGGAGGCTCCCAGGTAGATCAAGGTAAAGAGGTTGAGCAGGACCACGAGTGCTGCAAAAAGGAGAGTGGTCCGGTCCAGTCTAATCTCTATCCCGAGTACCCCCCAATCTCCCAGCGTCCTGACCAGGAGGCCGCTGCCCCTGTAAAGCAGCCAGCCTTTAGTCAAGCCAGCCAGCGCGCCGGACCAGCCGAGAAGGCTAAACCAGAATCTAAAGCGGGGAAATGTAATACTAAGAGTCCCCGCTACCAGGTACGCTGAGGTTCCGGTAAGTAGAGAAATCATCTTTTCTCCTATTGCGGAGTTTTAAAATAGTTTACCAAAAGATCAAGGCTCTATCGAGATAAAAAACGTTTCCGAGGAATGGGTCCTGATACAGGTCGGGTTAAAGCAGACTTGTGATGTTATCCAATTCAGGCCACTTCGGTTGTTAGCTATCCCACAGTTTTATATGATTAAATCAATTAATCTTTCTTCTTATTTGGCTGATAATAAAGACATAAGGAGGTTGAGTTTCCATGAGCTTTCTTTCTTCGGGCTGGATAGTCGTGGTACTGGCGTTTTTTATCACAGGATCAAACATCGCTCTTAACAGACTAAAAGAAAACGATGGGCCCGTTTTGGGAATTAGATCCCTTCAGGCTCTGTTGGTTGTAGCCACGGGGCTAATGCTTTACTTTGGGGTTCGAATCTTTGTCGGTTAGGAAAACAATTAAAAGATTTTGGTCTCTATCCCACTTTTTTCCAGGGTTTTTTTGAGCTTCAGAAGGTCTTCCTGGCTGGCCTTTCGTATATCTTTAGCGGCGGGCCGATCGAGCGAGTAAATCTGGACAGCTTCCGGTTGGAGCCTCCCAACTACTTGTATCCATTTTTCCGCGTCTCCCAGGTTATCGACCTCCCCACGGAACTTGATCGACTGGATCACGAAATCTTCCAGCCTTTGCAGCCCTCGCAAAACCTTCTGGTAATCGACCGCCGGACGGTTAATCTCCAGAAAACTCTCCTGGGTCCCGGCATCGAGTTTCATCTCGGCCAGGTCTATTAACCCGCTGTTGATGGTATCCCTGATTGCCTGATTTGTTACGGTGCTAGAATTGGAAAGCAGCGCTATTTTGCTGTCCGGCGAGTGTTTGTCACGGACTTTACGGACTTCTTTAGCAACCCGGTTAAATTTGGGGTGTATGGTCGGTTCCCCGTTTCCCGAGAATGTTAAGTGGTCCGGCTCTCCGTTCAGGTTTCTTAACTTTTTCCGGAGAGCTTGCCTCACTTCCTCGACCTCCGGCACCCTGTCTGGATCGTAACTATTTACAGTTTCGTCATTTGGCCCGTACTGGCAGTAAATACAGTTGAAGTTACAGGATTTGTGGCTCGTCGGAGACAGGTTAATCCCCAGGGAGGTTCCAAGCCGCCTCGATTCCAGCGGGCCGTAAATTATTCCATCCTGGAGAGGAATCTTATTTTGGCTTTCTGTTTTCGCGTTCATAATTTTACTATTATTTTATCAATCCCAAACCTTTGCCCGTTAACTTATGAAAGAGTAAAGCACGGGACCTTGAGAACCATTTAACCCCGCGTCTACTGCGCAAACTACTGGCACGAATGATAAGGTAAAGCCAATACTTTACAAGAAAATGTTACTTTCTAGGCCCGAAGAAAGTAACTCCTCATGAAAGGGAAGTGGTTAATACGGTACTACTCCAGGTACCCAAAGGTTTTTACATTACGAATTAAGTTCACGCTAGATAAAATTAGGGAAAGTCGTCATTTTTATTGAGGTGTACCGAAAAAGACCTAGCCAGGGAGTATAAATCCCCCTGGCCAGTTGCTAGATCTGCAGG
>CAZDMI010000030.1:0-13782 GCA_964506635.1 uncultured Thermotogae bacterium
ATTTTTGATTTTTCTATAGTTAAGGGGGTTAACATGGCAGAGAAAAAGGAACTCGTGGCAAAGAAAACAGGGTTAGCGGGCAAGGGACATGCACGTCTTAATCCAAAGGTCGTCAAGGATCTCAAGCTCGCAAAGAACGACAAAATCGAGATTGTAAATGGTGACAAGAGTCTCAAGCTGAAGATTCATTCTTCCGATCGCGTGGATTCCAGCGAGATTAAGCTAAACGGAAAGGACATAAAAAAACTGGGTGCGCAGGCGGGAGACAAAGTCAGCGTGGGGAAATAAGTCTCCACCTTAAGGATTACCACTTAACGTTCCAAGCGGAATGACAGGGTACAGGCGATGTGGGGTAGGTTTTACGGGATTTTTTAAGAACCGGCCCAGGAGCTATGTTACGTAAAACCTACCCTTTATTCAGACAAATTTGGTTTACAGCTGTGATATACTGTCAGCTAAGTTTTTATCTGGTCTGACAATAAAAAAAGGCGTTTAGACTTGTAAACAAGTACGGCGTTCCAATCCTTTTACTTCCGCAGTGTCTTAAAGCCCGTATTTTTCCATTACTTCTTCCGTCTCGGCTCCTTCGTGAACGATGTCCTGAAGTGACTTTACTACCTTCCGCATCTCCTCTTCCGGTCTTTGCCAGACGTTGCGGCCAAATATTGGTCCTCTGGCCCCGGCTTCAACTCCTCTTTCCGCAGTCTCCAGTATTCCTTTGATTCCACCGCGCTTGGGCCCTCCCAGCATAACCACTGGTACGTGGGAATTCTGACAGAGTGCCCGGAATTCTTCGTGATGCTCTTCTCCCGGGTAAGGGGCTTTCAGAATATCCGCTCCCAGCTCGAGGGCGATACGGCTACCATCGGCAATTATTTCCGGATCGTTTTTTCTTTCCTCCGATATATAACTTCCCATGGTTACGGGTTCCAGCATGACCGGCATTTCGTACCTTTCGGCCTCGTTGACTATTTCGGCAGTATGGCGCATGTGGTCAAGCTGGGTCTCCGGATCGAGCCCCAGCGGGAAAAGGACTTTGACTGCGTCGGCTCCGTACTTCGCAGCATTTTCCATATCCGTAATCTTACAGTGCCCTATTATACCTTCCCTATCAATTGGCTTTTTCCAGTCCTCCCAGGTTTCGTTGAAATCGACCTCCAGTATAATGCCCGGTCTATCGTCAAGCCGGGAGAGGTAATCCCTGGTCAACTTCAATATTCCGAAGTTCATTAATATTGCGTCCGGCTGCAAAGAGGCAAAGTTCTTCAGGGATTCAACGGGATCCTCCAGCCCGGGCTGCACGCCGAGCATTAAACCGTGGTCCATCGGTATCATTACAGTATTCCCCGTCTCGCTGTTAAAAAGGTTGCTCATACGATCCTGTCTGTTATACATAGCTATGGTATTTGACTACCTTTTTTCACCTCAAAAGTTTTTGGTTGTTTAACGCTTTAATTTCAGTGCCTGTACCAGTTTTAGGTTTTCCAGAAACGGTCGGTATTTTCACAAAGACCTGATGTATTGCTTCAACTTCAACGGAAAAATATTTTTTAGGCCAACGCTTTCCCCATCCCCGACCGACTCCAGCCCTGATAGAAAGAATCCATTTTTTCCAGTGATGACTCTATGTGCTCGTCGGAGAATTCCCCCGGAGGAATGGTCTCGGTCTTATAATTATCCCTATACCCTTCCAGAGTGCCCTCATCCTCCGCACCGGCAGCTGCTGCCAACGCGGCGCCCGTCGCGGTCAACTCTCCCACGTCTATCCTGTTCAATTCCTTACCCAGTATCGCGGCCTTGTAATCCATGAATAGCTGATTATTAGTAACGCCACCGGAAACAACGTAAACGGGCTCCTCACCCATTTTGTCCCGCAGCTTCTCGTAAATCCGTGAGCTCATGTAGGAAAGATAGATATAGAGGCTATTGATAACTTCCGATTCGGTGGCGTTAATCGGGAGGTTCAGCATGTTTATTCTGTTCTTCGTTTCTCCAGTATAGAAATCACCGCCCGCCACGAAGTTAATTAACCTCAAGTCGCGGTAATCCCGCCTTATCCTACGATTTAGCTCTTCTAATTGTTCCCCGTGAAGACTCAATAAACCCATTACGGACTCAAAAAGTTTTCCGTAATACTTTATCGAGTTCTCGAAGTAGTACTGATCCTCCCGAAATGCGGCACCCAGAATATCGTTTTCGGACTTTCTGTGCTTCTCCATCTCCAGGTTCCGCTCCTCGAAGACGGTGGCCAGCAAGGACGCCGACCCCATGGAGTCGTAAACCAGCCGGTCGGACTGGAAGTAAGTTAATACGGCGTAGAGCCCGGTGATGTGGTCGTGCCCGGCCAGATAGACCTCTATCCCGTCCCCAGTCCTGCCAACTGGGGTAGAAATATAATCGAGCCGTCCGAGCGCACCCTGCAGGTCGTACCTATTCTGTACCCACTGATTCCATTCTCTCCTTTTTACATCAAACAAAAGAGAGCGGCAGGCCTGGGTAACCTCCCATACCGGGTTGCCAGTGTACCTGTAGGGGAAGTAAGAGGAAAGGGGCAACCAGCTATCAGGGGATCCAAGTTCCAGATTACGCCTCATCCAGATTATCTTGTAAAGAGAATAAGTATAACTATCCTTGAAACCGCTTTTTTCGTACACTTCATGACCAGCTATCTCCTGGTCGATTTCGGCTTTGATACTTTTCGTGACTTCGTCGTGCCATATGATTGGATCGTGGATCTTACCCCCGTTCCTTACGGGAACCACGGATTCGCCAATACTGGAAAAAGAAATACCGGCCAGGTTATCCCTGTTTTCCCTGATGACTCCGTCGATGAACACTTCCAGTTCATTCAGGTCGACGTACTCCACCCCGTCTTTTTCGTACTTGGGAGTAGCTGAGGTAGCTACTTGCTTCACTTCACCCTTTTGATTCAGACTCACCAGCTTTGTATTCGTGGTACCAATATCTATCCCGAGGTAAATCCCGTCGCTCACAGGGATACCTCCGATATCTCTACGTTATCCAGTTCCCTCTGGTATTCTTCCCGGGAAAAGTAGCCGGGCCCATAATTTAACGTATTGGCTATTCCGCAGGCCGACGCCGCTCGCAACTGCTCCCTAAATTCGTTTCCCCTGTTTTGCGCGTAGAGTAGGCCGGCGAAAAATGAGTCGCCGGAACCGACTGAAAAGTCGGAACGGATTTCTTTCGGCCTGGCCCTGATGACTTTACCGTCGTTGATCCCGTAACTACCCTCTTTTCCGTTAGTTAAAATCAGGGTATCGATACCTTTGCTCCGCTTGAACTCACGCACGGCGTCATATCTATCCGGACTCCTGCCGAAAGCAAGTTCGTATTCGTCGTGGTTGATTTTCAACACGTCCGGTTCCGTATCCACCAGAGCTTTGAGCCATTTTTTGCTTATGTCCATTTCTACCCGGAAGCCCTCGGACCCGGCGTATTCCACGATTTCCACCAGGCTTTCCGGCCCAAGTCCACGAGGTGCACTACCTGCGATCACAAGAGTACCGCTGTTTTCCTCGAGGTACGTCTTGAGCTTATCGACGATCGAAAGCCTTTCCTCCGCGCTTATTTCCGGGCCTGGTTCGTTGATCATCTCCATCTCCTTCCTGTACTCGTGCACCACTGCAGTATTGATCCTGTTGTTGGACTCAATCTCCAGAAACGTGGCGTTAATTCCGGCCGCCTCGGTTTCCTTCCTGATTAGATCGCCGACGTTTCCTCCGACGATGTTGACCGTGTTGTATTCTGTCTCTCCCAGGGTTTCAAAAACTCTTCCGATATTTAGCCCTTTACCATCGACAACTTTCAAGACCTTGTCCCCACGAACTACGCTCGGAATCTCCGGCTCCGATTCGAGAATTACCCAGTGGTCGTAGCATGGGTTCAAATTCAGGATATGGAATTCACCGTCATTCATTGCCAACACCCTCGTTGACGTAATCCAGTACGTGTTCGATCGTCTCGACGTCCGTGATCAAAGTATCAACTAGCTCCATTCGCAGCAGGCCGAGGATGCTTTCGACTTTATGGAGCCCCCCGGCAACCACCACTTTGTGGCTGGAATTCCGGTACTGTTGCATGGAAAGGTTTACGATGCTTTCCGTATAACTGAGGTTCTGAACTTCCCCGCGGATATTGAACCAATGTGACAGTATATCCCCGACGACGTCCCGTTTCTCCAGCTGGTCGATATACCTGTTGTCGAGAACGTTCTGCCTAAACAGCGGGGACTTGGCCACCGAATAGCCGACGCTGGTGATAACGAGGTCCAGGTTCTCCCATATTTCGTGAATGTGCTCGAATTCATGACTCTGCATCAAGTTATCCTTGATTTCGTCCTTTTCGACCAGAAAAGGGAGATATAAGGAATGAGGGGTAGCGTCGAGGCGATCCGCAAAAGACCGGCTGATTCGGTTTATATTGAATTCATCTACTTCGATCTTTGAAGTACCACCACAGAGGGGGACCACCTTCCACTTCCCCCTGCTCTGCGAAGGCGACAGATCGGACAGCTTATTCATGGTCGAACCCCAGCCAATCCCGACGTTTATTTCCCTGTCCGAGAACTCCGATAAGATATAATCCAGAGCCTCCTCGCCAAGCAAAGTTAGCAATCGATTTGAGTTGGTACTGCTGGAAGTCACCCTTACGTGGTCAACTTCGAAAATGTCCTTGACCAACTTTTCGTACTTTGTCTTTTCGTCATTCGGTAAATTGGGAGGGGTTACCTCGATATTGACGATCCCATTCTGTCTGGCCTGCTCCAGGTACTTACTGACCTGCGCTCCTGAAATATCCAGTTCGTCCGCGATCTCGGTCTGCAGCTTGCTTTTTTCGTAATAATCTACAGCCACTTTGTACAATAGTTTTTCATCTGGCATGATAAACCTTCCTCTCTCAACCCTTTACCGACCCGCTGGTCAAACCTTCGATAAAGTAGCGCTGGAGGATGATGAACATGATTAAAGGCGGAATTGTAGCCATTAGAGAACCGGCAAACAGAGGTCCCCAGCGAGTCGAATACTGGCTAACGAAAAGCTGGAGGAAAGCTGGAATAGTCTGTTTGCCTTGGGTGGTCATAAACGTCATAGCATACATCAATTCCTTCCAGGTAAATAAAAAGGCATAAATTCCTACAGCTGCTATTCCCGGTAAAGTTATAGGAAAGATCACCCTAACAAAAGTTTGAAACAAACTGGCCCCGTCAACTTTAGCGGCCTCCTCGATCTCCTTAGGTATTCCAGCAAAAAAACTTCTTAAAAAGACCACGGTGATCGGGGCCGTAAACGGAAGGTAAGATACTATCAAGCCAAAGTAGGTGTCCAAAATGCCTACGTTTCTAAGTAGGCTAAACATGGGGACCAAAAAAGCAACCATTGGGGACATCTGCAGGAGAAGTATAATAACGAGCATGGGCCTCTTTAGCTTGAAAGAATACTTAGAGAAAGCGTACGCAGGAAATATCCCTAAAATTAAGGACATTATAGCAGTCCCTGAAGATACAATAATGCTATTCAAAAAGTTCTTAAAAAAAGACGTACCTGCTATTTCCCCAAAATGCTCGAAAGTTATCTCACGAGGAAAGTAAGTAATAGGAAAATCATAAATTTCCGGATAAGTTTTTAAAGATGTGAAAAGCAACCAGATGATTGGGAAGGCGACTATAATCGAAAGTGCAGTCAAAAGCACGTAAGATATAGTTTTTCCTAAATTAGTTCTGGTACTTTTTTTCATACCCTTTCCCCCTCGTTCAGCTTTTTCAGGAAAAAGAAGGCGATAAACACAATTAGCACTAATAAAATGTTAGACAAAGCAGCTGATTCGTGAAATTCTAGGAAGCTGAAACTAAGCCTATAGATATAGGTAGCAAATGTTTCGGTAGCATGGCCCGGACCACCACCGGTCATCATGTAAATCAGTGGAAAATAATTTATTGTCCAAATTGTTGTGAGAAGGAGAGTCGTTAATATAACATCCCTCATTTGCGGCAGGGTAACGTGGATAAACTGCCGTAAGGGATTCGCTCCATCAATTTCAGCAACCTCATAAAGCTGCTTTGGTATTCCCTGTAATCCTGCCACAAAAAATATACCCGCCAGACAATAACCTTTCCAAATATTTGCTATCACGACAGCAGGTAAGGCCAAGTCGGTATTTCCGAGCCAAGCTAAATACTGATCAATTAACCCTACGTTTTGCAGAACGTCGTTTATGACCCCGTACATGTCGTTATACATCCATTTCCAAGTTACTCCCGCCACTACATCCAGTGTGGCCCAGGGCAGTATAAGCAGTATACTTCTAAAAACCACTTCGCCGAAATCTATTCGATTTAATAATAAAGCAATTGAAAAACCAACCAGTATTTGTCCGCCCACACTACCAACCGTCCACAAAAATGTATTAAATATTACAGTAGGAAGAACCGGATCGGTTATAACCTCTACGTAATTAAGTAGCGTAAATTTTCCGCCTTCTGTAGTAAAGCTTAAAATAATGTTTGTTCCAACCAGATATACTACTAACCCTACTATAATAGTCAAAAAGGGCAGCACCATTTTATAGGCTCTTTTTTCCTGTCTAGTTGCGCCTCTTAACATTTGTTTTAACCCTTACCTCCTCATTACTTATCATTAAGCGATAAACAAGACAAACACGTAATATTTGCCGTTCTAGCTTAAAATACTAGGTGTCTGGGGTTTGGGATAATATACCTTTTAAGGCTCATCTTTCCAGATTAACTGTGCCTAAGATTATTCAACCCCGTAAAATCTCGAAAAAAGGAAAAAATACGGGGCGAAGTTTTTTATTTTAGTTAGTAGCCTCCGCCCCGTCATTCTTTCAATAGCGATGGAACTAGTCAGCTAGGATATCGTTTACCTCTTCTGCTGCTTTCGAGATTGCTTCTTCCGGGGTAGCGTTACCAAGCAGCACGTCCTGAATCATTAGCCTAATCTGATTCGATACTTCGGGGTACTCAGGGATTGGTGGCCTCGGTACTGCGTCCGAATAGGCATCAAATACCGTCTGCCAGTTTTCAGTTTGAAGTGCCGGTGCATCATTTGCAACGTCCTTTCTAACCGGCATTGGGCCACCTTCTTCTTCTATCCAGAACATCCATGTCTCGTAACTCGTTAAATGTTTTGCTAGACCCCATGCAAGTTCTTTTTTAGAACTCGATTTCGGAATGACAAGTGCCCAGCCCCCGAGAACGCTAGCTGGTTCCGTTGCGTAAGGATGCATGCTAACGGCGTATTCCACGTCGGGGTTGGCTTTTTCTATTAGCGGGAAAGACCAAGGTCCACCTATCGCCATAGCCACCCTATTCTGGGCCATCATGTCTCTATAATCATCTTCATTATTAGAGGTTGCTTTTGGACTAACTTCCCATTTATTCGCTAGATCAGTGTAAAATTTAAGCGCTCTTAAACCAGCTTCCGAGTCAAAAGCAGCTTCTGAATAATCATCGGTCAGCAATTGTCCACCAGCTCCGTACAGGAAGATCATATACCCCAAAGTCGCGTGCTCGGTTCTAGTACCACTAACACCGTAACCATATACTCTCTTCCCTTCATCCGTAAGTTTTTGAGCAGCGTAGGCAAGCTCTTCCCAGTGCTTTGGTGGGTCTTCAGGATCAAGGCCGGCATCACGGAACATCTTCTTGTTATAAAGCAAAAGCCTGTCATCTGTATACCAGGGCAAACCATATCTTTCACCCTCGTAAGTAACGGTTGGCCATAAGTTTTCCCATATCGTGTCTGTACCGTCCCAACTTTGCAGCTCTTCTTCCATGGGAGTCAACCAACCTCTTCTGGCGAAAGTAGGGACCCAGCCACCCAAATCCGCAAAGGCGAGGTCCGGTCCACTACCTCCGGCCAGGGCCGTAGTCAACTTGTCGTAATAAGCGCTAAAACCAAAACGCTGGATATCAACTTCGTTTCCGGAATCTTCCTCGTACCTGGAAATTGCTTCTTCCCAGGACTCACCCAGTTGAGCTGCCTGCCCACCTACCCAAATGGTCAAAGTCTCCGCCGATGCCGAACTGCTCAAGCTACCGACGAAACCAACACCAAGTAACAAAACCACCACAGCGACAACTAACGCTTTTTTCATATAAACCTCCCGGTTGAAAGTGAGGTTAAAAATTTAACTTAAAATTTTTACAAAGCTATAATAAAATAGCTCGACCAAATTGTCAAGTAAAAGGCTACTATCGTAACCGTAGTACTCTTAAACTCCCTTTTAACGAAATTTATCTCCCGCGAACTGACCGCGGGAATCAGGTAACCCCAGGTTCCCATTAAAACTAAATAAATTCACTAATTTCGCCCAAAGCGTGCGGGAAGGATAAATAGGGGGTATAATTGGGGTTGCTCGAAAAGAATAATCCGTATTCGTTAGCTGGTTATTGGTTAAGTATTTTGGATTTGAGGTTGACGTGAAAAAAGCAACTATGGTCGTCGCACATCCGGACGACGAGACGCTCTGGGCCGGGGGGACAGTACTAAACCATCCGGAGTGGAAATGGCGGATTTTTACTTTGACCCGACGGAACGACCCGGACAGGTCCGCGAAGTTCCACAAAGTACTTTCTTTTTACGGTGCCCGTGGCGACATGGGCGATCTATACGATGGACCGGAGCAGGAGCCATTCGACCCGGAGCAACTAAGGCGGACCATACTTGATCTGCTTGGTGAAAAAAGAAGCCCGGATGTCCTGCTTACCCACGGTCCGGAGGGCGAGTACACCCGGCACGTCCACCACGAAGCTGTCTCCCGCTCTGTATCGGACGCCTGGCTCGAAGGAAGGATCGATGCGGAGGAACTGTGGTTTTTTGCGTACGAAGACGGTCAGGGGAAGTATTCACCCCGTCCCCGGGCGGGAGCGAAAATATTTTCTTTTTCCCCGGAAATTTGGGAGAAAAAGCAGCGGGCGGTAGAAGAAATATATGGCTTTAATTCCGACGACTGGGAAGCCAAAGCAAACCAGCGGACAGAATCCTTCTTTGTATTCAAAGAACGTGATAGGTTGAAAAGGTGGCTTGCGGGAGCTGATGACTGATGAAGGTTCTGGTACTGTACGACTATCCACCCTCACCCGGGGGGTTGGCAACTCAGGGCAACAATTTGTACAGAGGACTTGAGGAAATCGGCGTGGAAGCTTTCCCTGCCCCGCTGCGCTCCGACAGGGAAAAGGAATGGTGCTACCGCTGGTTCAAACCGGACGTGGCGGTCGGCGTCGGTTACTGGGGGCACCTGCCGGATATCCTATCTCATACCGAGAGGTTTGGCGTTCAGGGAGTACCGTGGCTGGTCGCCGACGGGTTCGTCGCAAACTACCGGGATCAGATGAATAAGTTCCCGTTGATACTGGTTACGTCCAGCTGGGTCAAGGAGGTCTACGTCAGAGACGGGATCAACCCTGGCCTGTTAAAGGTCCTTCCGGTCGGTTTTAACATGAATAACTTCACCGGCAGGTCGAGGCAGGAAGAAAAGGTAAAGGCAATTCGTAAAATCTGGGAAATTCCCGAGGATAAAATACTTATTCTCACCGTCGGTGGCGATGCAGCTTCCAAAGGGGGCAGGGAAGTAATGCGGGCACTTGCCCGGATCGATTCACGGATACCGGAATGGCATTACCTCTGTAAAACTTGGCCCCAGGAACGGACGGTTAAGCAGACGAACTCCGACATGGCTCTCGCCCGACAGCTCGGAATAGAGGACCAGGTTACGTTCTCCATGACGGAGATGTCACGCAACATGATACCCTACCTGATTAACGCGTGCGATATCTATGCCGGTCCCTCCCGCCTGGAAGGGTTTGGGATGCCGCACGTAGAGGCTTCCGCTTCCGAGAAACCGGTGATCGCCGTTGACGCTATGGGGTTTCGGGATACATTAATTCATGGCCAGACTGCATTTCTTGCGAAAACCGAAAAACAAAACGTAATTAAATCTTCCGTTCTCGGTAAAGAACAGGGCTTTCCGGAAGGTTATACTTACAGGTTCCCACATCCAGTCGTTGCGGACTACCGGGCGAGCGTGGACGATCTAGCTGACTACCTTTACAGGTTAATTACCGATAAAGAACTACGACAGCGAATGGGGCGTGCAGGGAGGAAATACGTAGAAGATAAATTTAGCTACCAAAACGTAAGTCGACAGTTTTTCCAGCTGGTTTCGGAAGTAGTCGGTTAGTGATAGCCATGGAAAATAGAGGGAAGATAATAATTTCCGAGGCAAAAACTGCCGCACTCGAGGTACTTCACAATAATTTCCCTCCATCCGGCCAGGGGTTACCCAGCACCGCGGCCTGGGGCTATCCCGAGCCCTACACCAGGGACCTGATGCTTTCCATTCCTGGTATACTGGCAACAGAGGACGAAAAGCTAATTAAATCAATTCAACTCGTCCTGGAAACTCTGGCGGTTAACCAGACCTCTCACGGACTGATCCCGGGACTCGTCGATGATTCTGACGACCTGGAAGTATCCGATACGACGCCCTTATTCCTGCTCGGTCTGGAACTTTATCGCAGGTTTACCGGCGAAAGGCGTTTTCTGGAAAAGGCCGCGAGAAAGGCCCGCACCTGGCTTGACTACCAGAGCCCGCTGGACGACGTGATAATCGGCCAGCTTCCGACGAGCGACTGGCGCGACGAACAGTGGGTTTTTGGCTACGGTCTCTACGTCAACAGCATCGCTTACCTTGTTACCCGATTGGAGGGGAAACATGTGAAGGTAGCCAGGTTGAAGGAACAAATGACGGACCGGCTGAGTATTGAAGGAAAACCTTACTTCGCAATTGATGCCTTCAAGGGAGTCTACAAAAACGAGAGGTTCGACCTGCTTGGTAACAGCCTGGCGATCATCGCGGGTATTTTGGACAAGAGAAGATCGCGGCAGGTCGTCGACTGGATCGACAACGAATGTGGCCGGCTTAGAAGAGGGGGGCAGCTTACAACTTCGCTCCCACCAGTTCTACTCCCTTATATCGAACCGGGCGAACCACAATGGAGAACGAGGTACGCGGAGTTTAACCGACCCGGAAACTACCATAACGGCGGAATCTGGCCCTTTGCGGTTGGATTTTACGTGATCTCCCTGATAAAACTCGGTCTGCAGAATAAAGCCAGACAACAACTGGAAGAGCTGGCCAGGCTGGTTAGAGAGTCCCGCAAACCCGAGCTGGAATACGGGTTCAACGAGTGGTACAAGGCACAAACGGGCAAACCATCAGGTCAGGACTGGCAAACGTGGTCGGCTGCAACTTTCTTTTATGCAGCGGAATGTTTTGAAAAAGGACGGGTTCTCTTCCTTGACCCGTGAACTGAACCCCTCGTGGTTAATCAGCCTACCTGAAGAGCCGCGGTTCCGACGCCTTCTTTAGAACCTGAGTAGTGCTCCAGCCTCGACCTCGGCAAAGCTACCTCGTCCGGCTTCTCTAATGAAGAAAATTTCCGAATTTTGGTCAATTGCCTCCCAGACCATGTGACCAAACAGGTCCTCGGTTACCTTCATCGTCTCCCCGCAGACCGGACACTCTTCCTGTTCCGGAGAAAGATAGTAATCGCCGGGACAGATCCATCCCGCCCTCTCCGCGTCTTCGCTTAGCACCAGGGTTTTTACTTTCCCATTAAACAGGGCTTCCAGCGTTGCTTCTATACCCAGGACGCCGAGACCCTCGGGCTTATCCGCTTCCGCGAACAACCGATTGAGAAGTTTGGTTTCCCGTTTTAGCCTGTAAGCTCGCACCAGCTCTTTAAACCTGTCTCGGATCTCGTTCTTTTCAGTTTTGCTTCCACCAGAAAAGGTACCAATGATTTTTTCTCCGATATCGCGATTCAAATGTGGCCTCAAACCCTGGACTACTTCACCCTCCTCACCTTTCGGTCCAACCAGAACGAGGTGATCGATATTTTGCCTCCGGGTCAAGCGCCGCAGTACTTCCGCAACGTCCTTCAGGTAACGCTGGAAGTGGTCTTCAATATGAGCCTGAATTTTGTTCTCCTTCCATCCACCCCATGCCTCTCGTCCGGTACCACCCTTACTTTTTAAGGACGCGCGTGCCCCCTTGCCGGTATCGTCCTCGCTTACCTGGCCCGGTACATCACTTTCCAGGTCGATGTCTTCTTCCTGAAATCTACCGAGATAAGCGATAAAGAACCGGCTTCCTCCTCGGTCGATTACCGCAACACAATACCGGTCAAACTGCTCCATGATGGATTCAAGAGGCCTGATGTACGGTTCGGGTTGAATGATCAGTTTGCTGGGGACCGAAACTGAAAAGCGGTACTCCTTCCGGAAATCCTCACCGGAATAACTGATAAATAGCTCCCTGCCATCGGGCCGCTCCAGTTGTTCGACTCGCTTGCGTAAATTATTCAATAATTTTCGCGTCAATTGCTTCCTCCCGCTCGGAAAGTCCATTTCCTCCAGCAGCTTTTCCTTTTCCCTGAGCATAGAGTTCAACTCGCTTTCGTAATTGCTGCCAAAGCTCCGATCGAGATAAAGACTGACAACAGGGTTGTGGCTACCGTTCACCCTCTCCCGCAACTCCCTGACTTCGGCTTCGACCTCCAATCCAGTCGGATTCATGATTCCTCCCTCCTGTATACAAGACTTTTAGCTTTGTCCGGTAGCTCCAGCTCGTAGTACAGGTTACCGTCTTTTTCGTATATATCGGTACCTCCAAAGCCCCCAATTCCGTTTCCGAAGAAACCAGCCCCTAGCTCCCTGAACAGCTCATCGATAAAATTTCTGCCCCAGAAGGGGGAATTCGCCCTTTCTCTGTCTCTAAATGGCCCTGGTAACATTGATATCACCTCCTTTAAAATAGGCCTCCTTTCAATTTATATACGGTTACAAATACCTTGAAAGACCACCTAATTCAGTATATTCCGTTTAAATATTTCTGTCAAGACTGTTGAGCGGGGCTCAGAGGGGATTACATCTCCAAATTAATTCCGGATCTCGTTGTCGGAAATAGCTTTTCTCACCACCTGTTTAGCAACACCTCATTCATTTATTAGCCCAGTTACACTGCAATTTTTGATTTTTTGAGACTTGGTGTTATGATTCTAACAAGGTGAAAGTACTGTCTAGAGGCTGGACTCACCGGGCCAGAGTACGATGGAGTTTTGATTATGATGAAAACCGTCGATTACAAAGGTGCAAGACTAGCCATCAGGCTACGCGACAAACTACTATCCCTCGCAGTTATCGAATTCATCCCCCGATTTAGACTCATTCACCACGTATTCTTTAGATTTCCGGTAAAATACTTCTACTTTCGGCAAAAGTTTCTCCCAGCAGCTTCCACCCTGGTATACCCTGGGATAAAACGCTCAAAGTCTCTCGTTGATTTAGTCCGGACAGGCAAAAGCGTGGTTTAGTTAGTTCTGGTCACTGAAAGCAAATCGTCAGATCGTTAAGCAACAAGACACCCTGACCGGGAAAGATTAATACGGCTGTAGTGGTTGCGACCGGCAGTTATGGTCCGCCTGTTTACCCATCGGAATTAAAAGAATTTTTGCGGCCGGTAGAGAAGAGATTGACTGAAGTACTTTCTCCTCCATATTATCCAGAATAATTAATCCGCTGCCGGGCACCTGGCAAAATAAGCCTAATGAAAAAAGGTCGGTTTTTTGCTATAAACAATAAACACGAGAAACCAGCAACTACGAAGCTCGGTGTAATAATAAACAGGGAGGAAAAAATGACCGAAAGCGAGGTAAGCCACGTCAAGGAGGAAAAGGAAAAG
>CAZDMI010000031.1:0-13358 GCA_964506635.1 uncultured Thermotogae bacterium
AATGGTTAGTGGTTACGAGATCCACATGGGGTCGACGACCGTGCTCGAGGACGTTTCGGGGCCAGTCGGGGACCATAGCGCCGCTACGGGTAACGTCCTCGGTACGTACCTGCACGGGATCTTTGAAAACGAGGTCCCGAGACGGAGCTTTGTCAGAAACCTGTTCCGGCGAAAAGGTGTCAAACCACCGGAGCCGATGGATGATCTCGATTCACCTTACGAAGGAGTTGCCGACATGGTGAGGAGGAACATTGATCTGGAAAAGCTAATTTAAGCAAGTTCTCCCTTGTACCTTATGGTCGCACCGAACCCCACCCGGCCATAAGTATCTACGAAGGCCCGGTTAACTGATTTTGTAACGCTGGTTTCCCCCTGTCAGATTGCATTGTGAAGTGAAGTAGCCGACGAAGCAGGTGTAATCGAGGTCATTTGCTGAACTACCTTAGATGTTAAGTTCGGAGGTTCGAGATCGGGCTGGCCCGGATTGGATACGGGTGACGGCGAATACCACCGGAGCCGAGAAATAGTTGACTCCGGTGGCGAAAGTTACTTCCTCTTGAAGAAGGTGAAGCGGGCAAAAAGCCCGAGAGCAAAACCGGCCGCCGCCGTGAGGAAAAGCAGCGCCGCTCTGGGCATTTTAACAGTTGCAAATAGCAAGCGAGTGGATACTGGTTCGAGGTTCTGGAATATGATGACGATCAGGATCACTGCTATCAGCGCGGTAAACCCAAGCTTCACGTTTTTCATGTTTTGCCTCCACTTTTCCGCGACTCTGACTTGAGTTCAAGTCAAAACTCCCGATACGAACTCACGATTTTGATGATATGAGGTGAGAAAAGCCGTGTCAACTTGAGATACGAACCCCTGAAGCGAGTCCAATATTTGACTTAAACCGGCGCGCCAAATAGACTTTGAGTGCAGGTATGGAAATAGTCCAAGTTTTTATAGGAGGTAATAAAGATGTCAGGATTCTCCAAATTTACAGTTTACGGTTTGTTAGTGGTATTAATTGGCGGGTTGCTTTACGTCGGGCTGAGTTTCAATGGACGGATCAATTCCGCCGACCAGTCCGCAAGGATTGACGAACTCGAATCGCAGGTCAGCAGTTTGAGTGAAGAGCTAAATAACGTAAAGTCGGATCAGTCAAATGCTGTTGCTTCTCTGAAATCCAACCTGAATCAAAAAATCGAGAACCTTTCCGGAACCGTGAGCAAGCTTTCGAACCGCGTGGACGGGATTGCCGAGAACTACAATTCACTGCAGGGTGTCGTTCAGGACTGGAAGGAAAAGTACGGGAATCTCTCGACCAGAGTTGAAGACATCGAAAGCGCGGTTGGAGAACTTGAAAAGACCGACAAAAATATGTCCAAAGAACTATCCAAAATAGATAATGAAATGGAAAAACTGAATAACGAGATCGGATCTCTGGAAACAGGTCAATCAGATCTAAAAGCAAACCTGGATAGTTTTATCGAAAAGGCTTCAGGGAGGTACGATTCGGTGACCGCGAATCTCGATACGCTGGAAACCGACTTGGGAAAGATGGAAGAAGATATAAGTTCTCTTGAAGCAACCGATTCAAATCTGACCGGCAAGCTGGAAAGCCTGACCCAAAATATCGGTGGAATGGAGGACCGGGTAAATAGACTTCTGGAGGTTACTCAGTACAATTCCGAACAGATCGAGAGCTTGAAGGCAAAGACCGGAAGTTCTAGCGAGTAATTATCCATTTAGTCATTGATGTTAACCTCTGGAGCTCCGATTTACACCGGGGCTCCAGAGGGGCTACCCTGTAGTTTTCAAGCCTCAACCGCACCTCAAGTCACGATTGACGGATTAATTATAGCGAGAAACGGATGGAAAGTATGACCGAAAAGTTCTCCGAGGAACTGCATCCCGCCGAAGCAGCCGAAAAGCTGTTGGCCCTGCCTGAAGAAGAAGCGGCCAGGAAGGTTGAGGGTCTGAAATCGGATTTTGCTTCTGCCATATTCGAATCGCTAGACCCCTGGAAGGCGACTGGTTTCTTTACCAGGCTTTCCGGAGGTTTTCAATCCCGGATTCTGAAGAAGATGGATCCGGATGATTCGGTTGACCTGCTCCAGGAGCTCCGAACCGAAGAAAGAGAAGAACTGCTCGACCGGCTGGACGGATTAACTAGAAAACGTCTTCGGAGCCTGCTCGAGTACCCCGCTGATACGGCTGGGGGTACGATGTCACCTGAAGTACTGAGTCTGCAGGAGGATATAACGGTCGGAGAAGCGGTAGAACGGTTGCGGGGAAAGGAAAAGAACCTCGAGGAGATCCACTACGTTTACGTAACTGAAGATCAAGGAACCTTGAGTGGTGTCCTGCCTTTGCGGAACTTTGCCTTTCAGGAACCGGATCTGAAGTTGAAAGAAGTGATGAATCCTGACGTCAAAACGGTGAAGCCGGAGCTGGATCGAGAAGAAGTGGCACGGATTTTTGACAGGTACGACTACCTTGCACTGCCGGTAGTTTCTGATTCAGGGAAGTTGCTTGGAGTAATTACCGTTGACGATGTACTGGACGTGCTCCGGCAGGAGGATACGGAAGATATGCTGGAAATGGTTGGTATTAGCGATGCGAGGGAGGAATCCCTGTGGACCCCGTGGCGGACTTCCGTCAAACACCGTCTCCCCTGGCTCGTCGTTAACCTGGGTACCGCGCTCCTTGCGGCACTGGTAGTTGGGTACTTCGAGGAAACGATTTCCCGCTTAGCGGTACTGGCCGTCTTCATGCCGATTATAGCTGGTCAGGGAGGTAACTCCGGCACTCAGACCGTTTCTCTGCTCGTCCGCGGCATTGCGCTTGGCGAGATCAAGGATGGCCACGCGCTGAAAGCACTGGTGAAAGAAACATCACTTGGGTTGTTGCATGGAGTTTCCATTGGAGTCCTCGTCGGAATAATAGCTTTCGTCTGGACGGGTTCGTTAAAGATGAGTTTCGTCGTGAGTCTTGCGATGTTGCTCAGTATGGTGGTTGCCGGAATAGCGGGTGTCGCCATCCCCATTGGTTTGAAAAAGATCGGTCTCGATCCCGCACTTTCGGCCAACATCTGGATGACTACAGTAACCGACGTCGCAGGGTTTATCTTTCTACTCGGCCTGGCGTCCTGGTTGCTCCTTTAATCGCTGCCCCCCTAACTTCCCAGGGTTGAACTCTGGGGCTCCTCCAATTTGACCGTGGCTTTTTGGCCTGCAATAAGTTAACCTTGGACCGTTAACTATATTTTTATAGGGTAACAATCTATGGTTTTACCTATTTTCCCGAATTGATTTTAAAACTGGGCGCCAATGTGATATACTTGTAATATATCGAAAGGTCTTTTAGTTGAAAATTAATTGGTCCTATACATTTCGATTTCAAAAGAGCCTCGTCGGTTGAGGCTCTTCCAGATACGTTAGATATTTTGACCTAACGGGTCTTAGCCCTTCGGCTTTATTTAGGGAGGCGATAACATTAAGACCTCTCAGAAAACTCAAAAGGTCGAGTATATAAGAAGCAGAATGGATAAACCGGATTGGAAGCTGGCGGACGAGCTGGACGAAACCATTTATTACGTTTGGTTGGTCAAGGAAGTCAAAAGAAATCCAAAGCTGCAGAGAAAGCGGGGTCATATCAAAAGATAGGCTGATATTACTGGTTGACCGCTGGGCGATTAATACGTAGAAAAAATAATTAAATAAATGGCCTGAAAAATCGGTTCAGCCCAGAATAAATATAGTCTATATAGAAAAGTTATCCATGAATGACGGGCAGGAATTAAGGTTACCTTTATATTTCCTGCGTAAAACGGGTTAAAAGATAAGGGGCCGGTAAGGTCTTCCTCTGCCGGCCCAAAAAAATTGGACGCTTCCCTTAGCTTAAATGTTTTTCCCGA
This sequence comes from uncultured Thermotogae bacterium, assembly GCA_964506635.1. Lineage (GTDB taxonomy): Bacteria > Bipolaricaulota > Bipolaricaulia > M55B111 > M55B111 > JAGXLP01. Next base: position 3,902 of record CAZDMI010000031.1, read on the forward strand.
GAACTTTGGCCTTTTGAGTCAGTTACGTCTCTCGCTATTGCAGGTTATATCTTCATACTGCGATGGCTTTTCTGGTTTTTTTCATTTTAATTTGCCCAATTGTCTTTTTTCTAGAATCAACAAATCTTTCCACTGTTTCCTGTACTCGAGTGATCTTTGGTCTTTCGGGTATGGGTTTCGGTCATACCTCAATTTGGGCTTAACTTTCCAGTCCGGCTGCTTCCGACCAAGACCGACGGAAATATTTCAGCGTGTTAATTGGTGCAGAACCCGGATAAGTAATAAATGGTAACGGATTTTGAACAACTGTTTGGGATTTGTATTTACTGGATCAAGAGGATATAAATAAGAGGAGGGACAACGCTGGGCCGGTCGTCCGGCTTTACCGGTCTTAAGTTTTTTGCGTCCTTTACAAGGAGTGGAATTCATGCAAAGGCTAAGCGGTTTTCCGATAGTGGCACTTGGCGCCATTTTGTTGCTTGGCTTGATCTGGGGGACCGTTCCCTCAATGGCTTTTGCCGCTGACGGTGGGGTAACTGGCACCGTTTCGGACGGAGTTTTGGACAGTATACTTACGTTTGTCCATACTGCTGCCGGAGTAATTGGCAAAGGGCTGGTTAGTCTGGTGAATTTAACTGCGGGAGTTGACGTGTCCGAACTGGAGGAACCTCTGGGTTATCTTGGAATACTGACTGCCTCCCTGGTCCTGTTTGGTGCGATAAAGGCGGCTCAGAAGGTTGTCTGGTTCGTAATATCCCTCGGGTGGGGGCTTATAATTATCCGTATCGTTCTTGAGATCCTGGGTAAAAACCCGGGAGGATGACATTTAGAACTGGCCTGCGGTATTCCAAAACCGAGAAATCGTCAATTGACACCTGGAAGGTGAGACGATGAATTTATTGCGGCAGATTTACCTGTACCTTATATGTCTCGGGGCTTTTTTGGTGATAGATTTTACCTGGTTAGGTGTTGTGGCACGAAATTTCTATAGAAGGGAGCTTGGTGAGCTCATGGCGGATTCGACCAACTGGGCCGCTGCCTTCGCTTTCTACCTGTTATTCGTGGTCGGGATTGTACTCTTTGTGGTAAACCCTGCAATTCAGAAGGATTCGCTCGGCTGGAGTATCGGTATAGGGTTTCTTTTTGGTTTAATTGCCTATGCCACCTACGACCTGACGAACCTGGCAACGCTTGCAAACTGGTCGCTTCGGGTTACGCTGGTGGATTTGGTCTGGGGCGGAGTGCTTTCTGCTTCCGTTTCTCTCGTTGGTTATCTGGCGGGCACGAGTTTTCTGTTTTGAACCAGTGACGGCTTTTTGGTTTATTCGGTCCAACTTACCCGTTGGAAAAACGGCCACCTCGGTTCCGGAAATTACCGGATCGACCTGGTGGCAATTTCCGGAAACCGAGAAGAATCCGATATTTATTGGGCGAGTTTGTAAATCTTAAGTACGTCCGTCTCGCCCAGCTCGACGAAATTACCTACAGGACCGTCTTCGGTACATTTTGCCGCCATTTCTTTCATCTCGTCTTCGGAAATTTCCTCTTCGAGGTCCTCCAGTCGTGTCGGGAGCCCTATACTTTCGTAGAACTTTTCGAGCTCGTGAATACCCTGAAGCGCGGTTTCCTCCAGAGAGAAGAAGTCCGGATCAACGTTCCAGACACGGACGGCGAACTGGGCGAACCGCTCGACGTTTTTCTGATAGTTGTACTTCATCCAGGCTGGAAAAGTTATTGCCAGGCCGGCGCCATGTGTGACGTCGAACATGCCGCTAAGTTCGTGTTCTATCTTGTGCGAGGCCCAGTCCTCAACGCGGCCGGTGCCGAGCAGGTCGTTGTGTGCCACGGTGCTTGCCCACATTATCTGAGATCGGGGGCCGTAGCTTTCCGGGTGTTCGATTGCTTTCGGAGTGTTCTCAATGATTGTTTTCAGCGTTCCTTCGCTTAACCTGTCGGTAAAATCGACGTTCGGTTCGTTTGTGAAGTACCTTTCCATGACGTGGCTCATGATATCCGCCGCGCCGGCAGCCGTCTGAAAGTCCGGTAGAGTATAAGTAAACTCGGGATTCATGATTGCAAATTGTGGTCTTATCTTTTCGCTCCCTACGTCCCGTTTGTAGCCACCTTCTTCCTTCGTAATTACGGATCCGGAGCTGGATTCGCTGCCAGCGGCCGGTATCGTGAGCACCGTTCCGACCGGCAAGGCCTTTTCGACGGTTTTGTCGGATTCGTAAAAATCCCAGACGTCCCCTTCGTAAGGAACCCCGATCGCGATAGCCTTCGCCGTATCAATTACGCTGCCACCTCCGACCGCGAGGATGAAATCCAGGTCGTTTGACTCGCATATTTCTATGCCCTCTTTCACCAGTTCCAATCTGGGGTTGGGCTGGACTCCGCCGAGTTCCACCGTTTCAATCCCGCTTTCTTCCAGTGAGCTCACCACGCTGTCGTAAATTCCGTATTCTTTGATGCTGCCCTGTCCGTAAAGGAAAAGTGCACTCTCGCTAAATTCCTTGATTTTCTCTCCGGTTTTTTCTTCTACTCCTTTTCCAAACACTATCTCGGTTCCGTTCTGAAAGGTAAAGTTTTGCATGTTACATCCTCCTCGGTCTATTTTGATATGTATTGAGTACGTTCAATTCGTCTGGCGGGGGCCTTCCCTCCGTTCCTTGTTCCGGTTATCCTTGACCTCGGTGGCGAAGCCCGGCCGGGGAAAACCGCTCCAATTGATTCAATTAACATTCTTACCTTAGCCACGTATTATAGCTTGCTATCTTTAATAGTACGGCTTTACCCCCTATAGTCAAGCATCCCGCCCCAATAGAAGGAGCTTGTAGAAAGCTTCTTTTAAGGAGTCATTTTGACCTTTTATAAAACTGGACCCAGCAGTCAATCGAGCCCATTTCCTGTTTAAACCCCGGATAAGAGGGATATAATTAAGTAGTTGACAGTAGTTTTAAGAGAAATATCCTCGATTTGACTGCTGGACAAAATACCAGCTAATTCTTCCCCAGGGTAAGCCTTGGGGTTCTCAGCTAGTATTGGTAAAACCAACAAAAGACCTAGTTAAGTTCGGGGTTTTGTTTTTTTACTTTGGTGAAAATTAAGAAACGATAAGGGGTGTTTTCATGCTGGAAGATAGGAAGGTACTGGTTACAGGAGTCAGGAACAAGCGCTCAGCTGCTTACTGGATTGCTGAAGAGGTAATAAATCAGGGTGGAGAAGTAGTCTTGACCTCTCCTGAAGTCGAGAGGACGGAAAGGGCCGCGGATAGGTTGCCCGAAAACCCGCCTGTGTGGGAACTGGACGTTACGGACCCGGAAACAATTAAAGGGGCCAGGGAAAAGGTAAGCGAGAAATGGGGGAAGCTGGACGGGCTCGTTCACTCCATAGCCTACGCGGACAGGGAGTGCATAGATCCGGATTTCTTTAAGGCCGACAGGGAAAAGATTCTCGAGGGTTTCGATATATCGAGTTTTTCGCTCTTTGATCTTTCCAGACAGTTTTATCCTTTGCTCTCTGGAGGAGGGAGTATAGTCTCTCTCAGCTTTGACACCGAGGAGATCTGGCCCCCTTATGGTTGGATGAACTTTTTCAAGTCCGCTCTGGAGTACTTTACCAAAATGGTTGCCGTCAGGCTAGGAGACGAGGATATCAGGGCAAATGCGATCTCCGCAGGAACCATGAAAACGCTTTCCGCTCGTGGTATTCCCGGGTTTTCAGAAATGGCTTCGGAATACGAAGATGCTGCGCCGCTCGACTGGGATAGCAGCGGTTCCCAGGAGTTCGTTGCCGATACGTGTGCCTGGCTTCTATCGGAGAAGTCCCGAATGGTTACCGGAGAAGTTATTCACGTTGACGGCGGAGCAAACGTGAAGTCCTCGTTTAGTCTCGAGGACTGAGGTGGTCATTTGGCCTCCCCGCACGGCCAGGAGGGAAATATGCGCGTAATTATTACGGGAGGAACCGGGCTGATAGGAAGGGAGTTGAGCAAGGAGTTGCTGGATGCCGGCCATGGGGTGATCGTCCTCTCGCGGAATCCGGATGCCAGAGAAAAAGTTTCTCCCGAGCTGGAGATGGTCGAATGGGATGCCCGGAGCCCCAGCGGCTGGTCCGACCGACTGGAAGAAGCTGACGGTATCGTAAATCTCGCCGGAGAAAACATAGCTGGGTCGGGTTTGATTCCGGATAGATGGACCCGGAGTAAAAAGGATCGGATCTTAGGGAGCAGGCTGGACGCGGGGAGAGCGGTTAAAGAGGCAATAGAAAACGTCGACGAGGGACCCGAAGTGCTCGTACAGGCTTCTGCCGTCGGTTATTACGGCCCCAGGGGGAATAAAGTCGTGACTGAAGGTTCGAAGGCCGGGGATGGCTATTTAGCGAGAACTGCGGAAGAATGGGAGAAGGTGACGGCTCCGGTAGAAAAGTCCGGCGTGCGGAGGGCAGTGATCCGAACGGGACTTGTTCTAAGTACTGAGGGGGGAGCTTTTCCTCGTTTGACCCTTCCTTTTAAATTAATGGTCGGTGGTCCGCTGGGAGACGGGCGACAGTACTACCCCTGGATACATATCAGGGACGAAGCTCGTGCCATACGTTTCCTGCTGGAAAACGAAGGAGTATCGGGTCCATTTAACCTTACTGCTCCGGAACCGAAAACTAACCGGGAATTTGCGGAGAAGCTCAGTAAAGTCATGGGCCGACCTTCCTATTTCAGGGTTCCGGCCGGTTTGATCCGGTTGCTTTTCGGGGAAGCGGCCACTCTCGTTCTCGATGGCCAGAGAGCGGAGCCGAAAGCCCTGAGCGAAGCCGGTTTCGAGTTTCGTTATCCAGAGCTGAACCATGCCCTCGAGGACCTATTTCGGGATGATTGAGCTGACCGCAACGGACTTAACCCCGACACTCTGAATAAGTAATGGAGGTAATATGGGTAAACCGGAAAAACCGACTCCCGTAAAGCCCTTTGCTGGTGTTCTAACAGGTTACCCTGAAACAATTCCCGAGGTCAAAAGCGAGCTAGAGACCCGATTTGGGCGAGCTGACGAGGAGAGTTCACTATTCCAGTTCGATTACACGGACTACTATAGCGAAAAAATGGGAATGGGGTTAAAGAAAAAGTTTTTCTCTTTCCGCTCGCTGGTATCTCCGGGAGAGCTAGCCGAAATCAAGCTGAAAACCAACGAAATCGAGGAGAAACTTGCTGGTAAGCTCGATACGGGAACCGCGAGGCCGGTAAATATCGACCCCGGCTACGTCGGCCTTTCAAAAATGGTTCTGGCGACCACCAAGAACTACTCCCATCGTATATACCTTGAGGGAGGTATTTACGCCGAAGTTACACTCAAGTACGAGGACGGGGGATACCGTCCCCAACCGTGGACCTATCCCGATTACCGATCCGATGATTACGTCAGTTTTTTCAACGATCTCAGGGAGCAGTACTCGGAACAGCTGGGGGAGAAATGAGGTGCTCTTCCTTGCTAAAGCAAAGTTTAAAAACTTCACGACTTAATTTATACTTTGTTAACAAAATCAAAACCTGGAGGTAAAGATATGTCAGTTAAAGTAGAAGTTGACCAAGAAACGTGTATTGCCGACGCAATCTGCTATAATCTCTGTCCCGAGGTCTACGAATCCGACGAGGATGGTAAGTCCAGGATAGTAGAGGAATACCGGACGGAAGGCGAGGCCACCGGTGAGGTACCGGACGACCTGGCCGATTGTGCCAAAGAGGGTATGGAAGAGTGTCCGGTTGACGCAATTGAAGTTAGCTAGGTAGTTTTTATTAATATCTCCCCGGAATAGGAAGGTAATTACTCCTAATGTCAGAATCGGATTATAATTTTGAGCCCTTCGCGAAGACCCCGGAGTATAGAGAGGTCAACAGGAAGATAATTATCAGCTGGGTGGCTGCAATGGTCGATTCCGGCGTCAGTAGCGTGAACAGGTTACTGGATATAGCGACCGGTATTGGGACCATGGTACGGCTTTTTCTTGATGAGCTACCCGAGGAATGGGGTCAGCCGGAGGTAGTTTGCCTGGATAAGTCCGAAGGGGCCCTGGAGGTGGCGAGGACCAAGCTTGAATCGATCGTAGGGTCCTTGAGTCAGATACATTCGCCAATCCAGGAAATGAAACCCGGGGAGGAGAAGGTAGACGTCGTCCTCTGGGGAAACGGAATCCATAACCTGTCCGAAGAAGGGCAGATGGAGGCAGTTAGGCGAATAGCCGAAAACCTGGAGGAGGACGGCTGGTTTTTCTTTAATACGGCCTTTTACGAAGGAGCGAGGCCGGAGGATACCAAGTCCTTCTACAGGTACCAGGTAAGGAAAGCAGTTGAGTTCCTGAGAGAAAAAGGAGTCGAAAGGCAAAAGGATAAGAGCAAGGCCGAAGCGTCGAAGTTCCACTCACGGAAACACTACAGGGAACTCGTGAAAAGGGCCGGGCTTGATTTACACGAGACCGAGGAGCTAACGGCGCCGCTTTACCAGGAAGCCTGGGAGTACATTAGCGGTTTCAAGAACTACGCCGTTGGGGCCCTCCATGGCTACCCGGTAGAAGAGGCTCAAGAAGCGTTGCAGCAGGCAGTAGCCCCGGCCCTTGAAAAATACGGGGTTGAGGACGAGTCCGGAGAACTCTATATACCGCGAAAATGGCTCAGGGTTTCTTCCCGTTCGGCTTAGAATTACTCGACCTTACGGATTTATACCTGGAACCTGTGCCAGCGTGAGCCGGTTTTGGAACAGCTCTCCCTTTCTAGCTCCTTTAGTCTTTCATAAAGACGCCTTTCGTGTTCCGTAACGAAGACACGGCTATCCTGCTGGGTTTGCTGGTCGGTATCGACTAAAGAATTGTCGACGTCCAGTTCTATTTTCTCGAAACCCTCATCGACGTGCGGGGCTTTTTCCAGTATCGATTCGTAACTTAACAGGATGCTATCCTCTATGTTCTCGTAAGCTGCTATCAGTGCATTGGCGTTTTTCATCCAGGAAATCGGAAATTCGCTAATACCCCTCTTGAAGAGACTGGCTTTGACGTTCGAGGGTTTGCGAAATATGCCGACCATTTTTATTTCCTTGGCCACGTGGCGATAAAAGAAAATCGCCGGAACTCGAACCAGCTTTAAACCGCTCCAGCCCTCTTTATCGTTCAGGCTCTCTATTACCTCGTTCATTTCAGCCGTGTTGTCCTCGGTCATTGCTTCCTTGAGTAACTGCTTGGAAACTTCTTTGCTCTTAGCCATTTCGTAATATCCGGACTTGTTATACTGGTCTCCTTCGAAATCACTGGGAAACTCTACTCCGGCGCTTTCGACTAGCTGACATGCAAGTGAAGTCCCGCTTCGCGGGTGACCTGCTACTATAACTGATTGTTTCAGAGCTAATGGCTTTGTCATCTCAAATTCCTCCTTTGCTGTTCAGTTAAATTATAATAAAGCTAAAATCATTTTAATAGGGGACGATGGTAGTTGGCATGCGATACAATGAGAACCGATTAAAGGGAAAATGATTGGTGCCGAGGGCGGGACTTGAACCCGCACGGACTTAAAAAATGTCCACATGGACCTGAACCATGCGCGTCTGCCAATTCCGCCACCTCGGCAGGTAAGCAAAGCAATTATATTTGAGTAGCCTTTCCCAATCAAGTTCGGGCATTTAGCAAAACAACCGAAGGTTTCACCGTTGTAATAAGTTTTTAAACTGGTCAATTGGGCAACCTGAGGAGAAGTTAGGAATAATTAATCATTGCCTTCTTGCGCCGTATGAAAGACCTCTATATACCTTTCTTCTTCTCCTCGAAGTTCTAAACTTACGTCAATTCTTTCCTTCGGCAATATCCCGTCGATCCTTCCGGCCCACTCGATTGCCGTGAAACCTTTTTCTTTTAGAAGGTACTCCTCCAACCCCGCCTCGATAAATTCCTGTCCGGAGTTGATCCGGAAGAGGTCCAGGTGGAAAAGTAGCCCGCCTCCTTCGTAATCCCTCATCAGGACGTAGGAAGGTGACACTATCTCTTCGTCGATCCCCAGGCCATCAGCCATACCTTTGACTAAGGTAGTTTTGCCGGCTGCCAGGGGGCCGTAAAGGCAAATTATCGAACCTTCTCGATTTTTCCTGACTAACTTTTTTCCAATTTCTCTAGTGTCTTCCGGGCAGCTGCTAGTGTACCTGGGCAATAATTACTCCCTCAACGCTATACTTTTGTCCTCTAGTTCTTTTCTTATATCTCTAACTATCTCGTCAACTTCCTCGTCGCTTAAAGTTTTCTCCTTATCGCGGAAAGTTATTTCGTAGGTCAAGCTCCTCCTGTCGGAATCTATCTGCTCACCCTGGTAGAGATCGTACAGATATACGCTTTCCACCCGCGCCTGGTTAGTTATCGTTGCTCTTATTTCCTTTTCCGTAACGTCTTGTGGTACGGTAATAGATAAGTCGCGCTTGGAAGCGGGGAACTGAGGTAATTTTTCGTACGATCCCTCGAAACTGGTTTCTTCGATTAGTGTTTCGAAATTCAACTCCGATAGATAAACCCGGTCCGGCAGGTCGTACTCCTCGGTTCGGTCCGGATGCAGCTCTCCGGCATAACCGACTTTTTCCCGGGCGACCGATATTTTTGCCTTTCTGCCAGGATGAAGGAATTCGGGTCCGCCGGGTTCAAAGGAGGCATCTATCATCAGAGCATCGAAGAAATCCTCCAAAATTCCCTTTAAGTCCCAGAAGCTGTAGTTTTCCTTGCCGTCAATCCCTTCGTAGCGTCTTCCGGCGAGAAAAATCCCTAGTCCGGTCGACTCGATTGGTTCGTCCTCACCCGGCTGGAATACGTTCCCGATTTCGAACAGGGCAATCGAGTCGGATTCCTCCTTGAAGTTGTTTTCGGCGTGGCGAACCAGGCTGGAAACTACGTCGGGCCTGAGTTCGCTCCGCTTCTCGCCCATCGGGTTTTTCAGCCTAACGCCGCTTTTTTCCTCGTCCAGCTCCTTATCCGTAGCAAAACCGGGGCTGATTACCTCGTACAGTCCGAGGCCGGTAAAAACCCTTTTGGCTTTTTCGGTCGCTTTTTCCTTCCGTGTACGGAATAGGTTCACCTCACCGGAATCGGGTGGGGTTTCAGGAACCCTGTCGTAACCGTGAATTCTTGCTAACTCCTCTATGAGGTCAATTTCTCGGGTCAGATCTACTCTGGCTGCGGGAGGTTTTACGGAAAAACCTTCGTCCGTGCTACCTTCAACGCTGCAGCCCAGCCCGGAGAGAATCCTCTCTATCTCGTTTTCTCCTATCTCAACTCCTATTATCGAGCCGGCTCGTTCCTTGCGGAGGGTGATTGTTTCCGGTTCCGAAGGCGAGGGGTAACTGTCGACAAGCTTGGAGGCGGACTTAAACCCCCTTTGCTTCCCGAGTATTTCCGTCACCCTGTTTATGGCCCGTACTGTCGCCCCGGGGTCCATACCCTTTTCGAACCT
>CAZDMI010000032.1:0-12833 GCA_964506635.1 uncultured Thermotogae bacterium
TTGATTTTCAATTAGCCGCTCGAAACGAACCGGTTTCCCTTTAGGTGGAACCTGAGTTCTTTATCCTTTCCCTCAGACACCCCGATCCTGGTTGATTTAACTATTTCTCCATCTTCCCGGTCGGACCTATTCAAGAGCCCCAGCTCGTCCGACTCGGTGGCGTCCAGCCCGTTCTCCTCCTTCCCGATTCGAAAAGCCTCGGTAAGTTTCCCGGGACCATTTGTCAGATCCTCTTTTTTCTCGGCTCCCCGGTTCTCGGACATGAAGTCGATACCCTCGTTCGGCTCCACCGCCCGAAACAGAACGGCACCAGGGCTGTTCTCCGGTTCGGTAACCACGTTGAACATCATGTGGATACCGTAAACCAGGTAGACGTAAACCAGACCGGGCCGACCCCACATGATCTCGCTGCGCGGAGTCCTGCCGTTCGAAGCGTGGGACGGTGGGTCGCCTTCCCCGTAATAGGCCTCCGTTTCGACCACCTTTCCCCCCAGACGGCGGCCCTCGAACGTTCTGACCAGCTCCTTTCCCAGCAGGTCCCTGGCAACGGTCGCGGTATCCCTGCCAAAGAACTCCCGGGTAAGTCTCTCTTCCGTCCGCATATCAGTTAAAGATTACAGGAGAAAAACGGAGAGTACACCGGCAATCACCATGGAGATCAGAGCCGGAGCCGCTATCTTTTTGACGTATTCGCCTATGGAGGAATCGAAGTACTCGATAGAGACCGAGACACACGGGTGAATCGGCGAAATGGCGTAGCCGACGAACGTGCTGAAGTACGCCAGGGCAAAGGCAATCAGGGGCACGGACTCCCCGCCCTGCCTGGCCAAAAACACCGGAAAAACTATCGAAGCCGGCGCCTGAATCCGGCCGGTTGCCAGCCCGAGCAAAAACGCGACTCCGACCACTAAAACCGAAATCGGAAAGTCCAGACTCCCGATGGCTCCCGGGGCACCGGAGGATTGAAACACGTTAAGGAAAGTAAACATTCCGAGGACGATCAGCGCGTACTTCCACGGTTTCATCTTTTTGGCCACGTCCTTCAGGTCGGAAAAACCGTACCCGCTCAGCAGCAGCGCCGTGCCAAAGCTCAGCGAGACTCCGACCAGGGTCGGGTACTCGGTCACCGGGAATTCAAACAGGCTCTTGAGCGCGATATCGGTCAAAGGGGCCAGCAGTATCACGCCAAGCGGAGCGAGCAGACCGCGGTAGGAAAAGTCCTCGGCGTAACTCATCCCCGTTTCCGTCTCCCGCAGGAGAAAGAAGTAACCGAGCAGGACGGAAAGCAGGAAGAACGGGGCAAGGTACGGTATCGTGCTGTAAACGTTCAAACCGGCTATCTTCGCGGAAGCGATTAGAGCTGGTCCGAGAGGATAGATCAGAAACAGTATGTGGCGAAACCAGACGTTGATAACCGCCTTCGTATCGCCGGCGAGCTCCTCGGCGCTGCTCTCGACCATCGGCGCGGAAAGCAGGGCTCCGCCGGGCATCGGCAACATTCCGAGGAGTGCGGGAGAAGTTCCGAGAAATGGTCGCTTACCTATCCGCATATTCCGGACGAGGTTTTCCATCTCGCCGCTCTCCTCGAGTATCCCTCCGACCATGGCAATGATTGCGACCAGCCCGGCAAGCGCCAGAATCGACGGGTCGGAAAAGGTAACGGCTACCTGTTCGAGAAAACCACCCCAGGAGAGAGTCATCAATCCCAGGAAAATTGCCGCGACGAACATCCCTAGTTCCAGGTTCCTCTGAGCAATTATTAGCAGCAAAAGTAAAGAGACTATCAGAGCTATCCAGGTCAAGGTACTCCTCCCGGTCATTTAAACTTAAATCGTCAACCAAACCCCATAAAGATAAGCAACGCCGACCACCTCGACAAGTACCGAGATGAACCCCGGGCCAATCGCCTATTGTCAAACCGGGGTTTTTGTACTATAAATAATGGTTGCTTTAATTGTTTAACAACGTCAGAGGGGAAGGGCGGTTTTTCAGGAATTTCTGGTTTTTAGCGAGGGTCTGGAGTACCGTGACAGAAGTTCGACGAGGAAGCGCGAACTCATTTACCACTCCGCCGGAAGATCGACTTCCAGGTTGCACCCCCTGCGGTTTTCCCTAAATATCACCCATAATGGACATAAATAATGATGAATCCATTTAGGATACGGATCTACAATGCAAGAAACTGATACTCGAGTCGACAGACTCAAGGACGACATACTGAACGGGCCAATCATAAAGACGTTGCTGGTGCTGGGCTGGCCGGTAATCGTCTCGAATGCCCTCCAGATGCTTTACAACCTGGTGGACACTTACTGGCTCGGCAAGATAGGTAAAGAAGCCGTGGCGGCCCCGACGGTCGGCTTTCCGGTCGTATTTTTGCTCATCTCGCTCGGCTTTGGCTTCTCGATTGCCGGCGTATCGCTCGTCTCTCAGCACACCGGGGCGGGTAGCGCGGAAAACGCCAACAAGGCCGCCGGACAGGTAATTTCTTTCATGTTCGTTAGCTCTCTTTTGCTCTCGGCAATCGGCTACTGGCTGGCACCAACCCTGCTGGAGACGCTGATGGGCGTGCCCGAGGACGTCTACCCGAAAGCGTTGAGTTATATCAGAATAATCTTTTCGGGCCTGCCGCTGATGTTCGTCTTTTTTGCTTTTCGCTCCCTCATCCGGGGTATCGGGGACATGATAACGCCCATGCTCGTCACGGGCTCCTCGGTTATAGCCAACATGATTCTCGACCCCCTCTTCATCTTCGGGCTGGGATTGATGCCGGGGATGGGCGTATCCGGAGCGGCGCTGGCGACCATCCTGAGTCGGGGTATCGCTTCATTAGTTGCCATTTACCTGCTTTTTTCCGGTAAACTGGAAATTCATATCCACCTGAAGGACCTGCTGCTCAAGCTCAGGTGGGTAAAACAGATACTGAAAATAGGCCTCCCCTCGGCAATTGGGCAGGCAGGCACGGCAGTTGGATCCGTTTTTTTGATGGGGCTGATTTCCCGGCTCGGCGTCGTGGCCGTATCGGCCTACGGCATCGGACAGAGGTTAATCAGACTTCTAAACGTGGCGATCTGGGGGCTGGCCTCCCCGTTAACGACGATGATCGGCCAGAACATCGGAGCGGAGCAGGAAAGCAGGGCCTCTTCCGTCGCGAAGCGGGCCTACGCGCTCTCCTTCTCGGCCCTGATAACGCTGGCGTTGCTGGTTTTCCTGCTGCGGCGCCCGCTTTTCCGGGTGTTTATAGATGACCCGGAGGTCATCGAAACGGGAGCCAGGTTTCTCAGCATTTTCCTCTGGTCCATCCCGTTCTTCGGCGTATATCGGTTGACCAGTTCGGTATTCCGAGGGTCCGGGCACACGAAACCGCCGATGATAATGTCCTTGATCCGGCTCCTGCCGCTGCGAGTAGGCGTATCTTACCTCCTGGCATTCGGAATAGTCGGAATAAATCTCGGCACGGACGGGATCTGGCTCGGACTATTTACCAGTAACTTTATCGTCGGGATAATGGCGTTTATCTGGTTCTTGACGGGGACCTGGAAGCAACGGACAATCAAGGAAGAGGATAAAACCGAAGGAGCCGTTTCGGAAGAGGTGAAGGAGTCGACGGAGACGGCCGGTATCAGCAGTTCGTCGGTCGACTGACGAAACTCGTGGTCAAATTGCCCAGAAGAGGTGGTCAAGATGCAGCTCGCGGTTTTACAGATGAAGGTCCAGGCAGAAAAAGACGCGAACCTGAAAAAGCTGGAGAAAATCTGCGGTAAGAAGGAAACAGGTCAGGCCGATTTGATTCTTTTGCCCGAAATGTTCAACTGCCCTTATGAAACCGACCGGTTTTCCGATTACGCAGAAGAAATACCGGGAAAGTCCACGGAACTACTCTCGGAACTGGCTGATTCCTGTGATTCGTATATCGTCGGCGGTTCGATTCCCGAGAAGGCCGACGGGAAGGTATACAATACCTCGACGATATTCGACCCTCGGGGAGAAATGATCGGCAAGCACAGAAAAACCCACCTGTTCCAGGTAGATTACCCCGGAAGAATACAGTTTGACGAGTCAAAATACCTGGATCGCGGCGACGAGAAAACCGTCGTAGAAACCGACTTAGGAAAGCTCGGGGTAGCAATATGTTACGACCTGCGCTTCCCGGAACTCTTCCGGAGCATGGCCAGTGCCGGGAGTAAAATGGTCCTGTTACCCGCAGCCTTCAACACGACCACCGGACCGGCGCACTGGAAACCGGTACTGAGAACGAGGGCGATAGACAACCAGGTATTCGTGGCAGCCGCCTCGCCCGCCCGGAACAGGTCCAGCAGCTACAAAGCATACGGGCACTCCCTCGTGGCCGACCCCTGGGGCGAAGTCCTGACCGAAGCCGGAGAAGGCGAGGAAACCCTGTACGTCGATATAGACCTGGATAAGGTCAAGGAAACCCGGAAGCGGTTACCACTTCTGGAGAGCCTGCGCCCGGAGATATATTAAAAGTTTACGCCGCGGGACTTCTATCCCCCCTAACCCGGAACTATTAAACCAGCAAACTATTCAACTAAAAACCCTTACCGTTGATGGAACCCGGTTAAACCGATATCATAACCTTCAAGTTAAGGTAGGTGAGAAAGATAGATGGAACTATCTAAGCATTACGAACCGGAAGAAGTCGAGGAAAGGATATACGATTTCTGGGAGGAAGGAGGATACTTTCGCGCCGAGGTAGACGAGGACAGGGAACCGTTCTCCATGGCGATTCCGCCTCCCAACGTTACGAGTGAGCTTCACGTCGGTCACGCCCTCCAGTTCACCCTGCACGACATAGTGATCAGGTACCAGAGAATGAAGGGCAAGGAGGCCTGCTGGTTTCCCGGAATGGATCACGCCGGCATTGCCACCCAGAACGTCGTCGAAAAGAACCTCGCCGAGGAAGGACTAACGCGTCACGACCTCGGTCGGGAGGAATTCGTCGACAGGGTCTGGGACTGGAAGGAGGAATACGGCGGGAAGATCAAGGATCAGCTCAAGGCTCTCGGTTCATCGCCCGACTGGAGCAGGGAGAGGTTCACGCTCGACGACGGCCTTTCCAGCGCCGTCAGAGAGGCCTTCGTTCAGCTCTACGAGGAAGGTTACATCTACCGTGACAAATACATCATAAACTGGTGTCCCCGCTGCTCGACCGCCCTCTCCGACATAGAGGTCGAACACGAGGAGGAAGAGGGCAAGCTTTACTGGGTAAACTATCCGCTGAAGGGTGAGGACGAATCAGTCACCATTGCTACGACCCGACCAGAGACGATGCTCGGAGACACTGCCCTGGCAATCCACCCGGAAGACGAGCGGGCGGAGGAACTGGCCGGGAAAAAGGCGATCCTGCCTCTGGTGGGCCGCGAACTTCCGATAGTCAAGGACGACGCCATTGATCCCGAGTTCGGGACGGGGATACTGAAGGTTACTCCGGCGCACGACCCGACCGACTTCGACATCGGGGAAGCACACGACCTCGAGACGATCTCGGTAATTAACGACGCCGCGGAGATAAGCTTCGAGGGGAAGTACGATGGACTCGACCGCTACGAAGGCCGGGACGCAGTCGTCGAGGACCTGAAAGAGGAAGGTTACCTGGAGAAGGTCGAGGACTACGAGCACTCCGTCGGCCACTGTCAGCGCTGCGATACCGTCGTGGAGCCGAGCATCTCCGAACAGTGGTTCGTCGAGATGGAGGACCTGGCGGAACCGGCAATCGAGGCAGTGAGAAACGACGAGGTCGAACTGGTTCCCGAACGCTGGAAGAAGGTCTACTTTGAATGGATGGAAAACATCGAGGACTGGTGCATCTCGCGCCAGCTCTGGTGGGGCCACCGGATACCGGCCTGGCACTGCGAGGACTGCGGCGAGATAACGGTCGCCCGGGAGGAACCGGAAAAATGCAGCAGCTGCGGCGGTACGGATTTAACCCAGGAGAAGGACGTGCTTGACACCTGGTTTAGCTCGGCACTCTGGCCATTTTCCGTCATGGGCTGGCCAGAAGAGACCGAGGACCTGGAATACTTCTTTCCGACGGACCTGCTGATCACCGGCTTCGACATAATATTTTTCTGGGTTGCGCGAATGATAATGACCAGTCTGCACTTCAACGACGAGGTCCCGTTCGATCAGGTACTACTCACGCCGCTCGTTCTGGACGAAAACGGGGAAAAGATGAGCTCATCCAAGGGCAACATCCTCGACCCGCTCGAGCTGAAGGACGAGTACGGTGCGGATGCCGTTCGGTTTGCCATGGCTTCTTCGACTACCAAAGGCCGGGGGATGAAGCTCTCCGAGGACGAGATAGAGGACAAGCGGAACTTCCTGAACAAGCTCTGGAACGCGGCCCGGTTTACCCTGTCTCACATCGACGAAGACGACACGGAACTTCCGGACGAGGACGAGATGGAGCTGGAAGACAGGTGGATCCTCAGCCGTTACGCCGATACGGTCAGCGGCGTCAGGGAGGATCTGGAGGAATACTCCTTCAAGGCCGCCACTAAGAAGATCTATAGCTTCGTCTGGCACGATTTCTGTGACTGGTACCTGGAACTGATCAAGCCGCGCCTTTACTCGGACGAGGCGGGGCAGGCTGCCAGCCGGGTGCTTGGAACCGTTTTCCACGGAACCCTGCGCCTGCTGCATCCATTTATCCCGTTCGTTACGGAAGAAATCTGGGGCAAACTGCCGGATAGCCCGGACGCTTTGATAGACAGGGACTTCCCGGCAGCCAGCAAAGACGCGATAGACAAAGAGGTGGAAAGCAACATCTCCACCCTGCAGGAGATGATTAGCGCCGTGAGAAACGTCCGCGCGGAAATGAATATTCCAACCGGCAAGGACGTAAAAGTTCTCGTAGAAGTCGATAGCGAGGAGCTGACCGAACTTGTCCAAAAGGAGGCCACTTACTTCTCCGAACTGGCGGACGTTGCGGAAATGGAAGTCGGAACGGATATGGAGCGGCCGGAAAACAGCTCACGCAGGGTGCTGGAAGATTCCGAAGTCATGGTCCCGCTGGAGGGACTTATAGACATAGAAAAGGAACGGGAAAATATCAAAAAGGAACTGAAAGAACTGGAACGCGAACTGGAATCAACGAGAAAAAAGCTCAACAACGAGGACTTCCTTACCAAGGCACCGGACGAGGTAGTCGCCCGGGAAAAATCAAAAAAGGAGGAATTCCTCGAGAAGAGGAAGCGGCTCGAGTCCAACCTGGAAGCCCTGGAGGATAATTGAACAAAGAACTGGATCCAGCCTTTTCCCTGCTTGAGAGTTTACCGAAGTACGACGTAAAACCGGGCTTGAGCAGAATCCGCCACCTTCTCGACGGGCTGGGCAACCCGGAGGAGGATTTCAGGTCGATTCATATCGCCGGGTCAAACGGGAAAGGGTCGGTTCTAGCTCTACTGAGCAGCATCCTGAAAAAGAATTTCCGCGTCGGTGAATTCGTCTCACCTCCCCTGGTCAATTTCTCCGAAAGGATAAAAATCGACGGGGAAGAGATAGGGGGATCCGCGATAACTGAAGGAATTAACTACCTTGAGGGGCCTCTGGAGGAGCTGCGCCGACGGGACGACCCGCCGAGCTTCTTCGAAGCGACGACTGCTCTGGCCGCCTGGTACTTCAGCGAACAAGGAGTCGAAGTCGGGTTGATGGAAGCCGGCCTGGGTGGACGTTACGACGCGACGAATCCGGTCGGAGACCCCCTGGTAGCTGCAGTGACTTCGGTAGACCTGGAACACCAGTACCTGCTCGGCGAGACGATCGAGGAAATAGCCGGGGAACTATCGGGGATAGCCAAACCGGGCAAGCCGCTCGTGGTTAATGCATCGGTCCCGGAAACGAAACGGGTTTTTCGGGAAGAATGCCGGGAAACCGGCTGTGATCTGACCTTCGTCGAGGAGGAAACCGAGCTAAAACTGCTCGATTACGACTGGTACGGCTCCAGTTATGGCGTTGAGAGTTGCTCGGTGGATAGCCTGAGAGGAAGAAAGATCGAGATCGGTCTCCCCGGCACGTACCAGAAGCGGAACCTGGCCACCGCACTGAGCACGGTGACCGCTCTAGAAGGGACGAGCTTTTACCCGGAAGCCGAGGAGATAATCTCCAGCTTGAAGGATGCCAGCTGGCCGGGCAGGTTTCAGCTACTGGAGGAGGACCCGCACTTCCTGGTTGACGGGGCACACAACGAAGCGGCGATCGAGGTTCTGGTCGATGAACTCGAAATCCACCGGGACTTACGTCCTAAAAGCGGGAGTATCAGGGTTGTGTTCAGCGCCTTAAAGGACAAAAACCTGGAAGGTATGCTCTCAAAGATCGGCACAGTGGCGGACAAACTTTACCTGACTGAGCTGGACCATCGGAGAGCCTTCCCATTACGGGCGATAAAGGATCGGGCGGAGGAGCTCGACCTCAATTTCAAAGTTGTAGACTCACCCGGGGAAGCGTTTAAAATCGTAAGGAAAGAAGCGGAGGCTGAGGACTTGATACCCGTAACGGGATCCCTTTACCTGGTCAGGGAGGCAATCGTAAGTGAATTTTGAGAAAACGTTAGAGCACGTACTGGAAAACCAGCTGCCGGAGCACGTAGCGATAATCCCCGACGGCAACGGCAGGTGGGCCCATAACCGGAGCCTGGAGAGGACGAGGGGACACGAACGCGGGACCGAGAGAGCGGAGGACCTGATCGAGTTCATCTCGGAGGAGCTGCCGATCAAGTACCTGACTTTTTACACCTTCTCCACGGAGAACTGGTCCCGGCCGGACGAGGAAGTCCAGTTCCTGATGACCCTGCTGAAGGACCTGCTGGGGGAGAAGGGAATGAGGTTGCTAAAAAACGACGTCAGACTCAGGGTTATCGGAAAAGTCGACGACCTACCCGACCCAACCGAACAGGTGGTAAAGAACACGATGGAAGCCACCGCGGATAACGAGGGACTGCAGCTGATCATGGCGCTCAACTACGGCGGTAGACAGGAAATACTGGATGCCACCCGGGAGCTGATCGGCGAGGCAAGCCGGGGAGAGCTCTCGGAGGAGGATTTTTCGGAAGAGCTCTTTGCCTCACACCTATTCACGGCGGACGTCCCCGACCCCGACCTGTTGATTAGAACCAGCGGGGAAAGACGAATAAGTAACTTCATGCTATGGCAGCTCGCCTACACGGAAATCTGGATTACCAACAGGTTCTGGCCGTCCTTTGAACCGAAGCACCTGCTGGAGGCTATTGCCGACTTCCAGCGCAGGGAAAGACGATACGGTAGAGTCAGCGGAGAGGACGACAATTGAACTCGATAACCAAGCGGATACTGACCTCCTTGGTCGCGGCACCGGGAGTTCTCGCTTTGCTTTACTTCGCCAAGCACGATAACTTCCCCTGGGCCGTCGGTATCTTCCTGGCGATTTCCTCGGTAGTCGGCACGGCCGAGTTCGCCGACCTGATGGACAAATGCAGTATAGAAATCAGAGCACTGTCGAGCTCGTTACTGGCCGGAGCCGCGTTCATGGCCTATTCCTTCTTTCCGGGTGCCGGATACCTGATCGGAATCAGCACCCTGGGCGTCGCGATAGTTATCAACCTGAAGCGGACGGATTTTAACGAAAACGCCAAATCGATTCTCGCCGCGATCATGGGTCTGATCTATCTTCCCGGTTTGCTGCATTACTTTTACCTTATTTACATCGCGGAGAGCGGGATACTCCACGCCATCAACCTACTGCTGATAGTCTGGGGATACGATTCCGGCGCCTACCTGTTCGGCAAGTTCTTCGGCAAACAGAAAATCGCACCGGACGTCAGCCCGAACAAGACCCTGGAGGGCGTATTCGGAGGTCTCATCGTCGCGTTCATCGGTGCATCGATCTCCGTCTTCATCTCGCCGAGATGGGGCCCTTATATCAGGTGGCTGCCTCACGTGGGAATTCTCGCAGTACTGATCGGTCTATCCAGTCAACTCGGCGATCTAACCGAATCCTGGTTAAAGCGTATTGCGGGAGTTAAGGATGCCGGCTATTTGTTTCCCGGTCACGGCGGCGTGCTCGATCGAATTGACGGTCTGCTCTTCGCACTTCCGGTTTTTTACTTCTACCTCCATTTCGTTCTGAAATTCGTCTGACCTGACTTCGTGCTTGAAAACAAAGGCAAGAGCGATTTAACTTACAATCCGAGGAGGTGATTACGATTAGCATCGAGGACCTGGCAGAAGGCTCGACGGAATCGGAAACACCGGTGGCGGTCTGGCTGGATGACGAAACCAACGAAGTAATCTTTCAGTACGGTTACGCCTCCATCAGCATGCCGATCGAGGACTTCGAGGACTTTCAGGAAGTCCTGAACTCGGCCGGAGAACAGTTCGAGAGCGAGGAATAAGGAAAGTCTTCGGGGTAAAAATACCGCTCCCGTGGACGAGTTCACCAATAACTTTAATTAGACGGAAGGCTTTACCAGCCCCGCTCAAAGGATTATCATCTATTGAGTAACGGCATTAACAGATAATTTTCCTGATGGTTGGATAAAAAGATTAAAGAGGTGGCACGAATGAACTTAGAAAGGTTTTTGTTTCGGGTAAAAAACAGGCAGATAGAGGACGAGGCAAAGACGATGATCTCCAGCCTCGGGATAGAGGACGTCGAGGTACGCCGTGACGAGACGGTCAAGGAAGCCTGGCTGGAGGATTACGAGGTCGGCAGAACCATCTACGGACTGGAGGATATAGAAGAATATCTGGAAGATCTGATAAACTCCTAAAGGGTTACTTTTCGGAGGGAGAAATGGATAGAGTATACGTCC
This sequence comes from uncultured Thermotogae bacterium, assembly GCA_964506635.1. Classification (GTDB taxonomy): domain Bacteria; phylum Bipolaricaulota; class Bipolaricaulia; order M55B111; family M55B111; genus JAGXLP01. Next base: position 10,808 of record CAZDMI010000032.1, read on the forward strand.
TGCTCGGGGCTTCCCTGATAGCGGTAGGGCTGATCGTCGGATTGACGACTGGACTCGGTCCGAGCTCGGGATACTACCAAAAGGGAGTCGCCAGCTGGTACGGACCGAACTTCGCCGGCAATCCGACTGCAAACGGGGAGATGTTTGACCCGGAAGAGATGACCGCGGCACACAAGAGCCTGCCCTTCGACACAAGGGTAAAAGTCGTTCAGCTTGAAACGGGCAAAAGCGTCGTGGTCAGAATCAACGACCGGGGACCATTTATCAAGGGCAGGATAATCGACCTTTCCCGAAAAGCAGCCGAAAGGCTGGGAATCATCGGCTCCGGTACCGCCGAAGTAGGGTTGAAGATAGTAGAATGGGGAAACAAGTCCTGACTACCAGTAAACCGAGGAAATTCAAGAAAACAGAAGACAAGCTATGAGTAAAAAAATATCAAACGAAAGAACGTATAGCGACCTCGAGTTCGAGAAACTCAAGGGAATAGTCAAGGAATTCGCGGTTTCTCCGCTGGGTGAATCCGAAATCGAGTCCCTGAACCCGCGTTCCGACACTGAGGCAATAAAGAAAGAACTGGCCAGCGTGGAGGAGTGCCAGGAACTTCTCCAGGGTCCAAACAGGTTCCAGCTCGGGGAGATGACGGATTTCGAGCCGCTGATTCAGGTGGCACAGGAACACCCGCCGCTGGAGGCATCCGACTTCCTCGAAATCAGCAATACCCTGACGGTGGCAGGGGACGCCAGGGAGGACATCCTGGATCGACCGAAGGAAGAGACGCCACAGCTCAGGAAACTGGCAAAGCGAATCAACTCGCTTGATGCTTTGCAGACCGAGATCAAGTCGAAGGTAAACCGGCGCGGCGAGATCCGCGATACGGCAACAACCAAGCTATTTAACTTACTGAAGGAAAAGCGTGAAATCGAGGAGGACGTCAAAACCAGGCTCAACGACTTCATCTCTAACCACAGTAATTTAATTCAGGACTCGGTCGTCGTCCAGAAGTCGAACCGTCTGGTCGTCCCGCTGATAAGCTCCGCCAAGGAAAGGGTGGACTGCGTGATTCACGGCAGCTCGAACTCCGGCCGGACGCTGTTTGCCGAGCCCTCTTCGGCCGTCAAGTTAAACAACGAGCTCAAGGATCTGACCTCCGAAATCGTGGAGGAGAAGAAAAGAATCCGGGGCGAGCTCACGGACCTGTTCAAAAGCAAGAAGGGCAAACTGAGATCCAACCAGGCTGCGCTGCGCCGGCTGGACTCGATCTACGCCCGGGCTCAGTACGCACAGGAGTATAGCTGTTCCGCCCCGAAGCTCGTCGAGGATGGCGGCCTTTCCCTGATCAAAGCTAGGCATCCACTGCTCGACCAGGACGAAGTCGTCCCGGTGACGATAAGATTCGGTGGGACGGAGCAGGGCGCCACGATTACCGGCCCGAACACCGGCGGAAAAACCGTCACGCTCAAGACCATCGGCCTATTTTCCCTGATGGCCCAGTCCGGAATCCCGATTCCCGCCTCCCAGGACAGCAAGCTGGAAGTCTACAACCACGTCTTCAGCGACATCGGCGACGAACAGAGCATAGAACAGAGCCTTTCGACGTTCTCGTCCCACATGGGCAATATCGTGGACATACTCGACGCGAGCGGCTCAGAAAGCCTGGTCCTGCTGGACGAACTGGGTGCAGGAACGGACCCGGAAGAGGGCGCCGCCCTCGGGCTTTCGATTCTTGAAACCCTGCTCGATGCCGGCGCCAGGTTTGCCGTTACAACCCACTTCACGGCGATAAAAAACTTTTCCTTTAACCACCCGCAGCTGGCCACGTTTTCCGTCGATTTCGACCCGGAAGAACTCGTACCGACCTACCACGTTCTCGAAGGAGTACCGGGGAAGAGCAACGCCTTTATTATCGCCTCCCGGCTCGGCCTCTCGGACGGGATTATATCTCGAGCAGAGGAGTTCCTCGACGAAGGAAAGATCCAGGCCGAGAACATCATAAAGGACCTGGTCGAGGAAAAGAGGAAAATCCGGG
>CAZDMI010000033.1:0-12333 GCA_964506635.1 uncultured Thermotogae bacterium
TTCGTTACTAAAAGAGGTGACAGCTTGAATAATTTAAGAGGATACGAAGTGATGTTCCTTCTGGACCCCAGGTTCGCTGAAGAGGGTCTGGAAGATAAAAAGGATAGGCTTAAGGCAATAGTGGAAGACGAAGATGGAGAAGTCGAGTCCATGGAAGAGTGGGGAAAAAAGAGGCTAGCTTACGAAATAAATGACTTTTCCGAGGGTTTTTACCTCCTGGTCGAATTCCAGGCCTCCTCGGACGATATTGACGCGATCTCGGAAAAATCAAACGTAGAAGAAGGAGTAATAAGATACCAGGTTTTCCGCAACAAGGACGTAGCGGAGCCGGTAAAAAGTTAAAGTTCCGATTTAGTTCGGCTTAAACAGTGAGGATTCCGGGATTTGATTTCTTTTTTTAATCTTAATTCATACTTAGAAATACACGGGAGTGGTTGATTAACTATGGGAAGAAGGCGATCCAACAGGTGTATGGGCTGTGAGGATAAAATAGAGCTAGATTACAAACAGTATAACAAGTTAAAGAGATTTACCAACAGGTCGGGCAAGATACTACCAAGGCGTGCTACCAACTTATGCGAGAAGCACCAGAGGAAAGCAGCTGAAGCAATTAAGAGCGCCAGATATCTGGGTTTGTTGCCGTACGGTGACGAGCACGGTAGCCCCTGGCAATAAAGAACTCCGCCGGGATAAACGCTCCAAGTATTTTAAAAATTTTGTATTCGTTAAATAAGTTTAAGTCCGGAATTGTTTTTTTCTCTCCTTATAGTTGATCCGAGACCTGGTATTGCTTTTGTCCAACGGCCAAAGGTAAGCAGGTTCCGTCAGATCAGTATGGCATTGACTTGTTCCCTAACACTTTCTGCCGCTGGTTCTTCGTGTTGTTTGTTGGAGGGTTAAATGAAGCGGCGACTACGATTTGGTGGTGAATATGGTTAGCTCCAGTAGTACGGGACCGAGGTCTCTCTACCTGAAGTGGCGCCCCGAGAAGTTTGGAGATGTCGTCGGGCAGGAAGGAACCGTCAGGATATTACGTAATTCCGCACAGGAGGGTGAGACCTCACACGCCTACCTTTTTGCCGGACCGAGAGGGACCGGTAAGACTTCAGTTGCCCGCATTCTGGCAAAAGCCCTCAACTGTGAAGACACTGAGGACGGTGAGCCCTGTAATACTTGTTCCAGCTGTAAGAAAATAGACAAAGGTCAGGCACTGGACATCGTCGAGATAGATGGAGCTTCCAACAGGGGGATCGATAAAATAAGGGAACTACGGGAGGAAGTAAATTTCGCCCCTGCGGAGTTACGGAATAAGGTTTACATAATCGACGAAGTTCACATGCTGACAAACCAGGCCTTCAATGCCCTGTTGAAGACGATAGAAGAACCGCCGGATAAAGTCACTTTCATATTTGCCACGACGGAACCGGAAGAGGTTCCCGCAACAATCATTTCTCGCTGTCAGGTTTTTGAATTCAAGGAAATATCGGGAGAAGAGATCAAGGAAAGGTTGGCGAAAGTGGCCGAGAGCGAAGGGTTGGAGATAACCGATGAAGGATTAGGTTTGATTTCTTCCCGAGCTCAGGGCTCCATGCGTGACGCCTTAGTAATTCTGGAACAGGTGATGGGTTCCGGACCAACTGGTGAAGTCGACAAGGACGACCTCTTTGAGTTGCTCGGACTGGTTGAGGGCGAGACGACTGAGAGGTATATTGATGCGTTACTTGCTAACGAATCCGGGAAGTTGCTCGATATACTGGACGATCTCGTGAGCAGGGGCAGGGATCTCGAATTATTCCTTGAAGGTCTTCTGGATAAGTTGAGGGTCAGAATCAAGGAAACGAACGATGGTGAAAGGATGCAAGAAATGGTTTCCCTTTCGCGCGGATTACTGGATACTGCAGAGGACCTCAAACGTTCTTCGCATAAACGCGTAGCTCTTGAAGTTGGTAGCCTCGAGCTGCTCGGTCAGTTTAAGGAGCACAAAATGACCACCGAATCAGCCCAGGATCAGGCATTGAACCAGCCGGATGGAGCAATTGAACGAGAGCCCAAAGGGAAAGCTGATGAGGTCACGCCGGAGGAAAAACCGTCTGAAGATACTGAACAGAATTCCTCCGATGAGGACAATAACGAAACCGAAAAGAACGATGGGGAAAGCAGGGAAAAGGTTACCGTTCCCGCTGGTGATGGGGAAAAGGAAGGTTTAAAGAACTCCGACGCCTGGAGAAAGATGGTAAGGGAGATAGAGGAGGACAAGATTTCAATTGCCGCTTTTTTGGAAGAAGCAAATCCAATAATTAGAAACCAGGATCTTTATATTGAGTTTAGCAGGGAGTTCTCTTTTCACAAGGAAAGTCTGGAATCCGGAAGCAATCTTTCCTATCTCAATTCATTGGTGGATAATTACTTTGATGATATAGACGATTTACGGATAATTTATAACGAGGACGCCGATCCAGAGAGTGGAAATTCGAAAACCAGCTTGCTCGATGAGAAGTCGGAGCTGGTAAAGGAGAAGTTTGGCGGTAACGTTGTAGAAGAAGGAAGGTTATAACACGGAGGTTTTATCATGAAAGGATTTGGGAACATCAACAACATAATGCAGAAGGCGCAGGAAATGCAGGAAGAGCTTGAAAAGAAAAAGGACGAACTGGCAAAGAAAGAGGTAGAAGCTACTTCCGGTGGCGGTATGGTGACCGTACTCGTAAACGGAAACGAAGAAGTGATAGATATCAGTATTGAAGAAGAGGTAATTGATCCGGAAGACTCCGAGATGCTTGAAGACCTAATACTGGCTGCGGTTAACAATGCAAAGGAGAAAGCCCAGGAGATGAAGGAAGAGGAAATGGGCGATATTGCCGGAGGAATGGACATCCCTAATATACCTGGCTTATGATAGAACCGCTCGAAAGAGCCATTTCGGAGCTTAAAAAGCTGCCCGGAATTGGTCAGAAGACGGCCGAGCGGCTTATTTTTCACCTATTGACGCGCGACCGGGAGGAGGTTCAAAAACTTTCCCGGGCCTTGAATGCTCTAACTGAGGAAGTTGGTCGGTGTGATGTTTGTGGCAACTTTTCCACGGGTGACAGGTGCGAAATCTGTTCCGATCCAAAAAAGGACAGGGGGAAGATATGCGTGGTTAGCAGACCGTGGGACATCCCGAAAGTGGAATCGACCGGAAAGTACGACGGCCTCTATCACGTCCTCGGTGGACTTATAAATCCAATCGAAGATGTCTCACCGGAGGATCTTGCCATAGATAACCTCATCCATAGGGCAAAGGACGACGAAGTTGACGAAGTCATACTTGCGCTCGAACCCAAAACAGAAGGAGAGTCAACTTCTATGTTCCTGGTGAAAAAGTTGCGAGATCTGGACGTGGAGGTCTCGCAGATAGCTCAGGGGATTCCGGTTGGTCGGGAGATAGAGTTTATGGATAAGGCTACACTGGGCAAGGCATTCGAGGGAAGAAGGGGAGTCGATTAAAGGGAGTATGGCCTCTAACGATCTCGTAGTAGAGATTCTGAACGAAGTGGCGGACTTACTGGAGATAAAAGGTGTCGAGTACAAACCAAGAGCTTACCGCAGAGCCGCCCGTCAGGTAGATTCTCTTGCCGACGATCTTGAGGAAGTTCATGCCAGGGGAGAACTGGAGGATATTCCCGCGGTTGGTGAAAACATATCGGAGAAGATCGCCGAGATAATCGAAACGGGTAAGCTTCAGTATCACGAAGAGCTGAAAGAAGAAATCCCCATCGATCCCATCGTTCTCAAGGTTCGTAACCTCGGTCCAAAGAAGATGAAGAAGATATGGGAGGAACTTGACGTCACCACTTTGGAAGAACTGGAAGAAGCCGGTAAGGAAAGCAGGATTCGTGAATTAAAAGGGTTTGGAGCCAAGTCGGAAGAAAATATTATGAAGGGGCTGGAGATAGTTAAAAAGGCTCGGGGTAGAGTTCACATATCCGAGGTTTTGCCCCTGGCTCGGGAGATAAAGGAAGAGCTCCACCAGTCCGACGCATTTATTGACCTGGAGTTCGCAGGATCGCTGCGTCGTCGCCGGTACGATATAGGTGACGTGGATATACTTGCAACTACCGGAAATAGAGGGGAAGCCATGGAGGCTTTTGCTTCCCTTGAAAAGACCGACGAGGTTTTGAGCAAAGGTGACACCAAAAGTTCAATCCGCACGGATTCTGGTTTGAGAATTGACCTCAGGATCGTTGACCCGGGGAGTCTTGGCGCCGCCAAGCAGTACTTTACCGGTTCTCAGCAACACAACGTCAGGATGAGACAGCGGGCCATTGCCGACGGTTACAAGCTAAACGAGTATGGTTTGTTCGAGGAGGAGTCCGAGGAAAGGATTGCTGGAAGCGACGAAGAAGATGTCTACGGAAAGCTTGGTTTGAACTGGATCCCCCCTGAACTCCGTGAGGCCAGAGGTGAGATCGAGGCGGCCGAGAGCGGTGATCTGCCTGACCTGATTGAGAGGGAAGATATCAAAGGCGACCTGCACTGTCATAGCGACCGGAGCAGCGACGGGGAAATTCCCGTGGACGTGCTGGGAGAAGAGGCAGAGGAAAGAGGTTATAGTTACCTTGCCGTGACTGACCACGCGGAAACGGCGGGAATAGTTGGTGGTCTGACGGATTCCGAAGTTGAGGAACACCTGGAAGAAGTCAAGCGCGTCAACGAAGAGCTGGGTGGATTGGAGCTGCTCGCCGGAGTCGAAGCCAACGTTCAAAAAGACGGGACGCTTGATTTATCTCAGGATTCGCTGGATAGACTTGATATCGTACTTGCCGGGGTGCATTCTCATTTCGACCTCGGGGAGGAGGAGATGACGCGCAGGCTGGTTCGAGCGATTGAAAACGAACACGTCAATATAGTCGCTCACCCGACGGGAAGGAAACTCGGAGAACGAGGTAGCTTTGATCTCGACTGGAAGGAAGTTTTCGCCCGGGCAAGGGAAACCGGTACGGCACTGGAAATAAACGCTTCGCCTTCAAGAACTGATCTGGACGACAAGCTAATCAAGCGTGCTATTGGGAAGGGTGTGACCCTATCCATCGGAACCGATTCCCACCGGACCGAACATCTTGACTTTATGGAGTTCGGAGTTTACCTCGCCCGGAAGGGCTGGTGCAAAGTCGATAACCTTTTGAACACCCTTTCTCTCTCCGAGTTAAGGAAATGGCTTAGTAGCTAAACCATTCTCTCAAAGGTTGGACCTGCTGGCTCCCCCGTCAATTGGTATTGCCGCGCCATTGATAAATCCCGCCTTCTCCGAACTCAAAAAAGCCACGAGACGGCCAAGGTTCTCCGGGTTCCCCAACTTTTCCATTGGAACTCCTTCACTCCATTTTTCCAGACCTTCTTCTCTGCTTTCAACCTCGCCTCTTTCCAATGCCTGATTTACTAAATCCTCTATTCTACTGGTTTTATGCGGTCCCGGAAGAACGGAATTCACTCTGACATCCGGAGCCAATTCCCTGGAAAGAGTTTTTTCGAGCCCAATAACGCTCATCCTAACTGAGTTGGAAAGTACCAGCGAGTCCAGTGCTTCCTTGACGGTTCGTGAAGTTATATTTACTATCGTTCCTCCACCCTTTTTCAGATAAGGCTCGGCCTCTTTTACCAGTCGGAATACGCTCATCACGAGCAATTCAAAGCTGTCGTACCAGTCGTCCTCGCTAGTTTCCATTGTTTTTCCGCTGGGCGGGCCGCCGGCGCTGGTGACGACGTGGTCGAGTTGACCGTACTCATCAATAGCCTTATTGACTAACTTTTCCAGGGTACCCTTCTCCTTTATGTCTCCTGTCAATGTTGCTACCCGAGAGGAAGTGGAGCTTTTGATTTCTTTGGCGGCGGAGATCAGCTGTTTTTCGCTCCTGCCGTTTATGACAACGTTGACACCTTCTTCAGCCAACCCAACTGCTGAAGCTTTCCCAAGCCCGCTGCTGGAAGCAGTTATTATAGCCGCGTTTCCTTCGAGGTTTAGATCCATTTTATCACCTGTATTACCATGAATTACGATTTTAGTTTTTACTTCCGGATAACGATTTCATCCAGTTCCTTGCGCTCTCCGGTCTTTTTTTGATCCGATTTTCCGACTGGTAGTAAAGATATCAACCTGTACTCCTCTGAGATTTCCAGGGCACTTTTGGCTTCTCGCTCCACCGAACTCCTGTCCTCGTCTATATCAAAGAGCCCCACCCAGTAGGAGGCCAGGCCCAGGCTATGAGCTGCAAGTGCCATGTTTTGAGTTACTACGGCCCCGGCTTCGATAAAGTGATCCGGATCCTCCTCCTGATCGACTGCAACCGCAAAGATTACGGGTGCCTCTTCAAGACCCTCGCGGAAAAGAGTAATCTTTCCAGCTATTTCGTACAGCTCTTCCTTCAATTCTTCATCCTTGATGACGATAAGCTTCCAGGGTTGTAAGTTCGCGAAAGAAGGGGCCCAGCGCCCTGCCTCCAGAATCGCTTCTATAGAGCCTTCATCGATGTCTTCATCCCTGAACCTAAACTTACTTCTTCTTTCCTTAATTGCATCGATCACAGAATTGTTTTTCATCGTTACCCCCGGTTAAATTATTTTGTAAAGTTTATATCGGATCTTGTTAATAAATCTAAAGCTCAGGTCAAGTTTAGCAAAAAAATAGAATTATTTCAGTTATTCAGTAAGCTTATTCCAAATCCTCTACCGCTTTCCTCGTTTCTCTCAATATTTTACGGTTGTCAGAAAAAAACTCGTTTGTTATTATAAGTGCAAGCAATGAAACTCCGTCCGGGGTAATAGCTCTTGAAAGCAGGATTCCAGCAAGTGCTGGAGGTCCTTTACTTTATCTAGTATAGTCTACAAATTGTAATGAAAGTGAGAGGATTATTGGATGGAAAATAACGAAAACGATAATTACCGTATATCGTATTCGCCTCACGTACATTCTGGTACGAAGACCTCCGAAGTAATGCGCGGCGTTGCGATTGCGTTGCTTCCCGCGGTCGCTGCGGCGATCTACTATTTCCGTCTGGATGCAGTTCTTCTGTTGCTAACCACTGTTTTAACCTGTTTGGCTTCCGAGGCAATTACTCAGAGGGTTTTAGGTAAGGACGTCGACCTAACGAACTACAGCGCTCTCGTTACCGGGGTACTAATTGCCCTTGTGTTACCCCCGGAGATTCCACTCTACGCTGCTGGCCTCGGTAGCATTTTTGCCATAGTAATAGGTAAGCAACTTTTCGGGGGTCTTGGAAAAAACATCTTTAACCCGGCTCTGATTGGCAGAGCATTTCTGGTTTCCGCCTACCCCGTCATCATGACGACCTGGACAAAGCCGACGGGATTCGATGTCGTGACCTCCGCGACTCCTCTGGCCGCCGAAAAGTTTGATAACGTAGTTACGCCGTTAAGCAGGTTATTTTTTGGAAATATATACGGATCGCTCGGTGAAACTTCGGCTCTGGCTCTTCTGATTGGTGGTGCTTACCTGCTCTGGAAGGGCTACATGGACTGGCGGATTCCCGTTGCGTCTTTTGCTGCCCTGATCGCGCTTTCCGGACTCCTCTGGGGTATTAACCCGGCGGAATACGCTTCCCCGCTTTTCCACGCCCTGGCGGGCGGTTTTATGATTGGTGCAATATATATGGCTACTGATCCAACAACTACCCCTGTTACCAAGAGTGGCAGGTGGATCTTCGGCGCCGGCGTTGGAATCATTACCATGGTTATCCGGACCTGGGGTGGGTACCCGGAAGGTGTCATGTATTCAATACTTTTGATGAACGCGTTCAGGCCGTTAATTGACAGGTTTACTACACCGAGGCCGCTCGGCGGTGGTCAGGAATGAATAAGATAGTCAAAATGGTGCTAACCTTGACCGTGCTTGGGCTGATAAGCGGGTTTGCCCTGTCGATGGTTTCTAATTACAGCGACCCTCTTATAAAGCAAAATAAACAGGAGGCTCTGCAGGAAGCGGTTTACTACGTGGTCCAGGCGTCCGAGTCCTATGAAAAAGAAACGCGGGACGGCAAGGTTATTTACGAAGCTTATAATTCCTCCGACGAGCTGATAGGTTACGCTTTCACTGCCAGTGGAGGTGGCTATCAGGGTACCATTCGGCTGATGGTAGGAGCAGGCCCAAACCTCGAAGAAATAAAAGGTATACAGGTGCTTGAGTCAAGCGAGACCCCGGGTCTCGGTGGCAAGATAAGAGGAAAACCTTTCAAAAGTCAATTCAGGGGACTTCAGGCCGAGCGGAAGGTTGGACTCGTAAAATCAGAGGAGCCTGGAAAGGGTGAAATCCAGGCTATCACCGGTGCGACCATATCTTCCCGCGCCGTCGTAAATATAATCAATAAGGGTCTTGGTCGAGTCCGGAGTATCTTAAGCGAGGGTGAGTGAGATGATCAAGGACTTCGTAAAAGGTATTTGGAGGGAGAACCCGGTTTTCGTCCAGGTACTGGGTATGTGTCCCACTCTTGCAGTAACTACGTCTTTGATAAACGGACTTTCTATGGGGCTGGCCACAACTTTCGTGCTGGTTGCTTCGGGGTTGGCCATCTCGGCACTAAGAAAACTAATCCCCGACCAGGTCAGAATAGCGAGTTTTATGATTCTTATTGCCTCTTTCGTCACGGTGGTTAAATTGCTTTTCGAGGCTCACATACCGGAGATAAGCAGCCAGCTGGGCCCATACCTGCCATTAATTGTAACAAACTGCATCATTCTGGGCCGACACGAATCCTTCACTTCAAAGAAGCCGATAGGACGCAGTCTGCTTGATAACCTGGGAATGGGGGTCGGGTTTATATTTGCTTTAGTCGTTCTGGGGGGCGTCAGGGAGCTATTCTATCAGGGAACGATTGGCGGCTTTGAGGTGCTGGGTGCCTGGTACAAGTCAATGGTCATTATGGTACAGCCCGCAGGTGCCTTTATAACTTTGAGCCTGCTGGTAGCCCTCTTCCATAAAATCTCGGGGAGTGAATAAGGATGGGACTTTTCTTCATATTTGTTGCGATAGTTCTAACTCAAAACTTTGTATTGCATTACTTCCTTGGGATATGTCCGTTCCTCGGGGTTTCGGACGAAATGGAAGGAGCTTTTGGCATGGGAATAGCGACCACTTTCGTGATGACCCTGACGGCGATAATCACCTGGAATATTAATACTTTCATTCTCAAGGCCTTCAACGTAGAATTTCTCGAATACGTTTCTTTCATTCTGGTAATTGCTTCACTCGTACAGCTGGTAGAGATGTTTTTGAAAAAGTATCTGCCCGAGTTATACGAGACTCTCGGAATTTACCTGCCTCTAATTACGACGAACTGTGCGGTTCTTGGGCTGGCTTTATTTATGGTTCTCCGCGAGTACAATTTTGTTGAATCAGCCGTCTTTGGTTTTGGTGCTGGCGTTGGTTTTACCCTTGCTCTTGTCATTATGGCTGGAATTAGAGGAGCAATTAACGAAGAAGATATACCCAAACCATTCCGTGGAACCGGCATAACGCTTTTGGTTGCAGGTTTGCTGGCTCTGGCTTTTATGGGTTTCTCTGGTTTGGTTCCTACTTAGGTGAGACTTATGTTTGGACCGGTTGTAATAATTTCGGCATCGACCATGGCTGGACTCGGCCTCCTTTTTGCCGGATTACTTGGTTTTGCCCACACGAAGCTAAAGGTAGAAAAAGATCCCGAAGTAGCAGAGATCGAAGAAGTTCTACCCGGGCTTGATTGTGGCGCCTGTGGTTATCCCGGCTGCCAGCAGATGGCAAAGGCTGCCGCCAGGGGCGAGTCACCACCTGATAGCTGCGTGCCCGGCGGCGAAGAAGTAGCGGAACAGGTTGCCGAGATACTGGGCGAGGAGATTTCGGCGGAATCCGGCAAGGTAAGGCTCGCAGTGGTTCACTGTGGTGCGGGAACCGAAGAGAAAAAACGGACTGGCAGCTACGAGGGCGTAGAATCCTGTCGTACCGCCGAACTGACGACCGGCGGCGATCTGAAGTGTGAGTACGGCTGTCTCGGTTACGGTGACTGTGCAGAAGCCTGTCCGTTTGACGCAATCGAGATGAAAGACGGTCTACCCGTAGTTGATCCGGATGCCTGTACTGCCTGCGGAACCTGTGTGGAAGTCTGTCCCAGGGACATTATAACCATTGAAGAGGTCGACCTGGCCGGAGATTTTGTTAAAGTTGCCTGTAACTCCGAGGACGATGGTACGGTTGTCCGGGAGAAGTGCGAGGTAGGCTGTATCAGCTGTGGTCTCTGTGAAAAAATGGGTCCGGAAGGGGTCTTTACCGTCGAAGACAACCTGTCCCGAATGGATTACTCGAAAGTCGACGAGGACGCAGACTTTGACACGATAATAGATAAGTGTCCTCCAGGCTGTATCGTTCGATTTGAAGAACCAGAGGGCTCATCCGACTCTTAATTCAAGAAACTATAATCCCACCTTAAGGACGTTATGAGTAGAGAAGTCAAGGTAAAAGAGGGGCTTGTTAAAGACAGGCGGAATGGAACCGTTACCGTTGCCGTTTTTGACGAGCTGGATTGTGATGACTGTGAAGGGACCTGCGGTAGCTCCGACGATTCCTTTGAAGTGACTGCTCGCGATCCCGTTGGGGTCGACAGAGGGGATCGAGTGGAAGTCGAAATAGAACCGAGGAGCTTTGGAAAGGTTGCTTCGATAGTGTTTGGAATTCCCGCCGCGGCTTTAATGGGAGGGCTTGGCCTGGGTTCTCTGCTAAGCCGTCTTTTTGGGTCCGGGCAGAATCCGGTTTTCTTTCAAGGTGCAACTGCTGGAACACTTTTCATAATCAGCTTGGTCGGTCTGGTTATCTACGACCGAAGGCTGGCTGCCCGTAGCTCCGATCGAGCCGAAATAGTTGAATTGCTTGAAAGCAATTGTAATATTGAAATTGATTTGGCTTCGTCTACCGAAAGGAGCTTTTAATTTTCTTCCTCTTCCAGCTTGTTTATTTCACCCTTACCCTGGACGATCCACTGAACAAGCGGGATCTCGCTCGGGCAGACGTACGTACATGAACCGCATTCACAACAAGCGGTCGCGTCCAGCTCCCTGGCTTTCTCCACATCTCCCGATTTAACGCTTTTATAAATAGATGTTGGCAGCAAACCTGCGGGACATACGTCCACGCACTTGCCGCATCTTATACATGGCGATGGTTCCCGCTTTACGGCGTATTCTTCTTTTAGTACGAGAACTCCGGACGTGCTTTTTACTATCGGGCTGTCCTGGTTCGGTTGAGTATCCCCCATCATCGGACCGCCATCAATGAGCTTGGCAGGATTTCCTTCCTGAAATCCTCCGATCTGTTCCAGCAGATCCCCCCAGGAGGTCCCGATTTGTATTCTGTAATTCCCGGGACGTTCTATTCCGCCTGTTGCCGTAACGACTCTTTCAGTTAAAGGTTTACCATTCCTTACGGCGTCCCAGATCGCTTTAATGGTTCCGACGTTTTGTACTACGATTCCAACGTCAAGTGGGAGTCCATCCAGAGGAACCTCTCGACCGGTTAAGGCCTTTATCAGCGTTTTTTCCCAGCCCTGGGGGTACTTAGTTGGAAGTTCGACTACATCGATGACCCCTTCAGTACTGGATTCTATGGCTTCAGCTGCTTCGTGTTTGTTGTCTTCAACGCCAAAATATACTTGATCGACGCCCAGCAAATCCGCTACTAACCTCGTTCCTTTTACGAGTGCGTCCGTTTCTTCCAGCATGAGACGGAAATCAGCCGTCAGGTACGGTTCGCACTCGGCCCCGTTTATTATCAGGGTATCTATCTCTTTATCCTCTGGCGGGCTCAATTTTACGTGGGTGGGAAATGCGGCTCCACCCATCCCAACTATTCCGGCTTCCTGGATTGACTCGATTATTTCTTCCTCGGAAAGCTTTTCCGGGTTCTTTCTGGTAAACTCTATCGAGGTATCTTTTCCGTCCGGTTCTATTTTAATCCCCCTAACTTCGCTCCCGGAAGGATGGGGAAAAGAAGAAATTTCCGTGATTTCACCGGAAGTTGGTGCGTGAACCGGGCTGGATACAAATCCCTGAGCTTCCCCGATTTTTTGACCTTTTTTCACCTGGTCTCCCTGTTCAACCACCGGACTTGCCGGAGCTCCTATGTGCTGACTCAGGGGTACAATCAAGCTCCGATTCGGGGTAATTTCTTCTATCGATTCTTCCTTCGTTAACTTGTTGTCCGGAGGATGGATGCCACCGTTAAAGGTTGGCTTTTCCGTAATTGAACTCAATTAAGTAGCACCTCCAGCTTACCACTATCGACAACTCCTTCCAGACCTTCGGTGACTCCTACTGCTA
>CAZDMI010000034.1:0-12053 GCA_964506635.1 uncultured Thermotogae bacterium
ACCTGCGTCTAGTTAAACTGTTTGTCTCTTCTTTTTGTTGGGTCATTTTTCCTCCTAAGTTAGATTTCTTTTCAAACGGGAAATATCAAAAAGATCAGCACGCTCCAGACCGAATGTGAGACTATCACAGGTGCCAGTTTTTCTTCGCGTGAATAAAGCCAGCCCCAGACGAGTCCACACAAGAGCGCGGCCAGAAATAAAGTCAAGTTTAACGCCCAAATGTGTACAAGAGCGTAAAGAGAGGCTCCCGTAATTACTCCAAATAAGTTTCCGTACCTTTCTTCCAGTCTCTTCTGCACCGTACCGCGCCAGAATATCTCTTCTCCCGGTCCGATAACCAGAAACAATAGAACTCCTATTACCGGTAAAGAAGCAGCACCAGTATTACCGTAAACGGCCGATATTTCGTTTTCGGCAAAAGGTATTATAGACGTAATAACTAAATTCCCAGCCCAGAATAGGCCATACAACCCCAGGGCGGAAACGATCCCCTTGGCGAAGCTCTTGGGGTCCCAGTCCGTCAGCTGTTCGTACCCGCTCCAGAGCCAGATAGAAGTAGAAGCCAATATGACTACTGCTCCGGTCATTTCCAACCAGAAGTTATAGGGGTTAAGGTAAAAAGATACGAACCAGAACCCAAAAGCCAACAAAAACGAATAACCGACCGTAGTTATTTTTTGATTCATTCTAAATCATAAAACTAACTCAATAATCAGCGAAACCGTCATCAAGCCACTGAAAAGAGAATCTAGCTTTGCCGTTCGAGCATCAGCATCATCCGGTATTTCTTGAACAAACGTCCTTAGTAACTGGTAGGCCAGGGGGAAAGAGAGAAAGCCAAGAAAACCCCAGGGGCTCAATACGCCATCCAGGACGAGGTAGCCGAGGATTGAATAGGTTCCAACTACGAGCAGCATGTATATGACTATCGCGTCGGTTTTATCCAGGAGGTTCGCAATGGTAGTCACGCCAGCTTCACGGTCGTAATCCCTGTCCCTGATGTTGTTTGCCAGTAGAGTTAGCGCGACCAGTAACCCAAGAGGAAGTGATACTAGAACGGGGGCAAGAGCCAACTTTTCCGCCTGAACGTAATACGCGCCCGTGACCATCAGTGGACCCCAGATCAGGAATACGGCTAACTCCCCCCAGCCGAGGTACTTATAGCTGACCCCTCCCGTATAAAAGTAACTTGCCGCTACGCCAAGCAATCCAAAACCAAGGACCATCGGACCCACTGCGTAAGTCAGGTAACCACCAATCACTCCTCCAGCCAAGTACATGACTGTTACGTAAACCTTGATTTCGGAAGGTTCAAACCAGCCCTCTACCAGGGGCTGGTCCCTGTAACGAGTCGTCGGAGAACCGGTTTTATCTACTTCCTCCTGAAAATCGAAGTAATCGTTCGTCAGGTTCGTGGCAGCGTGCAAACAAACAACTCCCACCACCACGAGCAGAGTATTAAGTAAATCCAGCCCCCCTGTGCGAGCGGCCAGCAGAGAACCAACCAGCACGGACCCAATAGTCATAGGAAATGACCAGGGCCGACTACTCAACAGGAGGGCCTTCGCTTTGTTCATTGAAGTAATTTTACCTTAAGAGAAGTCATCAAAGAGAATGTCGTCCTCGTCCACACCGTAATCGGTAAGAAGGTCTATCGTGGCCTCCATCATCGGTGGAGGACCGCAGAGATAGCCTTCCATATCCCATTCCTCTTCCAGGTAATCGTCCATTACCTCTGTAATCAAACCTACTTCACCGTCCCATTCCGGCTGGGAAGAATCCAGCGCAGGCACGTATTTGAAGTTCTCGTACTCGTCCGCCAGCTCCTGCATGTCTTCGTGGTAATAAAGATCATCCCGGGTTCTGGTTCCGTAGAATAGCCAGATTTCCCTGTCAACCCCCTTCTCGAGAAGGGAAAAGACGATTGACCTCAGGGGAGCAAGACCCACCCCACCGGCAACGCCGATGATCTTTGCGTCGGTATCCTGAATCACGAAATCACCAAAGGGGCCGGTGAATTCAACCTCTTCGCCCTCTTCCAGCTCGTGCAGGTAGGTCGAACCGAGACCCCCCTCAATCAGCTGTACGGTGAGCATGACTTTATCGTGCACGCTTTCCTCGGAAGCGATCGAGTAAGCTCTATCCACGGTATCTCCGTCCGCCGGAACTTGAACCTGAACGTACTGACCGGCCTGGAAGTCAATTGTTTCCGGTTCCTTGAGGTCGAATACTATTTCCTTTATGGACGGCGTAACGTCCTCAGTTGATATTACTTCGGCGTCGTACTTTTCAACTTCCAGGTACTTTTCTTCGATCTCTACTTCCATGTCCTCCCGGACCTTGACCTGGCAACTCAACCTGACGTTATTTATCAATTCCTCCCGGGTAAGCATGGGTTCCTCGGTCGGAAGTACCGGCCCGCCACCTTCCTCTACTCTGGCGGTGCAGAATCCACAGCTACCCTGACCCCCGCAGGCGGAAGGTATGTAAATTTCGTTCTGGGTAAAGGCCTGCAGCAACGTGGTTCCACCTTCGACTACGAACTCTTCTTCTCCATCGTTCACGTCCACAGTTACGTCCTCGTATTCGGCAAACAGCTTATTCGCGACCACAAGGACGATGGCCAGGGAACCAGCAACCAAATTAAGAACTATAATCGGACTTAAGTAACCCATATTTTATCCCCCCACTTACTGGATGCCGACCATACCGGAAAAACCGAGAAAGGCAAATGCCATGATTCCGGCAATTAACATGGTAATTCCCGGTCCCTGAAGCGGTTTCGGTACATCCGAAAAGCGCAGCTTTTCCCGAATCGAAGCCAGGGAAATAATTGCAACGGACCAACCGATGCCACTACCGAGGGCATATATAATTCCGGTAAATAGAGTGTAGTCCCTCAGGATCATGAAAAGCGAAACACCCAGAATGGCGCAGTTCACAGTTATTAAGGGAAGGAATACACCCATCGTCGTATAAAGGGAAGGGAAAAACCTTTCGATTACCATTTCAAGCACCTGAACAGTAGAGGCAATTACTATTATGAACGCTATGTACTGAAGGTACTCCAGGCCGTAAGGTACGAGCAAGTAATGATAAACCGGCCAGTTTACGGCACTTGTAATCGTCATGACCAGAGTAACTGCTACGCCCATACCCCATGCCGATGAAAGCTTTTTGGACTGTGATACCAGAGGGCACCAGCCCAGAAAGTACCTGAGTGCTATGTTGTGAGCAAATACTGCCGCAATTAAGATTGATAAGTACTTCATTTTAGTCCTCCTCCACAGGTGATATTGCTCTTTCAACCCAGATCAGCAGGCCAAGAACCAGGAAACCTCCAGGAGCAAGAATCATGCTGACCCATGGTGTCCAGCCGGACCCCAGTACCTGAACCCCAAAGAGTGTTCCAAAGCCGAGAAGCTCTCTGACCACTGACATTGCGATCAAAGCAAATGCGAAACCAGAAGCCACGCCTGCAGCGTCCACCACTGATTCCCAGGGCGGGTTCTCGCTGGAGAAGGACTCAAGCCGTCCCAGAATTATACAGTTAGTAATAATTAACCCGACGTATGCACCAAGGGCTTCACTCAAAGGCATGAAGAAGGCCTGAAGGAAAATATAAACCAGTGTCACAAAAGTAGCAATAACCAGCATAAACACGGGTATCCTTACTCTCCTTGGAACTGAATCCCCTATAACGGAAACTACGAAAGAGCTGGCAGTCAATACGAAGAAAACGGCCACGCCCATGGTCACGCCGTTTGCTACTTTATTTGTGATCGCAAGAGTGATGCATAACCCTAGCATCTGGCGGAAAACCGGGTTGTCCTCCCAGAGCCCCGCCATAAAGATTTCTTTGGTGTTATTCATTGCCCAAACCCTCCATTGCTTGATCCGTCAGGACCTCGTTCTTCATCTTTTCCACGTTGTTATTTATGATCGCCTGAACCGATTTACTGGTTCTCGTCGCTCCTGTAATCGCATCGACTTCATTGTCGGCGCTGCTGCCGCCCTTAACTACTTCTATCCTGGGCTTTATCACTTTACCGTTAAATTGTTTTAAGAACCAATCTTCCGTTATACGAGCTCCAAGCCCCGGCGTTTCCTGCTGGCTTAGAAATCTCAGCCCCACAATCTTCTGCAGGTCGGGCTTTAAAGAGATGATCCCCTGAATCTGACCCTGAAAACCGGAACCGGAAATCCTGAAAGCAACTTCCTGCATTTCTCCATCCTGACCGTAGTGGAAAAAGACTTCCTTTCCGTCGATTTCCCGGGTCTCTATCGTGGACTTAAACTTTTCCTCCAGGGTATCGGAGTTGTAATCCACGTTTACGGAACTCAGGACGGATCTCCTCAGCTTTCTCGCTTCGTTCTCCTTAATTATTGGCCTGGTTGTCACGTTAACGAAGCCAAGTACCCCCGCACTGATAGTAGCAACCAGGACCAGAACCATTACCATCCATACTTCTTTTTTCATTTTATCACCGTGGCCCTATTTGTAAGGTTTCTGAACCGGCCCGTACCTGAAAGTCATTACCATCTCGTCCATCAGAGGAGCAAACATATTCATCAAAAGAATTGAAAACTGAACGCCCTCCGGATAACCGGAAAATGCCCTTATAGATACGGTCATAACTCCAAGAAATATTCCATAAACCCAGCGTCCTTCCTTTGTAGTAGGTGAAGATACCGGATCCGTGGCCATATACATGGCACCAAATAGCAAACCTCCGGCCAGCAACTGGAAGAGGGGCGGGGCCACCTGATTCGGCCATAAGAACATACCGAGCGACGAGAAAAGGAATACGGAGCCGAGATACGCTACCGGTATCCTCCAATCGACGATCTTGGCCAGCATCAGGAAAACTCCACCAATAATTACCAGTAGAGCTGAAGATTCCCCGAGACAACCAGGTATCGTTCCCAAAAAAAGTTCCCTTAAGGGTGTAAGTGTGCCACTATTGGCGAAAACGCCGAGCGGAGTTGCCGTGGTTATCGTATCGACATTAAACTTCGTAAATCCAGCCCAGCCACCCGTAAGAGGAGGTACCCAGCGGGAGGACATGGTAACCGGAAAGGTTATTGTCAGGAAGACACGACCCACGAGCGCGGGATTAAATATATTGTAACCGGTACCGCCGAATACCTCCTTACCCAGTATAACACCAACTATGATCCCGACAGCCACCATCCAGAATGGGGTGCTGGGCGGGAGGATTAACGGAAATAGTATCCCGGTAACAAGGAATCCTTCTGTTATTTCCTCCTTCCTGACCAAGGTAAAAGCTACTTCGGCAATACCGCCTGCCACGTAAGAAACAACTATCATGGCGAGCGCACGCCAGCCGTAGAAATATATTGCCGCAAAAGTTGCCGGCAGGAGTGCAAGCACTACGGCAAACATGTAACGTTTTATCTCAATGTAATCTCTAAGGAAGGGGCTTTCCGAAGCAACTTCTCCTTGATGGAAAACTATTGCCCTTATAGTCTCAACGACTTCGGTAATATGCTGGAGATATTGGTTATTTTCAGTATATTCTACGATGTCCGACATCAACTCGTCTAATTTATTCAACTTCCTCACCTCTACCTTGATCCGGTCGGTTATCTTTTGGCGTCAAACCTTCTTCGGTTTCTTCGTACTCCACGTAATTGTTGATCTCGCCGGGCTGAGATTTTTTTGCTTCTTTGACGACCTTGCTCAGCGGAAGCTTTGACGGACAAACGTAAGAGCACAGCCCACAATCTATACAGCGCTGAGGCTGCAGACGATTAACTTCATCTATCATATCATGGCTATGCGTCTGATAAATCTGGTAGGGTAGAATATCCACGGGACAGACTTCGCTGCAGTAACCACAGTAGACACAGGGCCTTTCCTCCCCATGAAGACCGGAATCAGCTTTCTTCTTTTTACCTGGCACAAGTGCTGAGAAGAAGGCATTGGTATAGGAATTCCGGGTTAAACCGGTCTGTAGCCAGGCCAGTGTATCCGTGCTCTTTGGCTTTTCAAGCCTCACGAGGGAATCAAACTCTTTCCCCAGAGGTACCTCGAGGTTCTCAAGTTTCTTTCCGCTGAGTGGGCCATCCATTATATCGATATAAGAGTCTTCATCGCGTATCTCATTACTGACCAGGTCCCCGACAATGGCACCAATAGGTGCTTCGTATAGGCTCGGCTCTGACCCCGGTCCGGTAAGGCTAAATCTGTTACTGACGAACGGGTTGCCTTTCTCTACAGCACGATATACGGCAAGAGGTACCAGCTCGCCCAGCGCTAGAACCCCGTGGTCGAGCAAGAACCCCCCTTCGTCCAGTCCATCAACTCCCATTAACTCCCGTGCAAGCATCTTTGGCCGGTCCATGTAACTGTCCTCACTGACTGAATAAGTCTTAATTCTCTGGCTCGAGCTCATGGAATCTACGCTATCGTAAGCTTCCTCATCGAGCGCAAAGTGGAGCTGGACATCCGGGAAACAGCGGGCCAAAATTCTTAGACCTTTTTTGTAAGCTGAGAATTCCTTCTCGTAATCGACCAGGTGTCGGGAAAATGGGGCCGAACGAACACTGTTTATCAAAATTTCATCTACGTCCCCGGGAGAAAAGTACGAACTTTTGAATTCCGTCGGTATTCCAGTCTGACCGAAAGAAGTCAAACCGGCGAGGTAAAGCAATTCCCGCAGGTTGGCGGGTTTCTCTTTTTGCCAGCTAATTCCTTCTCCATTAATTTCCTGGCTGGGAGCCGCCTTTATTCGGACGGCCGGAATCGCGTTCTCGAACTCCTCCAGAGTTTCTTCGTGGTAGTAGTCAATTTCCGTGAATCCAATTACTTCACCATCAAGGCTGGAGTGTACTGGAGTTGAGAAAGATTCGTCATTCCTGGCGATTATTTCACCGGCCTCGACTTCGTCACCTACCTCGACGGACGGGTTCAGGGTAGAGCCAAAGCCTCCTTTTAGCGGTATAATCGCTTCATCTACTCGCCTGATAGTTCTAAACTTTAAATCCTCGTCGTCGTCAAGCTTTGTTAAATCTAGGCCAAATGTGTTCACTTTATTCACCGTCTCGTTGTTTTATTTTTCTAAACACCAACTCTTAGCAACAAAACCCACTTTTACCTTTTGATCTCTAACTAATCCAAAACAAATACCAATTTTGTTATTGTGAATATTATTGATAAGCTAAGTACTTTTCAATTAATTAAATGGTTATATGCAAAAAAAGATCACCAGGAGAGTAAATCGATCCGGATTAAACAGCAACCCCCTCTCCAAGGTAAGACTTTCCCTCGACTTCTCGACCACTAACATAGCGGGTGATTGACTCGAGCGAGTCCCTGGCAACCTGGCTGTCATTGTGGCTACCATTTGGGTTCGGTAGAGACGATATCGCTTTGTTTGCGAAACGCCTGGAATAGTTTAGGGTTTTCTCAACGGCTCCGGAACTTTTTATAATTTCTATCCCCTCTTCAATTTCATTCCTGGTGGGTTTTTCTTTTTCAAGCAGTTCTCTCAAAAAATCTTGCCGGGGGGATTCTTCAAAGGCAAGCATCATCGGCAAAGTCATAGTCCCTTCTTTGAGGTCGTTTCCAGGATCCTTGCCGAGCTCCGTTTTTCTCCCGATTAAATCCCTCAGGTCGTCGGATATCTGAAAAGAGAGCCCGAGGTTCAACCCGAATTTCTCCATTCTATTCTGATCTTTCTTGCCTGCACCGGAAGCTTTTGCCCCCAGAAGACAGCTTTTACCCATGAGGAAGGCCGTCTTCCGACGAATTATTTTTAAATATTCCTTAAAGGAGAGCCCGTAACTTTTCTGATTCACCGTCTGGTCAGCCTGACCCCTGGTCATCTCCAGCGCCGCTTCAAGAAGATGCTTCAGGTATTTACTATCCTCAAGTTTCGTAAGAGAACTCGCGGCAAAGGTATATAACAAATCCCCGCTAAGAACTGCAACTTTATTGCCCCATTTATGGTTTACGGCTTCCTCTCCCCTTCTAAAGTTGGAATCATCGATTACGTCATCGTGTACCAGCGAAGCCATGTGAACGAACTCCACTGCAATCGCCAGCGGCTTCGTCTTTTCAAAGTCGTAATCAAACATCTTACCCGAAAGCAGGACAAGTGCCGGCCTAAGTCTTTTGCCTCCGGATTTCAACAGGTAGGAAGAGCTGCTGGTTAAGGGGTCCAGGTTGGAGTGAACCATTTCCTCAAGCTCCTTTTCCAGCTCATTCAAGTCATCGTTAACTGGTTCCAGCAATTCAAGAATGGAGTCCATAAATTATCGGTTCTCCCTTTTCCTTCCTGAGTGGATTGCGGCTATCCCGCCAAACAGTTCCTCGTAGGTAACTTCCTCCAGACCAATGTCGATATATATATCTTTTAGCCTTTCCTGGTTTGGAAATTTTCTTAGTGACTCGGTAAGATAACGGTAAGGACCTGTTTCTCCGTAAACTAGCCCACCGAGTAAAGGTAGAATATTGTTAAAGTAAAAGAAATACAGGTTGCTAAATAAAGGTATCGACGGTTTTGCCAGTTCTAACGTGAACACCTTACCGCCGGGTTTTACTACTCGCTGCATTTCCGAGAGCACCTGCCTTACGTCCTCCACGTTCCTTAGCGTGAACGCGGAAGTAGCGGTATCAAAATACCCCGTGTCTAGATCAAGGGACTCCCCTTTACCGGTTTGAAAATTAACGGCCGAACTAAACCGCTCCGAAAGTGCCCTTCTAGCTTCTTCAATCATCTCAGGGGTTAGATCCACGCCAACTATTTCTCCCTTCGGGACGGATTCAGCAATGAGCCTCGTCAGCTGGCCTGTACCACAGCCCAGGTCAAGGACCTTATCCTTCTCGGATAGATCCATAGTTTCTACAAGCTTTCTTCTCCAGCGACCTATTTGACCCAGAGAAATTACCGTATTAACCCGATCGTACTCTCCGGCGATACCGGTAAATATTTCCCTGACTCGCTGAGTTTTATTTTCGTAGTCCGCCGAATCGTTCATTAATTATATATAATATCGAAATTTGATTAACTTCTAACCAATTTACCCTAACAAGGTAGGTAGCCACTAATTGGGTGAATTTTACGGGAATTGAACCAATCGAACAAGAGAATTAAACCACATAGAAATACCTTTTATCTTCTCTTCCCCCTTGGACCCTCGGCTTGAGTTGAGTCAAAGGGGGAATTAACATTACTCGTTTAGATTTTCAAGATACTTTTTAGCAAGGGCAAATTTGGTTATTAAAGAATTTGATCGAATGAGAGAAAGGAAGATATGAAGACCGACGTTACCTTTATTCACCCTCCAAGCGTCTTCGACTTTAGAGAGAGGCCGATCCTCTGGGGCCCGATCAATGATCTCGTCCCGTCAAAATCAGTATTTGAGATGTATCCAATTGGATTCGTTTCCATGGCTTCCACACTGGAGAAAAACGGGTTCAAAACTAGGATAATTAATCTTGCCCTAAAAATGTTGAACGAACCGGATCTGGAACCCGAGAACTATTTAAAGGGGCTTCACCCGGAGATCTTTGCGATAGATTTACACTGGCTACCTCACGTGCACGGAGCCATAGAACTCGCCAGGCTCTGTAAGAAAGTACACCCGGGTACCCCGGTTCTGATGGGCGGGCTTTCGGCTTCTTATTACCACGAAGAGATACTTTCCAAGGTCGAAGCGGTTGATTTCGTATTGAGGGGGGATTCCGTAGAAAGACCACTTATAAATCTAGTCAGTGAGCTAAAGAACGGAGAGAATTACCAAGAGATCGACAATCTTAGCTACCGGTCGGACTCCGGAATTAAAACTAACGAGATAAACTCAGTAGCCGGTGACCTGGATTCTTTCTCACTGGATTACGACTACGTGCTGAAAAGCCTGCTCAGGACGAGAAGCTTCGACAATATGCCCTTCCAGGAATTTATCAAAAAACCGATGATGACGGTCTTAACCAGAAAAGGTTGCGATAGCAACTGCCCCGGCTGTGGCGGTTCGGGCTATGCATACGCGGAAGTTTGTAACAGGAATAGCGTTGCCTACCGATCACCGGGAAAAGTCGTCGAGGACTTAAAGAATATTGCCGAGTACAGAACTCCGGCCTTCGTAATTGGAGACCTCGCGAACCCGGACCCGGAATACGGTCTTGAGATATTCCAGCAACTAAAGGACGAAAACCTCGGAATACCGATTGTTTTCGAGTTTTTCTTACCTCCGGGCAAGAATTTCTTGAACGAACTCGGACGCTCCATTGAAGACTTCAGCATAGAGATGTCCCCCGAATCCGGCGTGGAGGATATTAGACGGACTGCAGGCAGGGAATACAGCAACGTAGAACTAGAAAACACGATTACCGAAGCCTTTAAATCCGGTTGCAGTCAGTTTGACCTTTACTTCATGATCGGGTTGAGCGAACAGAACAGGTCAAACCTGGAAACCACAATGGATTTCATTGACGGTTTACTGAAAGAACACGAAGGTGACAACTTATTACCCTTTATTTCGCCTTATAGCCCTTTTCTCGACCCGGGGTCTCTAGCCTTCGAGTTTCCGGACCGGTACGGCTTCACGAAGTATACCGACGGCCTAATGGACCACTACGAACTACTTGATGAAGGACTGACCTGGAAGGACTTCCTCAGTTATCGCACTGACGAACTCGATAGGGAAGAATTAGTGAATATTACTTACGAGTTCGCGAAGGAACTGGCAAATATAAAGGAAAAACATGGGCTAATTTCTCGAGAAAAGCTCGTGGAGCTGGAAGAAAAAATAAAGGTTTCGAAAAGAATGATTCGCCTTTCGGATGCTCACGAGGAGGGCATGCTGAAAGAAGAGCACCTCGAGGCCTCTCTTACGGAATTAAAGGAAAGGTTGCTTATAGACAGAAACGAGCTCGACTGGTCAGAAGGGGTAACTTTTGGCCGTATCTTCGCGGTCATCCGAAAATCCATTCAAACTTTATTACCCTTTGGTTCAACTTAGGTCCCGCCGGGCAATATTTGAAATATTTAAGCTAATCCTTATCATCTGTTTGTGAGTACTTGCACAACTTGTTTAATCTCTGGACGCCATAAATTATTGAGAGAGGTAACGTTTACAGTTAACCTTGCTAAAGTTGAAGCGTAGGTTTCGGTAGAAAAACAGCCTAACCAGTAACGATACTATTATGGACAAGGAACAACACATACTAAAAAATGAATAGACCGGATTTTCCGAAAGAAACGGTTAGAAGGTTGCCTCTGTATTTAAGGTGCCTCAACCGTTTATTAATGCTTGGCGAGGAGACCTTGACTTCCAAGGAACTCTCCGAATTCCTTGGTATAAAACCTGCTCAGATAAGAAAGGACCTATCCTATTTCGGGGACTTCGGAACAAGAGGTGTCGGGTACGATCTGGAGGAACTTGTAAGCGAGATTCGTAGTATTTTAAACCTTGAGGAAGAATGGAAGCTTGCAATAGCCGGAATCGGCAACATCGGTGACTCGATTCTGGATCATCTGGAGTTTAACCAGCCGGGTTTTCGAATCACAGATGCGTTTGACCAGCAACCCGATTTAGTTGGGACAACCGTTAGAGGTATTGCCGTTCATGATCTGGATGAAATAGAATCGGTACTGGACGACAGGGAAGTGCGATTGGCGTTGCTTGCCGTGCCCGCTATCGAGGCAAGAAAGGTGGCAAAAGCCCTCGTAGACTCCGGAATCAAAGGTATCATCAACCTGGCACCCATATTTTTAAACTTACCGGAGGAAATCGAAGTTACTCAAATGGATCTGTCCAGCGAACTGGGACAACTGGTCTATAACCTGGAAAACGAATAGAAAACAGGGAATCCGAAAGTCCACTAAGTTACCGTATAGCTTTCCCCAATTAATTAAAAATTATAGTTCAGTTTCTTCAGACCGTTCCATGCAATAATTTGTCCTCAATTCTTTCACCACTTCAAATCTTCGATAGGCGGTCCTTTCCAGGGCCGCTGTCGTGCCAGGTATAAGTGTCGAGACTTGTTCTTTGGTCAATATTCCGTGTTTGTTACCAAAGGAAAT
>CAZDMI010000035.1:0-11349 GCA_964506635.1 uncultured Thermotogae bacterium
CCGTGATTACCACCGGCTATTTCCACGAACTCCGTCCCTTCTGGCAGCTGTTCTCTTGCCCGGTTCAGCTTTTCGTCGTCGATAATCTCGTCCTCGCTGGCTGTTATACTCAGTACTCCGAGTCCGGGGTCGAATTCGGCACCTTCCGGCGGATAAGAAGCCCACAAGACCAGCCCCGATACATCCAAATCCGTTTCGGAAACGAATTTAGCAGCCATGGCTCCCCCCATCGAATGTCCGCCGACGGCCCAGTTATCGACCTCCCCCAAACCGGAAATGACCTTGCCGGCCCTTCCGGAAGCCAGTACTGCAAGGTTGAGTGGCATCTTCACCAGAAAGACTTCGTAACCGCGTTCCGCTATGGCAAGGGCGTTCGGAGCATAGGCTCGGACCGGAACCCTGGCACCGGGATAAAATACGAACCCGACGCCCTTCTCATCCTCCTCCGGAGCAAACAGAAAGCCCCCTGCTCCGTTTACCTTTCTTTCCTCGACGTTAACCAGATCGTTACCGGCAAGTGCGTCGGACCCTTGATCCATTACCCCCTGAGGTCGAATAAACCAGGCTCCCCCCGCCAAACCGGCCAGCAAGAGGCCTGCGATGATTGTATATACGGGGATCTTAAATGTTATCGAATTCTTAATTTTCATCTATAAGAACCTCGAAAAACCATTTCAAAAATATTTTAACTAACATTAATCCTTTCGACAAGCCGAGATCACAGGTAAAGTCTATCAAACTCCTTTAACAAGGAACATGTACCTAAAAAACTGTATTGTCCATGGTTATAATACTCCTATGTTATATTTATTATTGGCTGGTGTATGTTTTGGTACTATCGGCTTGTTCGTAAATATAATTGGTAACGACTTATCCACGGTACTGGTCGTAGCAGTCCGTTTACTCTCTACTGCAGGACTTATCTTCCTTTACCAGATGATCAACGGTAAACGGGAAGAGCTTGCTCTGGAGAACGGTCGTGACTTCACGTGGGCACTGGTCGGTGGTATTCTTGGATTTGGGTTAACTTTTACTCTATATCTGAAATCACTTGTCTTAATACCCGTTTCCGAAGCTGTATTTCTTCATTACGTTGCTTTTCCATTCTCCACGATCCTGTACTCAACGATTTTTCAGGGAGAAAAGATACGCTGGGTCGAGCTGATCTCACTTGCCGGTACCGGAGTCGGGGTATTTTTTATCTACAACGTGGGCTTCTCCGGAGGGCTGAACTCGTTATTCGGTTACTCGATAGCCTTTGTTTCGGGCGTAACGTATACCGCGGCTCTCATCGTACTTAAAGAACTGGGTAAATCTAAAACCACTCTGCAAACGCTATTCTGGCCGGCTTTTTTCGGCGGTTTGAGCCTGGTGCCGGTAGTGTTGATTGGCGGTTTTAACTTCCAGGTTTCGGGTAATTCGCTATTTGCGCTACTCGGGCTCGTATTTATCTCCACTTTATTTGGGTACTCGTTTTTCGCCAGGGGCCTTAAAGAAACTCGTGCAGGACTTTCTTCGGTAATTTTGATCATAGTGGAACCGTTTTCCGCCGTCGTGCTGGCAGTCCTCTTTTTAGGTGAGAAACTGACTCCCTTTTCACTTCTCGGAGGTAGCCTCATCGTTCTCTCCGGCCTGTTGCTTTACCTAAGCAGTGCCATCGTGAAAAAGAGGAGGAAACGCTGAAAGGCCAACTTCCGTCTCGATAGCTGGGGATTAATTTGAAGGAAAACCCAGCTCGTAAAAGGAAAGAAATCCGGACCGTGGGCAGGATTTTCCTAACTTCCCACCCGCTCAATCATTTCTCTCATGTCTTTCAGTACGCCGTCTGCACCTTTATTATCATTTTCCCCGGTTCGATCTATATAAAAAGTGTCTATCCCAAGTTTTCTCGGAGCTTCGTAGTCGAAGCGCCAGTGATCGCCTACGTGAACCATTTCTTCTCCCTTTACGTCCAAAGAATCCGTCACCCTGCGGTAAACGGATTCGTCCTTCTTGACTTCTCCAAAGTCGGAGACACAGGAATATACTGCATCGAAGCTATCGCCAAGTTCGTTCAGGGCGTAATCGAGAAAGGTCCTCGGTGAGTTGGACGTAACTATCAAAGTATAATCGTATTTGAATTTATCTATGACCTCCAGGGCGTCCGGATAATATTCCACGTTTTCCGGTTCCCTTATTTTCTCAATCACTTCCTGTGGTTCCGGTGCTAGATCAAACCTCTCAAACCAGTACTCCGGCCTGTACCACCTGATATCCTCGTCACCGATCTCGTCGTATAACTCAACGAGCTCTTCACGAGCCTCCTCTAATTCAATTCCCTTTTTCTCGGCGTATACTTTTGGCAGTTCCTGGAACCAGAACTTGTTGACGTAATTGCTGTTTACAACCGTTCCGTCGGCATCAAAAGATATCACTTTGGTTTTCATGGCGAAAGAATGGTAAACCGTCAAAAGGGGGATATCAATCTTTTTTACCCCCCGTGCCCTGGAGGAATTTCCAGAAAAAACTACTCGAAAAACGTTAAAAAACCGAAGAGATTTTGCTTATAATGAATTGATATGGTAGATATAATAACTCTTGGCGAAGCGTTAATAGATTTCGTCCCATCCGAATCAGGATTACCGCTATCCGAAGTACCGGAATTTTACAGGAGGTTTGGGGGAGCCCCCGCCAACGTTGCAGTGGGGCTGGGCAAGCTGGACGAGGACGTCGGTTTTATCGGAAAGGTTGGCGAAGATAGCTTCGGAGATTACCTGAAAAGAGAGTTCAAGGATAACGGTGTGGACGTCAGGGGGCTTTACAGAACCCCGGAGACCAATACGACGCTCGCCTTCGTTTCGCTGACAGAAGCGGGAGAAAGGGACTTCGCCTTTTACAGGAATCCGGGTGCCGACGAACTATTGACCGCGAGTGAAATCGATGAGGATTACGTAGCTTCTAGCAAGTTTCTCCACTTTGGTTCACTTTCCTTGACCAGAAAGAAAAGCCGCGAAGCTACGGTTAAAGCGGTAAATTACGCAGTTCAAAACGGCGTTACCGTAACAATGGACCCCAACCTCAGGACGGACCTCTGGGAAGACGAGAGGAAATTAAAGAAAACTGTAAAGAACCTGCTCCCGGAGGTCGAGGTAGTAAAATTAAGCGAGGAGGAGGCATTTTTCCTGACGGACACCGACGAGCTAGAGACCGCTACAAACGCAATCTTAAATGAGGGGCCAAAACTCGTGGCCGTCACACAGGGCGAGAAAGGGTGTCTTCTCAATTTCCGAGGTTCCGTCCATAGGATAGACGGCCACCGGGTGGACGTTAAGGACACCACAGGGGCCGGGGACGGCTTCATGGCGGGGGCCCTGCACAGGTTAATCCAGCTGGGCGGGGACTTAAATGAGGTAAATGAGGACGAAGTAATGGAAGCGGTAAGGTTCGGCAACGCCGTCGCCGCAATTACCACGACTGATTACGGAGCTACTTCCTCCTTACCGAACCAGGAAGAGGTAAACCGGTTTATTTCTTGAAAAAATAAGAACTAATCGGTTTTCTACCAATTTTATTCCGGGGATTAACACCGGGCCAGCACCGAAACAGGTAACCTTTAAACGTCACAGCTGTTATTTTTTTCCTTCTCGTAATGTACAATTATTTTTACGAACCAATTAAATTTGATACTCTGGAGGAGAGATGAGCCTTCAAAATACCGGTTTGTTCTTTCTGGTAGTTCTGATTCTATTAAGTGTAAGCTTCCCGATGGCTGCAGGTACCACTCTTGGCCTAGCCCTGGAGAGGAACTATTCCGATGGCCTCAACCGTGTCGGTGGATTCCTAAGAACCGGGGGGTTATTTAAACTCGAACTCGGGGGGATAAAGCCGATAGGCGAATCCGGGGAAAAAATTGAACTCTTCAGCTATCTCCTGACCGATCTCGTTTTGAGCAACTTCGGGACCAGCACCGGCTCTCTTCACATGTACCTGGGGGCAAGCCCGGTGATGAGCCTTACTACGGATCGACCTTCTTTTTCCTTTTCGACCTCGGAAGCCTATGGCAAGTTAGGACTTCAGTTCAAAATATTTCCGTTCTCACTGGGTGTATGGGCAAAAGGCAAGCTGGGTTTCAACGGCGACATAAAGAAAGTTCTGGCCGGAGCCGGTTTCGGCTTTTCCTTTTAAAGCTGATACGTATCAGTTGATGTTGCCCGTTAATACAGAGTGGGATCATCGAGCCAATTCCGCCAATAGTTAAAATTTCGGAAGATCAGGTACGAAAACCAATCTATCACTTCTCGACATGATCGAACTTAATTGACTCGGGGAAGATTACTTCCTTTGCCGCTTTAAGCGCGTATTGATCAGTCATTCCGGCGATATAATCCAGAGCTATTTGCTGTTGATCAAATGGTTCCTTCACTCCATAAAAGTCACTGAGACCTTTCAGGTAATCACCGAATCTCCTATCGAGCGGAATAGCGCTATTGAGGTACCCCTCGTAATTTCTTCCATGTTCCTCCATCAGCCCGATTAGATGGTCGAAAAGCAGGTTGAGTATGACTTCCGCGTGACCGGCGTACCTCTTTAACCTCTCGTGCCCGTAGATATTTTCGTAGTTGAACTCTTTCAGTGACTTCATTAGCTCGTACTTCTCGTTCGAAAAACCTATCCTTTCATTCCTTAACGACCATTCAATCAGGTCCTTGACGAAGACGTCAATTATTTCCCCGTTCTTGGTCCCAAGCTCCGCTCTGACGTCCGCAGGTATGTCCTTTTCTTCAATAAGATCTGCCTTTATCGCGTCCTCGATGTCTCGACCAAAGTAGGCAATTTTGTCCGACATCCTGACCACGCAACCTTCATAAGTGGTCGGCGGAGTCCCCCTTTCGTCCAGTCCGGCCAGCTCTTTTCGTTTTTCAGTGGGTTGAATCGACTGGTTGAACTCTTCACCGTAGTGAGAAACGATACCATCCCTGACAGCGTACGTCAGGTTTAAACCCTCGCCGTAGCGGGTTAATTTATCCACTATCCTCAGACCATGCAGTTCATGGACGAAGCCATCGTTATTCTGGTTCAACCGATCCAGGATCTCCTCACCGGAATGGCCAAACGGGGCATGGCCGAGATCGTGACCAAGAGCTATCGCCTGAGCCAGTTCGACGTCCAGCCCGAGCCCCTTGCATATAGTTGCCGAAATCGTCGAGACGTGAAGGACGTGCTCTATCCGGGTACATATGTGGTCGTTTTCGGGTGCGAAGAAAACTTGAGTCTTGTTTTTTAACCTGCGAAATGGTAGCGAGTGGATTATCGCCGTTTGATCCCTGAAGTAGGGACCTCGGATGTCCTCCTCGCGTTCGGTCATCCGGCCTTTGTAAATCTTTTCCGAAAGCGGATTCTCCATGATCCTCCCGTCCCGGCCGTTAGTTAAAACCAAGATTGTATTTCTCGTTCGAGTTATTTGACAGAACCAGCAAAGTTATTATAGCATAATTGGTACAACGGAAGTCAAATTGAAGTTCCACTGAGGGGGAATTTCAACTTTCATGAGAATCGAGGACCACCCTATACTCTCCTTTTCGGAAAAGGAAACGATAAGATTTTCCTACGAGGGGCAGGAAGTTACGGCTAGAAGGGGAGAAACGATTGCGTCCGCTCTCCATAACCAGGGAATAGTCGAACTAAGAAAAAGTGGCGAGAAAAACAGGTCCCGGGGCTTGTTTTGTGCCATAGGAAAGTGCTCTTCCTGCCTGATGAAGGTAGACGGCGTACCAAACGTCCGGACCTGTATCACGGAGGTCCGGGAGGGGATGGAAGTGGAGAAGCAGAGCGGTTTTCCCGAACTACCTTCCTCCGAGGAGAAACTTAATTCCGGCCCCATAGACTCCAAAAAGTCCGAGGTGCTGGTAATTGGAAGCGGGCCTGCCGGGTTAAGAGCCGCACTAACTGCGGCTCGCGCCGGAGCACAGGTCACGATCGTTGACGAGAACCCGTTTCTCGGCGGCCAGCTCGTCAAACAGACGCACAAGTTCTTTGGCTCTTCGGAAGAAGAAGCCGGGCAAAGAGGAATCGACATAGGGGAGGAACTGACGGAAAAGGTTGAGAAAGAAAAGAAAATCGAGGTAATGGCCTCGGCCAGCGCCGTGGGAATATACGATGGTTCCGTTGGGATCTACGTAAATAGAAAAAGGTTCGTGAGGATAGAAACCGAGAAAATTATCGTTGCCACCGGGGCAATTGAGGACACTATTCGTTTTCCCAACAACGACCTAGCGGGCGTCTACGGTGCCGGGGGAGTTCAAACGTTGATGAACGTCTACGGGGTGAAGCCAGGAAGCTCCGCTTTGATGGTTGGTGCGGGAAACGTCGGCTTGATAGTGGCATACCAGCTACTTCAGGCCGGAGTCGACGTGAAAGGGATAGTTGAAATCGCTCCTGAGATCGGAGGATACTTCGTTCACGCCGCCAAGGTTAGACGAGCCGGAGTCCCGATACTGACGAACCACGAAGTAATCCGAGTCACCGGAGAGGAAAAGGTGGAAAAAGCAACAATTGCCGAAGTAGACGAGGATGGCAATCGCCTGAATGGCAGAGAAAAGAACTACGAAATCGAATTTCTGGCGCTAGGGGTAGGACTCTCGCCGAGCTACCGGTTGCTCCATCACGCGGGATGCGAGCTGACGCTCGATAGAAGGCTTGGCGGTTACGTACCCAGAAGGAATTTCAGAATGAAGACCAGCCGGGACGACGTATACGCGGCGGGGGACGTCACGGGAATAGAGGAAGCGACGTCAGCCTCGCTCGAGGGGTCAATTGCCGGGGCGGATGCCGCCATTAAAGTAGGAAAGGGCGGGGACCACGAAGAAAACATCATCAACGAATCCCGGGTAAAGCTGGAGAAACTAAGATCAGGGCCCTATTACGAAAAGATACGTAAGGGCGTGAAGGAGGTAAGAGCTTGAATAACGGTGATTGGAGGGATACCGGCAAACTTGAAACGGACGAAATCGAGCTTCCATCCGAGGATAGGTTAAAAGAAGGGCCGGTAGCTGTAGTAGAGTGCCCACAGCGGATACCCTGCGATCCCTGCAGCCAGGGCTGCCCGGTCGAGGCAATTGAGATGGAAGATATAAACGATACTCCGAGCGTGAATTTCGAAAAATGCACCGGTTGCTCGATCTGCGTACAGTACTGTCCCGGTCTGGCTATTTTTCTCATCGATTGCTCGCCGGAAGAGGGCTGTGATATTACATTGCCTTACGAATTTGAGCTCCCTCGGGTGGGCGAAGAGATCGAGGGGCTGGACAGAAAGGGGAAGTCAATAACTTCGGGAATAGTAAAAGACGTGCTAACCCGGGAGGAATCGGCCGGGGATACACCAACCGTGACGGTCAGAGTTCCAGAAAAACACGTGAACAGGGTAAGAAATATCAGGAGGCGGGAATGAGTGACGGGAACGAGGGGGAAGTAATAATTTGCCGCTGCAGGGACGTGACCGAAAGTGAAATCAGGCAAGCAATACATGACGGTTTTGACACGATGGAACTCCTTAAGAGAAAGACAAAAACAGGTACGGGTACCTGTGGAGGTAGGACGTGTTTACCGCACGTACGCCGGATACTTGCCGAGGAGACCGATAAAACTCCGGAAGAAATAGAATTAACCAGAACCAGGTCTCCAGCCATTCCAGTCCCGGTCCGTTTTACCGCCGGCGAAAAAGCCGAGGAGGAAAGAGGAAATGATTAACCGAGACGCCGTAATAATTGGAGCCGGTTCAACCGGACTTGCTATCGGGTACTACCTGGAAAGGTTAGGCGTAAAAGACGTGACTATCCTGGAAAAGGACTACGCGGGAAGTGGATCCACGGGGCGTTGTGGGACCGGGATCAGGGCTCAGTTCTCCGACGAACCGACGATAAAAACCATGAAACGGGCGGAGAACCTGTGGGTAGAACTGGCCGAAGATCTTGGTTTTGACTTTCGGAGGACCGGATACCTTTACCTCCACTACTCCAAAGATCAGCTCGCCAGGTATCAAGAATTGAAGAATCTACAAAACTCATTCGGCGTCTCTACTGAGATCCTGAAACCGGGTGAAGCAAAAGAAATTTGCGAACCCCTGGACGTTTCCGAACTCGAAGGTGCAAGTTATAACCCGAAAGACGGGAAGGCTCATCCGTTTGAAGTCGTAGCGGGCTTTAAAAAGGGCTTCAAGGCAAGTTCCGTCGATCTCAGGGAATACACTGAGGTCACGGAGATAAAGCTTGATAAGGGTGGAAAAGAAAAAATTATTGAAACAAATGGAGCCGATTTTAAAACCGAAATCCTGATCAACGCCGCCGGAGGCTGGGCACCACAAATAGGTCGTATGGTCGGAACGAACGTTCCAATAGAACCCTACCGCCACCAGGCCGTGATTACCGAGCCGTTTGAACCGGGTACGATCGAGCCCATGGTCATATCCATGGAACACGAAGACGCTTACGTGACTCAAACGGAAAGAGGCGGGGTTATTGGCGGTGTAGCAACGCCGGAAGAGGAGCCGCCCACTTACGATACCACGGAAACGCTCGGGTTCGAGGAAAGAGTCAGCAGGGCCTTTGCTTCCATGGTACCGGGACTAAAACACGCCAGGCTCCTGCGGCACTGGGGTGGCTACTACGCAATGACGCCCGACGGAAACCCCCTGATCGGCAGGTTCGGTCCGGAAGGATGTTACATCGCTGCCGGGTTCAGCGGCCATGGATACATGATGGCACCGGCAGTGGGGCTGGGGTTGGCCGAGATAATTACCCAGGGGAAAACGAAGTTCCCGTTCGATTATTACGATCCGGCGAGGATAGAACGGGGCGACCTCAGAGAAGGGGCACTGCAAATGGGATAAGATTACTCTCAGCTAAAACGAAGAAAGTGCGGATAGCTCAACCTGACCGGTAAACGCCATAAATAGAAATATACCCAGGTAAATTGCGGGCTGATGGGCAAAATAGATGATTAGCGCGTTTCGTCCCAGAAATTGAGCCGGCCGAGCGCCGAATTCGAAAAAGTTAACCCTTCGACGGCCTTGCGGATAAACTAGTTGTCCGAGGATCAGACCTGAAACCACGAAGCCAAACCAGGGCAGTAGCGGAAAGTAATCCAGAGACTGGAAGCCGGGCGGAACTGTTCCCAGCCAGATTAAAAAAGGGTGAGATACTTCAAGTTTACTGACCGGTCCGGCTAGCCAAAACACGACCCCCAGGACAATTCCGTAAGCCAGAACCTTTCCCGGCAACTCGAGGGTGCGGGTTAATTCGAGTAAAATATAGGATAGAATTACCGAGGACCCGATAAAGTGCAGTGCACCAAAGAGTACGGCGAACTCGGGGTAAAGCAAGTAAGTTATTCCCGTAATGATCGCCCCAAGGCCAACTAGCTTTAAGCCCCGTGAAATATACTTTTTTGCTCGCAGCATCGGGTTTTCGCCCTTTCTTTCCTCTCGAGAAAAACTTATATACATCGAGACCCCAACTATAACAAAAAAACTAGCAGCTGTCACTTCCGCAAGTACTTCAAAATACGTATTCTGTATTCCAACTTCAATAAGCCCGATGATCGAGAGGTCGAATAGGACGTGGTAAATCACCATACCCAGGACAGCTACTCCCCTGAAGGAGTCTACCTCGGCAAATCTCGTTCTATCGCTCCCGTCCGTGTAACTCAAGACGTACTACCCCTTTGCTTTTTTATATGCACGGCTCGTAGCCGGAGTTCTTGACTCGCAAGCTCACAACCATCAAGCGAAACGAAAAACTTTGCATCGGCAAGAGTATTTTAAGTATTTTCCTGTTTATGTTAAAATGGTTGTCCGATTGCAAGAGTATCAGTGAGTTTAATTGGAGTGGTAAATATGAGTTCTTCGAAGGAGGCACAAAACCTCGATTTTTCAGAGGAGTCAAATTCCCTGCAGGATCTTCTGGGGGTAGCTATAAGAGCTGAAATCGAAGCGGCCGAGATTTATCGCAGGCTCTTAAACCAGGATCTAAATGAAGAAACACGGCAAAAGGTGGAAAAACTCGTAGAGCAGGAAGAGGACCATGAAGAAACTTTCTGGTCAATAATGAAGGATTTCTACCCCGAAGACGAAATAACTTTGCCGGAAAACTCCGGTATAGCTAATCCGGTGGAGGTTGCCGAAGATCTATCTCTGGAAGAATTATTTCAAACGGCCATGGATTCAGAGAAAGAATCCGAAGAGTTTTATAATACCCTTAGAGAGAGGTTTGAAGACAAAGAAGCAAAAAGAACTCTTGGTTTTCTCGCAGCAAGTGAAAGGGAACATTACGAGATACTGAAAGAAGAACTAAAAAAAATTAATTAAACTGAACTTAAACCTGAAATACCAGAAAAATTTTCATCACAAACATTCATGTTAAAATTATTACAGGGTCTGCAAAAAACTATAGAGGGTTTTGTTATTCCCCTGGTCATGGCCGTTGGAGGGCTACTTCTTTTCATAGTAACTCTTTACGTCATAATAGTGGTTTTGCACGTGAAACAAAGGAGGGAACTGGAAAAAACCAGGTCTGAATGGAGAAATGCCCTTCAGAATAAACCCCATGACACATCTTTAGACACGTCAACGAATAACCGGACATTCGATACGGTCTATAGGGATGAGCTAGTTCGAGAGCTACGTCGTAGCGACTTGCCACAAAATAGGCTTGTCGAAATTTACCGGGCTCATAGGGGGTACGAAAAGGACACCTCCCAACTCTCCAGTAAATACTGGTGGAAAAGGGCAGGAGGACTGGCCAGACTAAAGGTGATTCCGGACCAGACTCTGAAGTTTGGGCTCAGCTCTCTGATTTATGATGAAAGCCACGAAGTTAGATTGGTAGCGCTGGATTACGTAGCTAGAACGGGAAAATTGCCGGACGTGGATCCGATAAAGTTATTCGAAAGCTTTTCACCTAACCTGGATTCTTTTCTGGTGATAAAGTTGTTAAGCACGAAACCAGGACTGGACTTCATAAACCCGCTATGTAACACGCAAAGTTCCCGCCTGAGAAGGTGCGGAGCTACTTTGCTTGGACAACCCGGCAAATCCGAATTCCTGGCCACTTTAAAAAAACTCGCCGGCGATGATGACCCAACCACCAGAAAGAGAACAGCTGAAGCTCTTGGGAGGACGGATGAAAAGGAGTCTTTGGAAGTGCTCGAAAAGACCGCAAAAGATGAAATCCCGTCCGTCCGGAGAGCAACAGCCGGGAGTCTTGGAAAACTACCATTTGATGACGCCTTAAACTTACTCGAGTCCCTTTCATATGACGACCATTTCTCCGTCAGACTAAAGGCTTTTGAGTCCCTGACCAACTTTGGTGAAAAAGG
>CAZDMI010000036.1:0-11306 GCA_964506635.1 uncultured Thermotogae bacterium
TCTACCGTTATTCTATTCTGGATCCCTACATTACCAAAACTTGCCGAGAAAGCCCCGGAGCTTGCTCCAGGGATGAATCGGCTGGTTTTTGTCCAGCACTCAAATGAGGAAAGCTGCTTGGCCCAGTAAGTCGTTCATTGTACCTATTCGCCGGGCAATTTTTAAACCAATTTCAGGTACTTGAGCCAAGGTGTAGGTCTCATTTGAGTGCTGGGTCTTCTTTTGTAAAAGAACAAAGTCCGTAGTTAAACCTGTTTTTTTACAAGCCCCGTCCCTTGGGGCGGGGTTCTTGACTCCTCATCTTCCATAGGAGATTAGTATGGTGAGATCAATTATAAGGAAATTACAACCGGGTTAAAAATTTCTGTTTTTGTCTTTATTTTTGTACTTCCGAAAAGTTTGGACCCTGAAGCCGGATAAAGATTAACACCGTCGTCCGTAAAACTCATTCTCTTAAATTCTAGTGGTATTAAAGGGAATAAATCAGTTTTGTAAAAAGTACGGTTTTAATACTCATTTTCAGAGGTTAAAAAGTAAAGTTAAATCTGGTAATTCCATACGTAAACAGTAATATGCGGAGCTGTAAATTTTGGTAGTTTCGAACTATTTTTGTAATCGGTTTAGTATGGATTAAATAGGAACCGTATAAATCTATATTATACCGATACAAGTCCCCGAAAACCCTCTATTTTGACACAGAAGAAACGTTTGGTAGTTCAGGTCCGCTAATAAGACGACGAATAAAAAGAAAATTAAACGGTTGGGTTTATCGGTCGACCATATTTAATAAAACGAGGTCAAAGCAGCTCGATAGGATATACAGTCTAGATGGTGAATCGGACTGAATGAATGCCGGAGAAAGTTCGAAGAAAAATTGGTATCGTATGGAATATAACGGTACCGTATAGAACCGCTAAAGACCCTACTAAAGTGTAATTTCAGATAAAATAACCGGCAAGAAAACTATTTGTGGAAGAGTTATTGCGGTAAGTCGTTGACTGCCTTTTCCGCGTCCTTGTTAAGGACGTCCGCATAAACCTGGGTAGTCTGAATCGAGGAATGTCCGAGTTGAGATTGAACAAGCCTGAGGTTGTAGTCGCTGGATTTGTAAAGCATGGATGCGTAAGTATGGCGGCAGGAATGGATGGAGAACCTTTCGGGTAAGTCCGCGCGCTTGGCCCAGCGTTTGAAAGCATGGTATACCGCCTGACGGCTTAACTTGTTCGATTCTCCTGAAGGGGAAAGAAATAACGGGTCGTCGTCCCCCGTAGGCTCGTCATGGTCCTCCTTCCAGTCTATGTAGCTCTTCAGGTGGGACCTCAATTCGGAGCCGATAGATACGCCCCTTTTCTTGTCACCTTTGCCGCTGCGGACTATTATCGAAGAGTTACCCTGATCGATTAAAAGGTCGCCAATTTTTAGGTCACAGATCTCGGATACCCTCAAACCTGCGTCTAAGGCGATATGCAAAATACACCAGTCTCTCACTGCCACGTAATTGCCTTTTTCCTTGCCTTCCCTTGCTGCCCTCCGGAGGGTGTCCTTCAACCTCTTAATTTGCGGCTCAGTCAGGAAATCTTCCTGGGTTAGTTCTAAACTCATGATTTTTCCCTATTTTGGAGTTATTTTGTTACTTTTCGTTCCTTCCCCCTCATTCTTCCTTTCTCCCGCCAGGGGAGAAAGGAAAGTCTTAGACCTTTGGTAATTATCTTCACGCTTGGTGAAAAAACAAAATCGGGAATTAATGCCTTAAACGAGCTTATTTTATTTTAAGAGACTATTTTTTTTGAACAATTACACGCGTTTGCCGGAAAAAGGACGTTCGTCAGATTTTTAACATAAGATACCTTTTGTTAAAAATAAGCTAAAAACCCCGAGGTTAGGGGGTTATATATTCAAAATTTAAGCTAGAACTGGTAATCTTCTATTATCTTCTTTTCTGAGTCCTTTTCACCGACTTCCACGGTGACTTCGACGTGTTTTCTTATGCCTGAATGTTCGAGTTTTGGCTTGAAAAGGCTATCCAGCTGAAATATCCCCGCGGAATTTGACATGTCTATTACGATTTCCACGGGTTTGGAGCTCCCGCTCTTGATGGTTACCTCTTCGATGGCCGTGGCTGAGACGGAATGAATCGTCAGATCGCCTTCGCTGAAAGGAATTCTTGCCCTGCCCTGTTCCATATCAAGGGCGTCTGCAACTTTTACCGTTCCAGCTTCGAGGGTGAGGGTCTCCATTTCCGTTTCGTGAGCATAACAGGCGTGAAGAACTTCCCCTTCGATAATACCCAGGTCATTTCCTTCGTAAACGCCCTTCAGTATATCCGGAATCAGTGACTCGGCAATACCGATACCGAATTCCTCGTGATGCACTCTGTGGACCGCGTGCCCGAGGTCGTGCAGTACGGCCGCCAGGACGATCACGACTTCGGCGTCCTTCTCGTCCATCCCGTAAGCGGTTTTGACGCTCGGATCCGCGCCGCTACCGTGTATCAATCTGAACATCCTAAGAGCCGAGTTAGCGACGATTTTCGAATGTACCGGACCGTGATCGTTTATCCCCAGCCTGTCTACTGCGTTTACGTTTGCCACGGTCCAGATTCCGTTTAACCTGCCATGGTTCCTGATCCCTTCGACAATTTTTTCTAATTTTTCGTTATCATGAGTTGGAACTCTGAACTCCATCTCAACCACCCCCTGCTTCTAAAGCCATTCGGTCCACCACTTATCTTCTTCTTTTCGATCCGGTTTTTGGCCTACTCCTTCGTTCTCCCCTTCTGCCATTGCGAGAATCAAGTCGCGCTGGAAGCTTATTTCCTCAATCAGGTAGTCTATCATTGCTGTATCAGGTTTATTACGGTTTATTGTGGAAGTATACGAATCCTTATCAATCTCTTTTTCCTTTTCAGAATTGTTATCCGATTTGATAACCTCAGCGGCTTCGGACAGGAGTAATCCGCTTTCGTATAAATCCTGCAGCTTTGATAAAACGGAAATTCCCTCCTGTCCGACCAGGATCTCGTTATTTTCCCCGCGTTTCATGTGGGGTTGAATTACTTCCTGAACTGCTTTGATGCGGTTCCGAGCCTGGTGGATTGTATCGAGCCCGAGTATATCCTTAATCTGGCGAACGCTTTTCATCTCGACTCACCTCTCTTAAAGCTGGATATAATCATAACTTACCAGACTTGCTATGCCAAATTTCCCTGCCAAAAATGAGTTTTAGCTACGAGCGCGACGAGGCTTCTGTTTACTGGTTTTTCGGTCCTGGAAGATAATTAGGGAAACGGAAAGCTTGAGTGTAATTTTAATTATATTTATAATTCGTACGGTGTTTTTCGGCTATTCTGGGTCGGATGAAGTTTTGCGTGAAATATGATATCCCGAGGAACAAGAAAATGAGTTTAAGCGGGAAGGGATTTATTGAACTAAAAAAACGTCGTTAACGAGGTGAAACCATGCCCGAAGAAAATCCAGAGCTAGAATTGAAAGTAGCTGGAGCCAATCAGCAGGATTTTGGAAAAGGCGTCGCGAGGATAAGTACTGATAGCATGCAAAAACTGGGGGTTTCGCGAGGAGATATCGTCGAGATAGAGGGCGAGGAGATGACGGCCGGTATAGCTGTGGAGGGATATTCCCAGGATCAGGGATTGAACATTCTGAGGATAGATGGATTGATGCGAAATAACGCCAGTACGAGTATCGGGGATCACGTCAAAGTGAGGAAGGCAGAGACTAAGGAGGCGAAGAAAGTAACAATCGGGCCCGCCTCCGATAAGTTGAGACTTCAGGGCAGCGGCCAGAGCCTCAAAAAAGTTCTCGGCGGGCGGCCTTTGACAACCGGTGACGTACTTTCCACTACGATTAGGCGGTCAAAGAGTCCATTTGGATCCGATCTGATGCAGGAAAGCTTCTTTCAGGATTTCCTCGATTCGAGCAGCTTCGGGCTGGGAGAAATAAGGTTACAGGTACTGAATACCAATCCGGACGGCGTAGTGAAGGTAACGAACAGAACTCAGATAGAACTCAAACCCGAGTACCAGGAGGTCGAGGAAGGGGAGAAGGGAGTGGGGGTCACTTACGAAGATATCGGTGGTCTGGATGACGTGCTGCAGAGGATAAGAGAAATGGTCGAGCTTCCGCTAAAAAACCCGGAACTATTCGATCGCCTGGGTATAGACCCGCCGAAAGGGGTACTGCTGCACGGACCACCGGGAACCGGGAAAACCCTTCTGGCAAAAGCAGTAGCGAACGAAACGGATGCCCACTTCACCTCGATAAACGGTCCCGAGATAATGAGCAAGTACTACGGCGAGT
Organism: uncultured Thermotogae bacterium; assembly: GCA_964506635.1. Taxonomy (GTDB): domain Bacteria; phylum Bipolaricaulota; class Bipolaricaulia; order M55B111; family M55B111; genus JAGXLP01. Next base: position 4,317 of record CAZDMI010000036.1, read on the forward strand.
CGGAACAGCAACTGAGGGAAGTATTCGAAGAAGCCTCGGAGAACTCTCCAGCCATTATATTCATAGATGAATTGGATTCGCTCGGAGTTAAGAGGGAAGAAGCCTCTGGAGAGGTGGAGAGAAGAGTAGTGGCTCAGTTGCTTGCACTGCTGGACGGTTTGAAACCGAGGGAAAACGTGGTGGTAATCGCAGCTACGAACCGAGTGGACGCCGTTGATGAGGCGCTGCGCCGGCCCGGAAGGTTCGACCGGGAAATCGAGGTTGGGGTGCCGGATACCGAAGGGCGCAAGGAAATATTCATGATCCACACCAGGGGAATGCCGCTTGACGAGGACCTGGATCTGGACGAGTTCATAGACCTTACTTACGGGTTTACGGGTTCGGACATCGAGGCCCTGGCAAGGGAATCGGCCATGAATGCACTGAGGCGGCTTTTGCCAGAAATCGACATTCAGGACGAGTCCATACCTTCCGAGGCCCTGGAAAAGCTCGTGGTAACCAGACAGGACATGTTCGAGGCCTACAAAGGGATTGACCCCAGCGCTTTGAGGGAGGTTCTTGCAGACGTACCGCACGTTAGCTGGGAGGACGTCGGGGGGCTGGAAGAAGTAAAACGGACGATGTCCGAAATAATTGAGCTCCCCCTGACCAGTCCCGAATCCTTCCGCAGGATTGGCATAGACCCGCCCCGTGGCGTCCTGTTATACGGACCGCCCGGTACGGGAAAGACCCTGATGGCAAAGGCGATAGCAAACGAGAGTAATGCCAACTTCATAACGGCCAAGGGCAGCGACCTGCTCTCCAAGTGGTACGGTGAATCGGAGCAGAGAATTGCCGAGGTCTTCGACAAGGCCAGGCAGGTCTCACCGGCGATAATATTTCTGGACGAGCTCGACGCACTCGCACCGGAAAGAGGTGGAGGCAGCGGAGAGCCGAGAGCTACGGAAAGGATCGTAAACCAGCTACTTTCCGAAATGGACGGTCTGGAAGAGTTGAAAGGAGTAGTAGTTGTCGCGGCGACCAACAGACCGGACATGGTGGATTCGGCATTGCTGCGACCGGGAAGGTTCGACGAGTTAATTCACGTACCGGTCCCGAAAAGGGAAGGCAGGTTGAAGATCTTCGAAGTCCATACGGACAAGATGAACCTGGAACCGGGTGTTGACCTGGAGAAGCTTGCCGACCTCTCCGATAACTATACGGGCGCGGATATAGCGGCCGTATGTAAAAAAGCCGGGCGTCTTGCGCTGCGCGAGGACGTTGATTCTCAATACGTCGGGATGAATCACTTCCTCGAGGCGATTGACGATACTCCAGCCTCAGTTACGTCGAACACCAGACAAAAATACGAAAACATCGAGCGACGTCTGAAGGAAAAATCGGGAGATATTGGTTTCAAGCCGGAATCTGACGAAGAGTAACCAGGGCCGGTCTTCCGGCCCTTCCCGTTTTTTCTCGGGCGAAGGATTGCTATACCGGGCCAGATCCGCTATAAATACCGAAATAGTTTTAGTATTCGGAGGATGATCCTAATTGATCAGGGATAAACATTGTGGAGCCTTGAGTCAGGAGAACATTGGAGATACCGTAAACCTTGCAGGCTGGGTAACAAATAGACGGGATCTCGGTGGCTTGCTTTTTGTCGATTTGCGGGATAGGTCCGGAATTATTCAGTTGCTTTTTACTCCGGATAGAAAAGAGTTACACGAGCGCGCCGGCGATCTCAACAGGGAGGATGTCGTAAAGGTCGAAGGTACTATCATAGAAAGAGGGGAAGATAACATAAACCCGGACCTGGATACGGGCCGAATAGAACTCGAAGTAGAAGAACTCGAAGTCCTCAATTCGACGGACAACCTGCCTTTTTCGCCCGGGAATGGACTAGAGGTAAATGAAAACACAAGGCTCAAGTACCGGTATCTCGATCTCCGGCGGGATGGAATGAGGGAAAACATCGCTTTGAGGCATAGAACTTTCAAGAGAATCCGGGATTACTTTGACGAAGAGAACTTCTGGGAGGTCGAAACCCCGGTTCTGACCAAGAGTACGCCCGAAGGAGCTCGAGACTTCCTCGTTCCTTCGCGGTTGCACCAGGGCAAATTTTACGCACTACCGCAATCACCCCAGCTTTTCAAGCAGCTATTTATGGTCAGCGGTTTCGAGAAGTACTTTCAAATAGTTAAGTGCTTCCGGGACGAGGACCTGAGAGCGGACAGGCAGCCCGAGTTCACCCAACTGGATCTTGAAATGTCCTTCGTGGACGAGGAAGACGTGATCGAGGTTACGGAAGGAATGGTGAAAAAGGTATTTGATGCCGAACTGGAGGCGAAGCTCGACCTGCCCCTGCCTCGAATGACTTACGAAGAAGCGATGAATAAATACGGATCGGATCGTCCTGACCTCCGATTTGGCCTCGAACTGGTTGATTTATCCGAGGTCGTAAAGGATTCAAAGTTTAATATATTTTCCGGCACCGTGGCCGATGGTGACGTAGTGAAGGGGCTCTGTCTCAGTGGCCCTATCGATTACAACAGATCCCAGCTTGATTCACTGGAGGGTCTGGCCAAAGATGGTGGGGCAAAAGGCTTGCTCTGGGCGGACGTGACTGAGGATGGACTCGAGGGCCAGTTTACTTCGCACCTTTCCTCCGATACCGAAAAAGCGATTATCGCCGAGTTCGACGCGGAACCGGGTGATCTCGTTTTTATAATAGCCGATACGAGGGGTACCGCAAACGAAGCCCTCGGCCAACTTAGACTCAAGCTGGCGGAGGACCACGAGATGATTCCGGAGGACGAGTGGGAGTTCGTCTGGGTAACTCGCTTTCCTCTCTTTGGCGAGGCCGAAGGCGGTGGAGTGACCTCCGAACACCACCCTTTTACCTCTCCGAGAAAAGAGGATCTCGAGCGGCTGGAGGAAGAACCGCTCGACGTGGAGGCCAGGGCTTACGACCTGGTTCTAAATGGAATAGAGCTCGGCGGAGGCAGTATCAGGATTCACGAACGGGAACTTCAGGAAAGGATATTTGACGTGCTTGGCATAACCCAGGAGGAAGCGGAGGAGAAGTTCGGTTTCTTCCTCGAGGCACTGAACTACGGAGCACCGCCCCACGGCGGGATCGCTCTCGGTCTCGACCGGCTTGTGATGTTACTGGCCGGAGAGGACAGTATCAGGGACGTAATAGCTTTTCCAAAGACCGGAATGGCCCAGTCACCACTAACCGGCGCCCCTATGGAAGTCTCTCGGGAACAGCTAGAGGAACTCGGATTAAGCGTAGACGGGGACCAAAAGGGCTAAGGTATCAATTTAACCTAGCAGGAATTTTCCGCGGCCTGGTCTTCCATGAATTCGACTATTCTAAAGTCCAGTTTGTCGTCGTCTCTCAGCTTTTCCTCGAAGTTTTCGGTCCGACAGTACTCGAGAAAGGATTCCCGAGTTGAGTCGTCGTATTCACCTGTCAGGGGGCCTGAATAGTAGCCCAGTTCGTTCATCAGGTACTGTAGTTTCTTTACCACGTCCTCGTCCATTTCCACCAGGTCCTCTTCTTCTGGCGTGCTGAAGTAAAGCTGGTGTAGTTCTAGCAACTCGTCCAGCTTTTCGATCGGGTTCGGGTTGTCGTCTACGCGGAGATCAATTTTTCTATCGTTGAAACCGCCGTAACCACCTTCCTCTTCCACGACCAGAAGGGCGGCCGATTGTTTCCCTCGTTTATCGCCTCCGGCTTCGTCAGCTGCCTTTAGGGCGGCCACTAACCTCTCCGATAGTTCCTCTTCCTCGGTTTCACGAAACCTCTGTGCCATGGAGGTTACCGTTTCCTCGGAAACCAGAATGTTGCCCTGGCAGGTGAAGTTCTCCTCGCTCCGGTGCCCTGCGTAATCGATGCAATCGTCGCCGGTGAAAGCTGCAGAGTTTCCTTCGGCGTCGACTAACCCGACCTGCCTGATTCCTTTCTCTTCGTCGGCGTCGGTTAGTTTTTTCACTACGGCCGAGGGATCCCTACTTTTCTTCAGCATTTCCAGCCCCTCGGGTCCGTAGGTCGTGTTTGCTGCTGATTGTGTTGCTACCGCACCGACGTTTGCCTCCGCCCAGGGAACGACGGCTCCCGCGGCCAGGAACTTGGACTGTACGGCGACTCCCAGTTCTTCGGTTTCAGGGTCGAAAGCGACTATCGAAAAAGTGGATGGTTTGTTCATTATTATTCCTCCTCGAAGTTGAGATCGAACTTGCCGTCCGGATTTACGCCTAATTTATTGAGATCTTTGATGAGTCCGTCTATTTCCGTAAACTTTATCCCGTTTATACCCAGTTCGTTCGCCTGCTGGACGAATTCCTCTCTGTCATCAATAAAAATTATCTCTTCCGGGGCGTGACCGGACTTTTCGATGACCTCCCGGTGACCGTCCGGTTCGCCCTTTAACTTACCGACGCGGAAGGAGAGCGTGACGGCGGAAAAACTATCGAACACCGGCATACCCGTCATTACTTTTTCGTAAAGGATCTTCGGAGTGTCGGAATATAGCTGGAGGTCATAATCTCCTTCGAGCTCCCGCACGAGATCCATTACCTCTTCTTTTGGTTGTACGCTATCGGCGTAGACCCGGGCCAGTTCCTCTTCGGTCATCTTCAGCCCGACGCGGTCCTCCAGTATATCCAGAAGCTCGTCCGCCTTCACTTCACCCCGAAAGTGCGCGCGGTCCAGGCTGGAGCCGTTCATTATTTCCCTTAATTCTTCCGGTCCTTTTTCGGAACGTTCCACGAATTCGCTAATCAGTACTTCTCCATCGTAGTCGTACAGTACTCCGCCGAAATCGAATGTGATAGTCCTTATCATAAGCCTCATAGCCTCCTGTTTCCTGACTTAGGAGTTGCCTTATTCACAGCTATTGGAAGATTGGTCAACTCTTTAGTTTAGCGAAAGAGAAATAGTTTATCCAGCAGGGAGTTTCTGGACTTTTTAGATTGGATATTGACCTAAGCTTTTACACAACGTAATATTACGTAACGTAACATTTTTTAAAGGGAGGAAGTGCTTTGCGGAATCCAGAAGGGTTTATGAGCTTATTGTTGCTGTCTTTTATAGAGGAAAGACCTCGCTACGGTTACGAGTTAATAAAGGAAATCGAAGATAAGTCCGGTGGATACTGGAAGCCGGGGCAGGGCACCATTTACGGGGCACTTGAGAGGCTTGACGAAGAGGGGCTGCTGGAAGAAGTCGACAACCAGGAAGGTGAAGAAAACAATCGCCAGTATTACGGTCTGACGGAGGAAGGTCAAGAAGAGCTGGACGAGTTAAGAAACAGGTGCCAGAAAGACATAAAACCGGAGGAGCGGATCCTTGGTTTGATGTACATCTACAGGTACCTGGGCGGCGAAGAGGAGTTCGAGAGCCTGTTGACCGAAATCGAGGAGGAATTTTTTGTTTAAAAACATCCGGAGGTAAAAATGAAAGCTTCTACAAGAGAGAGAAATACTGCAAAAGTGTTACTGGTAGCTTTGACCTTTATTATGGCAGTTACTTTAATCCAGATGAATGCAAATGCGGGAATATTTGGCATGGGTGAGTACCCTGGTGGGAAATTAAAAGCGGTGTTCCGAATCAGCGAACCAAGTAGCGATGCTCCCGAACGAGTCTACACGATAAAGATAGAACCACAGGGTGACTCGTTTGAAGTTACCGAAAAAGTCTCCAGTCCGGGACGAGAAAAGGGTAATGTCTCCACGGCTTTTGGTGCAAGCGGGGGAGCAAGCGCCGGGGGGTCACAATACAGCGAAGACGATTCGGTCAGTATGAACTTGAGTCCTCTATCCACGATAGACGATAGAAACATCGAAATAAACCCGAACGATAGGATCCTGTTACCCGACGGTGGCAGGCTGGTTACGGAAGAGAAAGATACGATCGCCGGGCTGGACGTCGTAATGGGTACCTTCACTCATTCTAATTACCCGGATCAGCGGGCTCGGTTTGGCTTTGCCGATCGTGATAAAAGGGATCTCTTGCTTTTTCCCGCCTTTTTCGAGCTGATCGATGACGGGGAAGTCGATTCGAGGATAGAACTGGTGGAATTTAGCTATCAATCCTAAGGATGGGAGAAATAATGGTAGAACTACAGAACGTAGCCAAGCAATATACGATGGGTGAAACCGAGGTTCGGGCACTGAGAGGTCTGGACCTGAATATAACCAAAGAGGAGTTCGTAGCTATAGTCGGCCCCTCCGGTTCCGGCAAAAGTACCCTGATGCATATAATTGGGGCGCTCGACATTCCGGACGAAGGCCGGGTACTCCTGGACGGTACCGATATATCCAAATACGATGAAAACGAGCTGGCAAATCTACGTGGCAACAAGGTCGGGTTCGTCTTCCAGACCTTCAACCTGATTCATACATTGAGCAGTCTCGAAAACGTGGCGTTACCTCTTACCTTTCACGGGATAAGCAAGTCCGACAGGGAAGATAAGGCTGCTGAACTATTGGACATGGTCGGGCTTGGGGACAGGCTGGGTCACAAGCCGGCCGAACTTTCCGGCGGGGAGCAGCAGCGCGTATCCATTGCCCGGGCGCTGGTAAACGACCCCGACATTTTGCTTGCGGACGAGCCGACCGGAAACCTGGATTCGGATACCGGAGAGGACATAATGGAATTAATTGAAGGGTTAAACAAGGACAAAGGTATGACAATCGTAGTGGTTACCCATAACCCGAGTGACGCTGAATACGCCGACAGGATAGTGAATATGATCGACGGGAAAATTAGGAACGGCAACGGAGAGGACGGAGGGGGTAGTTAATGATCTTCGACTACTTAAACCTGTCCTGGCATTCGATCAGAAACAGGAGCCTCCGTTCCTGGTTGACGATCCTTGGTGTCGTAATTGGGGTGACGGCTATCGTTACGCTGATTTCGATCGGCCAGGGAATTCAGGACTCTATTCTGAGGGAGTTCGAAAAAGTCGGCTACAACACGGTTACCGTTCTGCCAGGAAACTT
>CAZDMI010000037.1:0-11210 GCA_964506635.1 uncultured Thermotogae bacterium
GACCTGTATCCAATATTTACCTCTAGTCCTTCTTTAACCAGTTTTGTCGGTTGATTTGCTTGACCTTCCGAAAAAATGTACGTTTGTACAATAGATCTGACTAACTGAATTTTTACGGTCTTTGGACGGATTATGCAAGCTGGGAATTCTGCCCGATCTTTAAAGGAAATGGGCAAAATAGGCGATTGCGGCCAGCGCGAATACTTTTACCAGTTTCCCCAGAACTATTACGAAGAGACCATAACGGATTTCAAGTGCTTCGACTGCAAAAATTGCCCCTCCAGTCATGACTGTACCCAGAAAGGGGATCGGGATGCACGAGAGTGCAAAAATTGCTATGTAATCGTATTCGTAGGTCTCGATTAAGTCGGATATCGCCCGATCGCGCTTTTCCTTCGATTTCAGCAGGCCGAGGTGGCCGTTCTCGAATTCCTTGGAGACCTGGTTGGTTCTTTCCAGGTGATGTTTGATTGGTGGAAACTTCTTTTTTAAATAATCTCGGAAGCGTATTATCGTATCCCTTGGAATTAGAAAATTTATCGGTACGTAAAGGACTAAGAGGCCCCAGAGGTTAATTCCGATGCTTATCAGCAGCGAAGAAATTAGTGACTCGTGTCCGAGGAATCGTCGGAACAGGATCTGGTCGGAAGTCAGCCACCACTGGAGAAATAGGTGTATTCCGCGACCTATCTTTGCGCTTAGCACCCGAGTTCACTCCCGTTATAATTATTCTGATCACGGAATTAATTTTTGTTCGCCTTAAATAAATATATTTGCTTACGTCGTTTCAGTCAAAAACTCGGAATAAGGTTCGGATTAGATGGAATAAACTTTAAACCCGATTTTAATTTGAAATAAATTTTAATTAGAATAAAATTATTAAGATGGTCAGCTTAATTCATCGGAAAGAGGGAGGTTCAAATGAATAAGAACGTCGGCGGTTTGGATAGCAAAATTAGAAATAGGTTAGGATTGATTTTGATACTCGTGGGAATCCTGGGGCTTGTTGGCTTGCTGGCAATAGGGTTGGTAGTGGAAATCGTGTTGTTGGTGGCTGGTGTAGTGTCTTTTGCAACAGGAACTACCAGAACCTGTGGTTTATATTCGGCGGTTGGAATAGATACACTTGAAGAGGGAGAAGAGTAAAAATATTCAGTTAAAATATATCATTCCCGAGCAACTGTAAACGAGCGAGGTAAGAATGAAGGATAACGTTACTTTCGTAATTCTGGGCGGAACTGGAGACCTGGCCCGCACTAAATTGTTCCCTTCGCTTTTTGACCTATTTAAAGAAGGAAAGGTCGGAGAATTCGACCTTATCGGTACTTCGAGGCAGGATCTTTCCAGAGAGGAGTACCTGAAGCAGGTTGGTACATCTATAGAGAAGGGGAAGGACTGGGAAGAATTTCGCAAGAACGTCCGTTTTGCCCAGCTCGATTTCTACGAACCGGGAGATTACGAAGACCTGCGCGACGAGTTAATGGATTGCGGTGATCACAGGCTGTTTTACCTGGCTACACTGCCACAGCACTTTAGCGTAATCACGGACAACCTGTCCAAACAGGACCTCATCAGGGAAAGCTCCAAAGTGCTTTACGAAAAGCCGTTTGGAGACGACCTCGAGTCCGCCAGGAAGCTCAATGGTTGTATCGGCGACCTTTTCCCGGAGGAAAAGATATACCGGATCGATCACTACCTGGACAAGGAGCTCGTCGGTAACCTCTCCGTGCTCCGGTTTTCCAATTCGATAGTTGACCCCTTGCTCACTTCGGGGTCGGTCGACCACGTACAGATAATCGCCAGCGAGAACTTCGGCGTGCTCGACAGGGGAGAGTTCTACGATAGGTACGGCGCGGTAGAAGACTTCTTCCAGAGTCACCTCCTGCAGTTGCTCTCGCTGGTTGGGATGGCGCATCCGGAAGACATGAGCGCAAAATCCATCCGGGATGAGAAGGTCCGCGTGCTCAAACAGATAAAGCTACTGGATTCTCTGGTTGGGCAGTACAGAGGTTATCGAGGAGAGCCGGGTGTCAGCGACGATTCGCAGACTGAAACCCTCGTAGCTGTCAAAGCCGCAATAGAAAACGGGCGGTGGAAAGACGTACCTTTTTACCTTCTTTCGGGGAAAAACCTTGCCCGTAAATATTCTCAAATTTATATTCAGTTTAACCACTCGAACGTCGGCTATCCCTCGGAAGAAGGAAGGTTGGTGCCGAACTCTCTGGTAATCAATATTCAGCCAAAACAGGGAATTAATTTCACAATAAATACCAAGGTACCGGGTAAGATGAGCACTGAGCCGGCGAGAATGGAATTCTGCCATTCCTGCCATCACGGGCCGAATACGCCAAGTGCCTATGAAAACCTGCTGGCGCAGGCGATAAATGGTGATCAGCGTTCTTTCGTCCGTTACGACGAGATCGAGGAACAGTGGAAGCTCGTCGATCGGCTGGACCCGTCCGAACCGTTCATTTACGAGCCAGGGGAAATTCCCCCCGAAGTCAGGGAATTCATACCGGATGGGGGCTGGCACGCTCTGGAAAAAAGCAAGTCCGGTTAAACTATCATGGGAAAGAAAATCAAAACACTTCAAGCCCAGGACGGCGAGGAATTAGCGGTTAAAACTGTAGAAAATTTTTATCGAGCCCTGGAAGGGCTACTTGAGGAAGAGGACAAGATAACCGTTTCCCTTCCCGGCGGCCGTTCCGTTCAGCCGTTTTACTCGAAAATACCCGAGTACACCGATAATTTAAGCGAGGAAGACTGGAAGAGGGTTCACTTCTTCTGGACGGATGAAAGACTTGTCCCTCCGGATTCTCCCGAAAGCAATTACGGGCTGGCACAGGGGCTTTTTCTGGAAGAATTGCTGAACCAGGGTCAAATTGAAAGAAGAAATATTCACCGGTTTCCCGGCGAGGCCGAGGATATTCCGGGCGCTCTGGACGAGTACGAAAACGAATTACGTAAAGTTTCCGATGGAAAAATCCATCTGCCAGTGCTCGGTGCCGGAGGGGACGGGCACGTGGGTTCGCTGTTTCCCGGTGGAGACCAACTTAAATCACAAAGTAGCGGATTCCTTATGGTTTCCGACTCGCCCAAGCCTCCTAAAAGGAGAATGACTATATCACCGAGCCTCGTGAGAGAGTCGGACGAGCCCTTTTTGTTTTTCATCGGCGAGGAAAAACGTGAAGCCTACCGTTGTTTCCGGAGCGACGAGAAAAAGCCTCACGATTGTCCCTGCAAGCTAGCTCGCGAGGGAAAACCAGGAACCGTCCACGTGGTAACGGACTTGAAGGCTCGACCCGTCTGATTACGCCTTAAGCTGAACGATTTTCTCTCCGCTTTTTCTAAGTTCGCCAGGCGTTCGATTCAAGAACTCTCTCCAGTATTTCTTTCGGTCTATTTTCCTGATCGGCCATTATAAAGGAAAAATCGTTGCCGTTGTCGTTATAGTTCTCCACGAAAATCCTGTCGTTCAGGGTATCTCCCACGTATACGCCGGTTTCATCTCCCACGAGTTCCGCAAGTCCTCTGGGGTCGGGTTTGTGATACTGGTCTCTTGTAACGACGGGGCTCAACTCGTATTCGAGAACCTCCTCCGCTAGCTTTACTTCTTCCCTACTTCGGCCGGTTATGTAGCCCAGCTTAAACCGTTCATCAAGGCGATCAAGCAGGGAAGTATCTACGAGCGGTTCTTCCCTCTTCCAGAGAGGCTCGTAATTACCTTCGGCCGATTTATCCTCTCCTCCAAAATAGAAACGGTCGAAATGTCCTTTTACTTTTTTCCTGCCGATTTTTTCACCGACCTGCTCTCTTATCCATTCCAGGTCCTTGCCTCGCGGGAACTGGTTTATAAACTCCTCAAAATTCGACGTCAGCTGGGCCAGCACCAGCCCCTCGGTGACCCGGTAGTCGTCGCCAAACTTGCCTTTCCTTCTGAACTCCCGGATTGTGTCCGGTTCAAAAGTTCCATTTTGGCCAATTTCCGAAAGGAGAAGCTCTCCCGTTAACTTGACTGCCCGGTCGTAGCTTTCGCCTGGATCAATCAGGACGCCGTCGATATCAAGTACTACCCAGGTCAGGTCCTTCATCTTTTATCACCAGAATTTATTTGTTTTTTTGTCGATGGTTCGAACTGTTCAACGTAGTCTTCGAGACATTCAACAAACCGTTCGTTTTCTCCATACGTTCCAATTGTGACTCTGATCATATTTGATAACTCCCCGGAAAACGTTCTAACCCCGACTCCCTTTTTACCGAGGTAGTCACCTGCGTCGAGATCCATCAGCAGGAAGTTGGCTCTGCTCGGATAGGCGAATTCCGTGAATTCATCGTAGATTTTTTCGCGTTCTTCGACGATAAAATCCACTCTTTTTTGGATTAAATTGTAGTTGTCCATTGCCAGTTCGGCAATCCGTGCCGAGGTCGAACTCAAATTGTACGGGGGTTTCACCCGGAGAAGCTGGCTCGCGATTTCCTCCCCGGTGATGGCATAGCCCACCCTGGCACCAGCTAGCCCGAAAGCCTTCGAGAAAGTCCGCAGGACTATGAGATTGTCAAACTCGCTGATCAGATCGATCTCCGACTCCCCGGAGAACTCGGTATAGGCCTCGTCCAGAACAACGGGTTTGCCCGTCTCGAGAATTTCCAGGAGCGCCTCGCGATCGAACCTATTCCCGGTCGGGTTGTTGGGCGAACAGAGAAAAACGATTGCCGCGCCATCTAGCCGGTCCTTGATTCCCCTAAGGTCGAGGCCAAATTTATCAGTTAGAGGAACCTCCTTTACCTTGTAGCCCGCCAGCTCCGAATAGAAACGGTACATGGAAAAGGTGGGAGGGGAAATAATTACGTGGTTTCCGGAGAAGAGTTTGACGGCGTAGGAAATCAGCTGGTCTGACCCGCTTCCAGCCACGACGTTGCTCTTCTTTACTCCGTGAAATTCCGCCAGTTTCCCCCTCAACTCCTCCGAATTTGGTCTCGGGTACCGGTTTAGGTCCGTCCTTTCCAGGACCCGGTGCATCTCAGCCTGCAACTCCTCGGGAAACGAAAACGGGGACTCGTTTTTGTCGAGCCTAACCTCCAGTTCTTCCCGCTCCGAATCGTAAGAAGAGAATTCTTTAACTGCTTCTTTTATCTTCATTTACGCCTCTCCTCCAGTGCCCCCATTACTTTTTTCAGGTCGACTCCACGGTACCGCAATAGGACCAGCAGGTGATAGAGCAGATCGGCCGACTCCTCCAGGAGGTTTTGTCTGCCGGATGAAATGATTACCTCGATTGCCTCTTCTCCGACCTTTTTCTCGATCTCTCCCGACCCCTGCTCGAATAGATTTGCCGTGTAGGAACCTTCGGGTCGGTTCCTTTCCCTGCCCCGGATGACCTCCTCCAGTTCCTTGAGAACGTTCAGGGAGTAATCGATACTTCCCGTCTCGACTTCTGGTTCTCCCAGCTTGCGGTAAAAACAGCTGTGCTCTCCCGTATGACAGGCGGGTCCTTTCTGGTCGACGACCAGTAAGAGCGCGTCCCCATCGCAGTCAATTCTGACTTCCTCGACTCGCTGGACGTTTCCGCTGACCTCGCCCTTTTTCCTTATCCTCCCTTTGCTCCGGGAGTAGTAGTGTCCGTAGCCCGTAGATAAGGTTAGCTGAAGGGCCTCCCTATCCATATAGGCAAGGGTCAAGACGTTACCGCCGGAACTTTGAGCAATTGCCGGTACCAGCCCTTCCTCGTCCCAGGATACAGATTCTACGAGTCGATCAAGTTCTTCTGACATTGAAACCCTCCCTGTAAATTTCTTCTTTGACCTCCGTCACGCTGTACTCGCCATAGTGGAAGATCGAGGCTGCCAGCCCTGCAGTCGCTCCGGATTCAAAGGCTTCCGGGAAGTGGGCCGGTTCCCCCGCTCCTCCGGAAGCAATAACAGGTACGTCCACCGCGTTTGCCACCGCGGAAGTTAATTCCAGGTCAAAGCCGTCCTTAGTCCCGTCGGAATCCATGGAAGTCAACAGCAGTTCACCCGCTCCGAGGTCTTCCACCCTTCGGGCCCAATCCAGTACAGAAAGGTCACGCGCCTTCCTGCCTCCGTGAGTATAGACGGTCCAGTTCTTACCCTCTCTTTTGCCGTCTATTGCGATAACGAGGTTTGCGCTACCGATCACTTCCGCGGCGTCCTCGATTAATCCAGGGTCTTCCACGGCGGCCGTGTTAATGAACACCTTGTCCGCGCCTTTCCGGGCCAGCTTCTTCACGTCCTCGATCGATCGAACCCCACCGCCGACGGTAAATGGAATGAATAACTTTCGAGCCACTTCTTCTACCAGGTTCAGCAGTATATCCCGCTTTTCGTGGGAGGCGGTAATGTCTAGAAATACTAGTTCATCTATCCCGGCGGACTCGTATTTTTTACCGAGCTCAACCGGGTCCCCCGCATCCCTTATCTCTTTGAATTGAATCCCTTTTACCACCCTGCCCTCGCGAACGTCGAGAGCGGCGATTACTCTTTTAGCCAGCAACTTGTCCACCTCCAGCGGCCAGCGCCTCTTTGAGCCCGAGTTCACTCTCGTAAAGGGCCTTGCCGATGATTGCTCCGTCGAAACCTCTCGCCTCCAACTTCTCGATGTCCGCGGCACTGGTAACTCCACCGGCGTAAATTACTTCCGCTTCCTCCTTCTCCCAGAAACGTTCGACTTCACCTATTCCCTCGAGCTTCCCGTCTCGGTTGATGGAAGTAAACACAAACCTGTCTACCAATCCTTGCATCTCCTGAAAGGCCTCGGACGGGCTGACTTTCGTTTCGGTTTCCCAGCCTTCTAACATCAAACCTTCCTCACCCGCGTCGAGACTCGCCGTCAGACCTTCGCACTCGTCCGTTGCTTTACTCAAAAATTCCAGGTCCCTGGCTTTCGTACCGATTACCGGGTTTCGGACGCCGATTTCCGTAACCGTTCTTAAAGTATCCATGCCCCTGATTCCGCCTCCGAGCTGGACCCTGAGCTCTGTCTCTTCAAGCATCTCACTGACGACACCCAGGTTTTTCGGCTCACCGGCGAAAGCCCCATCCAGATCCACCACGTGAACGGCGTCGACAAAGCGGGAAAATTCTTTTGCGAATTCTAGCGGGCGGCCGTAGACCTTCTTCCTTTCTTTTTTACCTTCCTCCAGTCGGACTGCCTTTCCGTCCATGATGTCGATCGCGGGATAAATTCTCATAGCGTTAGCTCCTTGAAGTTTCTCATAACTTTAAGCCCGGCCTCGCCGGATTTCTCCGGGTGAAACTGGACCCCGAAAACGTTCTCCATCCTGACTGCGGAGGGGAACCTCTTAACTTCGTCGCCCATCCGGAGTTCTGTAGTTGCGGCCACCTGTTCCTCCTTGTCCAGCTTAACCCGGTAGGAGTGGACGAAGTAAAAGTAATTTTCGTCCTTGATTCCCCGGGCGAGCGGAAAACTCGACTCGAAATTTACCTGGTTCCAGCCTATGTGAGGCGCCACTTCGTCGGGAAGCTTTACCACCTTACCCTCGAGCAAGCCGAGTCCGTTGCCCTCATCCTCCTCGCTGGAGCGAAAAAGCAGCTGTGTTCCGAGACAGATACCGAGAAAGGGAGTACCGGACGAGATTTTCTCTAAAAGTACTTCTCGCAGGGGTTCCAGCTTTCGTGCCACCTCGCCGAAATTTCCTACTCCAGGCAGGACTATGCTGTCGGCCCCCGCTATTTTGTCCGGGTCGTGGGTGACCGTTCCACCGATTGCCTTTCCGACGTTTGCGAAGTTCCCGACCCCGAGATCCACTATCGCTATCATCTCAGGTCACCCTTGGTACTCTCGAGCCGCTCCGAACCCGCCAGAGCCTCCGATAGAGAGACTCCTAGCGCCTTGAAACCTGCTTCTATAACGTGGTGAGAGTTCTCCCCGTCCAGCTGTTTCAGGTGGATGGTTCCTTCCAGTGTTCTGGCCAGTCCGGCGAGAAATTGCTTTGCCATGACCGGAGAAAAACCGTCTTCCTCCTCGGACGGATTTAAGTCGAAATTCAGGTGGGGCCGAGAGACGTCAACCACACAGAGAACCAGGGCCTCGTCCATCGGAATTACGGCGCTACCGTAACGGGTAATGCTGGATTCGTCTATACTGGCCCGTAATGCTCTACCGATTAGAATTCCCGTGTCCTCCCAGAGGTGATGTGGCAGGTCCCCGCTGGCCTGGATACTGACGGGGGTTTCCATGTAAAAAAACAGGGTCTCCAGCAGGTGATCGAGTATATCGTCCCCGGTCTCGATCCGAACCTCCTCCTTGACGAAATCCAGAGATACCTCGACTTCGTCAGTCTTCCTTTTCATTCTTTCTCACCTCCAGAGAGTTTTTGTGTGCCGTCATGCCTTCGATCTCCGCCATTCTTTCCCCGAGCTGGCTGTTGTTCCTGAACTCTTTTTCGCTGGTCCATGCGAAACTGATGGGCTTCATGAAGTCCCTGACGGTCAGGACGGAGTCGAACCTAGCTGCCTTTCCGGTCGGGAGAACGTGGTTCGTTCCGAGAAAGTAGTCCGCCGCGGCGGAGGGTGTGAACTCGCCGAGGTAAACGGCTCCGGCGTTTTTAACGTACTGGAGCAGGCTTGACGGTTTATCCGTATTGATTTCCAGGTGCTCCGGTGCGATCTCGTTGGCGCGACTCATACAGCTTTTCTTATCCGACATTAGCTCCACTTCAATTCGCTCCTCGTTACAGTATTTCCCCAGCTCGTTTGAAGTAGTGAAAAGCCAGGCGCGGGCGTCTTCTCCGTGTTCGAGCTGTGATTTCAGGTCGGCCAGAACTTCTTCCCGACGGGCTGTTTCGTCAGCCACAACGCAGACTTCGGAAGGTCCGGCCAATCCATCTATCCCGACCTGACCGTATACCTGCCTTTTGGCCTCGTTGACGTACTTGTTGCCGGGACCAAAGATCTTGTCCACCGAGTCCATTCCGGCCCCGTAGGCCAGAGCACCTACTGCCTGAGCCCCACCCATCCGATATACCTCGTCAATGCCGAGCAACCCGGCCGTGTAAAGAGTGTATTTATCGATTTCCCCGTCGGTCGGCGGAGAAGCCAGCACTATTTCTTCAACGCCGGCTATCCTCGCCGGAACCCCGCTCATGATCAAGCTTGAAGGTAACGGCTTGCCGCCCGGAACGTAAATCCCTACTCTCCCTACCGGCCTGTAGAACCTGCCGTAGACCGAACCCTCCTGAAAAAACAGGTCGTCCTCCGGGTTCTGTCTTTCGTGTAGATTTTCCACCCGATCCATAATCTTCTTTATGGCTTGCTTGTCTTCGTCCGGAATTTCCGAACTGACATCGCGGTCCTCCTGGTTCAGCTTCAGCGGACCAGAAAAGTCGTCAAACTTTTCCGAATATTTCCTGACTGCTTTTACCCCTTCGGATCGGACCTCCGTAAGTATCTCATTCACGTACTTTTTCAGTTTCATCTTCGATCACTTCCCTGATTGAAAACACGGTTTTGTTGATTCTATCGAACTTCGTTTTCTGTGCGATTCTGTTGACCAGGAGAAGGGCCGAGCTTTCCATGATGGTAGACGCTTCCTCGAGCCCGTTTGCGGCCAGCGTGTTACCGGTTTGAACTATATCGACGAGGGCATCAGCCATCCCGGCTCTCGGCGCGAGCTCCGTCGATCCGCTGACCTCGATTATTTCAATTGAGGTGCCCAGCGACTCGAAATAGCGTTCGGTAATATTTGGGTACTCAGTTGCAACCCGGTAGCCTTCCATCTCTTCCGGTGAAGTTTGATCGTTCTGCAGTCGACCGACGCTCAACCTGCACTGGCCAAAAGGCAAGGAAATCGGAATAAAGACGTCCGGATCGGTTTCCCGGACTACGTCCTTGCCCGTTATACCCATATCCGCACCCTCTTCGACGTAAACGGGAACGTCAGTCGGTTTTGCCAGCAGGAGATCGTGTTCCCCGTTTTCGTATATTAACTTCCTGTTGTCTTCAATTTTTATATCGGGCACTGCCTGGCGCAGCAACTCGACCGAATTGTCCATCATTCGCCCCCTCGGTAAAACTATCTTCATGGCCCCACCTCCACCGGTATCCCGTCCTCGACTAGCTTTCTTGCTCGCCGGAATTCTTCCTTCGAATTGCCCGAGACCTCCCGCCGCTCTTCTTCCCCGTTTCCCTCGTAGATTTCCAGTAGGTTGGTCAGGTGAAATGCAAAACCGCAGGAGTTTTCGCTCTCGAAACCGTACTCGCCTCCGCCGCCGAGCGGAGAACCGACTTTAGGTGAATAAATTTCAAAAGTAAGGTCGTCGTAATAAGGAAGACCTCTTACCGTTCCGAAATCAGCAAAAAGCCTTTCGTCGTCCACGGTTTCAAGAATCGAATTTAATTTTTCGTATTCGCAGCGCTGACCTCTGTAGTTGAATAACTGCCAGATTTCTTCTCTCTTCTCCTCCGGTAAATCGGCCTCATCAATCATGTCAAAGCTTCTATGGTAAAGAGCCCGGAATACTTTTTCTTTTGAAGTGGGTATTTCCTCCGTGACTTCCTCCCAGACTTTTCTGCTGCCTATATCGACGAAGAATTCACGAATTCCGAGGGATTCGAGAGCAGTAATGATTCCGTTCAGTACTTCCGCGATCATAAACCGGTTATCGCCGCCGACGTATTCCACCCCGAATTGCCAGTCGCCGCTGGTTCCCCCGTTCAGGACTTCTGACAGGTAAAAGAGCTTGTATTCCCTTCCGCTTTCCAATTTGGTCAGGATCTGCGACGTGATGTCTGGCTTAATCAGATAGAAATTATCTCCGTCGGAGAACTTCGTACCTTTGTCCAGTTCGGACTTTGATTCTTCTATTGCGGGTAAAAGTACTTCGCGATAGTTCCAGAGCTCGAAGTTCTGCCTCAGTTTACTTGCGACAGAAGACAGTTTTTTCGATTGACCAATCAGGTTGACGTTCATAGCTACCTCCGGCTCGAGATAAATTCAAAGTTACCAGGATAACTTATGAATCCTGGTTTTCGTTAAAATGTTGTTGATTGAACTAAAGTGAAGTTGTGAAGTGGTTAGGTGAGAGAATGGAGATGCCCGGAACATCCCCGATGATGATGGCCTGCTTCTGAGCCGGAAAAAGTGAAATTTACAGGTTTAAAATTTGACATCTTAAACATAAGCTAACTTATCCAGTTGAAAATTTCAAGTCGGGCTCGGATCTGAAAAAAGT
>CAZDMI010000038.1:0-11036 GCA_964506635.1 uncultured Thermotogae bacterium
TCACCCTGTTTATGGCCCGTACTGTCGCCCCGGGGTCCATACCCTTTTCGAACCTTCTTGAAGCGTCCGTCGTGGTTCCGAGAAACTGGGCTGATTTCCTGATCCGTGCCTGGTTGAAGCAGGCACCCTCGAGCAGTATGTTAGAACTGTAAGGTGTCACCTCGCTAGCTTGACCGCCCATGATTCCGGCCAGGGCTATCGGGTTCGCCTCGTCAGCAATCACAAGGTTTTCTTGCCCCAGCTGGCGTTGCTCCCCGTCCAGAGTCGTTAACCGTTCTCCGTCCCTGGCCCGGCGAATCCTTATAGTATCCCCGTTTATCCTGTCCAGGTCGAACGGGTGAAGCGGGTGTCCGAGTTCAATCATCGCGTAGTTCGTAGCGTCAACTACGTTGTTCTTCGGCCTCAACCCCACCTTCGCCAGCCTGTGCTGAATTCTTAAGGGTGAAGCTCCAACTTTTACGTCGGAAAGCGCTCGTGCCGTGTAACGTGGGGTATCCGAGGGGTCCTCGATTTCGATCTCGACCGGCGCCGAGGTATCGGAGTTGAACGTAGGCTCTGGAGGAGATAACTCCTTCCCGGTCAGCACGGATAGCTCTCTCGCTATACCGATTACGCTCAACAAGTCGGGGCGATTTGAGGTAATTTCGAAACTCAATACGTAATCGTCAAACTCAAGTTCGTGGTTCAAGTCGTCCCCGGCGGAAAAATCGAACTCATCAAGTATCCATATCCCCTGTGATTTTTCCTCGAGGCCGAGTTCTTCCTTCGAGCACAACATCCCCCGTGATTCCTCGCCCCGAAAACTTTGAGATTCGATCTTCGTCCCGTCCGGTAATTTGCCGGGAGCCTTGATTAACGGAACTAGTGCTCCGACCTCCAGGTTGTCCGCCCCCGTTATAGTCGGAACTTTTGATTGACCGTCCTTTATTTCTGCCAGAAACAAGTTGTCGGCGTCGGGATGTGGTTCGAGGTCGGTTACCTCTCCTACGATTAAGCGTGAAGGTGCTTCAATTCTCTCGACGTTTTCAACCTCTGCTCCCGCCTGAGTCAGGCGCTCGGCGTACTCTTCTACTGCTTCATATGACACTTCCAAATCCAAAAAATCGGCAAGCCAGCGATAGGAAACTTCCATTGCTCCTCCTAAAAACCAAGTGAAAAATTGAAGTAAGGCCTTCCTTTATCTTGACCATGATAAGCATAGCCAACGGCCAAATCAAAGGGGATCAGGCCGCCAAGGGTTTTTCCGCTGATGGATACCTCGGTTCCTCCTTCGTACTTGAAGTTTTTGATACCGATTTCGTTCAGTTTATCCCAGGTATCCCCGGCAGAAAGGAAAAAACTCTGCCTGATATCCGTCACGAGTGCCAGACTGCCGAGATAATATCTTTCGTTCGAGGCAACTGGAAAACCGAAGGATACGCGGGAAAACAACTTGTAGTTTCCCGGATACTGGTACCTTTTCCAGTCAGCGATGCCGGATCCACCTTCCGGAACCCGTCCATAGCTTTTTAGCTCTGGTAAATCAAACTTGAGTAGACTTGGTAGTTCGCCCGGACTGAAGCCGATATTCGTGGAGAAGTTTAGGTAAGTACCGGGGAATAACCTCTCGGTTTCCCGTCCGCTGACGCTAAATTTAGCTGAACCGCCGAGAGACAGGGTTGATTGAAAATCGAGCTGGCGGTTCGCGGTCACTTTCTGAGATAGACTCCCGCCAATTCCAAATAGGTTATAGGTACTGTCGTCTTTACCGGTCACCCTCTCAAATCTCAGTTTCAGTGACCTGTCCTGGATCATGTACTTGCCCGCTCGGCCAATCTTAGGCGATGACCAGAGGTCAATATCGGCGCCGACCCAACCGTTGAGGTCCAGATCCGTAATTTTCTGGCCGGTTAATGTAGCCCCTCCCGATAGCGACAGGTTTCTACCCAGGTTCAACCTTCCCTGAACGACTCCGGGCCCAATAGACCAGGCGTACCTATTCGGGGTCCTGCCGGTGATGGTCCCCGGACCGATCATGATAAAGTAAGCGTCGAGAGGCAGTCTATTTTTTCCGAAAGACACCTCTACTTTTCGCGGGTAGTGGTTGTTTAACCGGTTCGTGTCCATTACCTCGCTGTTCGGGTCGACCGTTGCCTTGGTGGCACTGGTCGGTTTCTCGAACTCGACAATTTTGCTCTCCGATTCTAACTTGAGAGTCTTTTTGACGGTTTTCCCGGAGCTAAACGTGACTCTGAGTTCTACGGGGGCAACTAGGGATCCGGATTTTGTCAGCGTTACTTTGCTCAGATAACTGTCGTCCGATTTTTTCTCGGTTTCGAGGTTGCTGATCCCGTAGTTGACGTAGCCGGAGGAAGATAACCATTCCTGGAAGAAGTTATCCGGAACCTTATCTCCCGTTATTTTTCTGGCTTCCCGGGCCAGTTCCGCCACGTCCGTCACCGAATTTCCGTATCTCCTGTAAATCGTTTTGACGAAGTCGTTCATTTCTCCTTCGCCTATTGCTCCTTCCAGTGTGCGCAGGATTAAATATCCTTTCTTGTAGATTCTCGTCCGAGTGGCATTGGCGTACTTTACGTCCTGGCGCGGCTTGACGACTGCCTCGTCGAAACCCTTCTGGAAGTTGGCGATGTAAGGGAGCTCGAAGGTATGTTTCCTCAAGTTGGTGAAACCAAGCTGGGATTCAATCGAGTTCCTTAGTAAACCGTTCCGCTCGAATTTATACAGGTTTGGCCCTTCCGCCGAGTACTTGTGGTGAAAATAGCTCAGTGCCAGGAACTCGGAAAAAGCCTCGCTGATCCAGTTCTGAGAGTGAAGGTCAGCCCCTACCCCTATCCCGAACCACTGGTGCGCCACCTCGTGGGCAATCAAGTACTCCGATTGCCTGTTTGCAATGGTGGATAGTGCCAGGTCCTTTTCCGCAAAGAAAGAATCCCCTAAGACTATCAACCCATCCGCTGCCATGCCGAAGTAACCGCTTCTCGGGCTCTGAGCAAAAGTTAGCT
The DNA here is from genome assembly GCA_964506635.1 of uncultured Thermotogae bacterium. Classification (GTDB taxonomy): domain Bacteria; phylum Bipolaricaulota; class Bipolaricaulia; order M55B111; family M55B111; genus JAGXLP01. The sequence goes on from CAZDMI010000038.1 coordinate 3,003, forward strand.
GTTTCCGTCCGTAACTCCCGAACTTCTCGGAATAGTAGTTCAGTATTTCGTTCCCGTAAGAGGCAAGCAGCCGAGCTTCTTCCTCGTAACCCGGTCGATGCAGTACTCTAATCGAGTAGTTCTCGAAAGTTTCCCGGTAGTTCTGGTAATCCTGACTCATCGTCAGGGGGAAAGAACGAGCGGAAGGCAGTTTTAGCTTTATGGACTTTCTGTTCCCGGCGTTTCCCTTGCCCGATCGTGATACGACGTTCCCTCCGACGACGAAGTCGTCCGGTACGTTTAATTCGACCTCGTAGTCGGCCTCCTGCATAACTATCTGGCTGTATACCTGCCTATTGTAACCCTTCCACCATTCGGCAGGTGCAAGGGTGGGGTTCCAGCCAAAGCGCCAGGAATAGACGTCCCGGTAAAACTCCTCGTCCCCGACGCTCTTTACTGGAAATTTTGTTGAGAACTTTACCGTTATGCTTGTTTTCTCCCCGGGCTGGAGCGGCTGGCTCAACTGGACCCTGACTGCGGTATTTTCCAGGGAATAGGTCTGGTTCGTTGGGGGCAGGCTTTCCATTTCGTAGTTTAACCCGTTGCCGTCCGCTCCGTTGATTGATTCTATTTTGGTCCATCCGGGGTCGAACCCTCCCGGATAGGAACCGTCCAGGTTGACCTCGCTCAGGTACGGATTTGGCTCCTTCTGCAGGTTGGCTTTCAGTTTCAGAACGACTTCGTCCGTCGCTTCATCCAGGGGGTTGGTGAACTCTATCACTTCTTTACCGTCAATTACGTGGCGTTCCTGGTTGAGTCGACCTTTAATGTTGTATTCGATACTTGCCGTCTCTCCCATCGCCAAAAGCGGTGATAGGGATAAAATTAATACGAAAAGGAAAAATATATATGTCGCTGAAAAATAGTCCTGACGGGGAATAATTTTTTTCATCTTCCTCCCTCGTGTTTAAAGTGGGGCCAGTTAAAAACTGTGCCGGCTTTTGAAAGCTATCTTAGTTGCCGGTACAGTTCGAAAATCCTTTTGAAATACTTATTGTTACCGTCTAAGCTTGTTGAAAATTATAGATTCGGGAATTTATTATTGCAACGGACAACCTTCCTGCTTAAACCGAAGAAGTACTGGCCGCGTTGAAAGATAAACCAAGTATACCTATCCTTTGCTCAATCGGGAATGGTACCAATGGATCTTAACTTAAAACAGATGGAAGACCTTATCGAGCTCTTTGAGAATTCGGGTTTGACCGAAATCAGTGTCAGTCAGGATGATTACGAGGTTACTTTAAAAAAGGAATCCGGAGGTTCGGTACAGCACGCCAAAGGGGAAAACCCACCCCATAGAGTGGTTCAGTCCGAAGAAGAGAAAGCTGGAAAAGTCGAGGAAGAGGAAGCGGTTGACAAGGAGCAAGGGGAGCCGGAAGAGGCAGAAGGCGTGTTTATTACTTCCCCTATAGTTGGGACTTTTTACAGGAGTCCCTCACCGGATGACCCGTCTTACGTCGAGGTTGGCGACGAAGTCGAGGAAGGCGATACCGTTTGCATTGTTGAAGCGATGAAGGTCATGAATGAAGTAAAGGCAGATGCTGGCGGTGAAGTCGTTGAGATTCATCCCGATGACGGTGATCCGGTCGAGTACGGTCAGAAACTTCTGACATTGACCCCCACGGAAGAGGCAAATTAAATTGGAAAAGATCCTGATTGCCAATAGAGGAGAGATCGCTTTAAGGATCATTGAGGCGGCGCGTGAACTGGGGATGAGTACCGTCGCCGTTTACTCCGAACCGGATAGGGATCAGCTTCACGTCAAGCTGGCGGACGAGGCCTACTGCATTGGGCCGAAAGAACCGGAAGAAAGCTACCTGAACGTACCTACTATTGTCGGGGCTGCCGATATCAGCGGTGCTGACGCAATTCACCCCGGTTACGGTTTTCTCTCGGAAAACGACCACTTTGCCGAAGTCTGCGAAGGCCATGACATCAAGTTTATCGGGCCGACTTCCACCATTCTGGAGCGAGCTGGCGACAAGCTGAAGTCGAAAGAGGCGGCAAAAAGTGCCGGTGTAGATACCCTGCCCGGGACCGAAGAAGCAATTACCGACGAGGACGAGTTAAAGGAGAAGGCACGGGAGCTGTCCTATCCCCTAATTTTGAAAGCCGCTTTTGGCGGAGGTGGCCGAGGAATGCGGCTCGCGAGGAACGAAGAAGAGTTGCTCGAAGGGTTCAAAGCCAGTAGCAAGGAGGCCGAAATATCGTTTGGCAGGGGAGATCTTTACCTCGAAAAGTACCTCGAAGAGCCAAAACACGTAGAAGTTCAAGTCATAGCCGACGAACACGGCAACTACCAGCACGTCGGTGAAAGGGAATGTTCGACCCAGAGGAGGCACCAGAAAATAATCGAAGAAGCCCCCGCTCCCGGTATATCCGAGGAGACGAGGGACGAGTTGAGAAACGCCGCTCTCGCCATAGCAAGGGAGTTCGATTACCGGAGCCTGGGAACCGTGGAATTTCTGGTAGACCGGGACGAAAACTTCTACTTCATGGAACTCAACGCGAGGATACAGGTGGAGCACCCGGTTTCGGAGGAAATATCCGGTGTCAATCTGGTGAAGGATCAGATCAAGCTCGCCGAAGGCGAGGAAATGGACCCGGAACGTTATTCCGACCTGAAGGGCCACGCAATTGAATTCAGAATAAACGCCGAGGACCCTGATAGGGACTTCATGCCCTCGGCCGGGCAAATCAGGCTCAATCAGCTGCCGGGTGGGCACGGCGTTAGGTTCGATACCTGGATTTCCGACGGGGCGGAGGTTTTGCCCTACTACGACTCCCTGCTCGGTAAACTAATCGTGACTGCGGATAGAAGGTACGACGTCCTGACGAAGGCAGTTTCTGCCCTGCGCAGGTTCGATATAGAGGGCGTTAAAACGAACGTCGATCTACACCTCGACTTGATCCGGCAGAAGGAATTCAGGACCGGCGAGTACTCGATCGTATTTCTGGATCAGTTCATGGAAACGTCGGGCTCGGAGGAAAGAGTTTAGTAGTTCCCTGGGCTCATTTTCTTTCAGGAACTGGACTATTTACTCTTACTCCAACAACTTCAATGTTGTCTATATTACCCCTTTACATAATACAGGAGGTTTTTTAGCGATGGACCTTGCGAAAGCCATACTTTCCCGGAGGAGCGTAAGGAAGTTTAAAAACAGGAGAGTTAATCGAGAAGAACTGGAAGAGCTGGCGGACTTTGGACGCCTTGCACCCAGCGGCATGAACAAGCAGCCGATAGAATTTCTCGTGGTGGATCAGCCCGAGCTGGAGCAGGAGGTATTTGACCACACGAACTGGGCCGGCGCAGTCGACTGGGAGCCGGATTTCGAGGAGAGGCCAAGAGCCTATATATTCCTGTTGATAAACGGGGAGATCGAGCCCGTTACGGGAAACCATGATGCCGGGCTGGCAGCCGGAAATATCTGTCTCGGTGCGACGGGTAAGGGGCTTGGAACCTGCCTGCTGGGGGCGCTGAACAAAGAACCTCTGGAAGATATCCTGGGTATCCCGGATAGTAGAAAGCTTGACCTTGCCGTTGCGATCGGCTACCCGGACCAGGAAATCGAAGTTGAGGAAGGTCGGGACGAGATTGACTACTGGTTGGATGAAGGCGGAACTCTACACGTCCCGAAAAGACCGGCCGAAAAAGTCGTCCATTTTAACGGCTGGGAGGACTAACCGGAGGGCCACGGTGGTTTATAGTACTAGGACCGCCGGAAACGGCGAGGTGACTCGACAAAGCAGTTCGGTATAATTAAGAAAACTATGGACGAGGTGATTTTTATGTCCGAGATAACCGAAGTCGAATTGAAGTCAGGAAAATCGATGCCGATCCTGGGATTTGGTACGTGGAACCTGGGTGGAAAGGAAGCCCGGCAATCCGTCAGGAAAGCTCTGGAACTCGGCTACAACCATATAGATACTGCTGAAGGTTACCATAACGAGGAGGAAGTAGGAAAGGTCCTTGAGGATTACGACAGGGAGGACTTGTTTCTTACCTCCAAGGTTCTGCCAAGCAACCTGCACTACGAGGACGTTTTGAGATCGTGTGAAGCTTCTCTGGAAAAACTGGGTACCTCTTACCTGGACCTTTATCTTGTGCACTGGCCCAATCCGACAATCTCGATTCGGGAGACAATAGCAGCTTTCGAGAAACTGCACGAGCAGGGCAAGGTGAAAAGCATAGGGGTTAGCAATTTTAGTTACTACCAATTGAGAATATTTCAAAAGATATCGGAATTGCCTGTATCCGTAAACCAGGTGGAGTTCCATCCCCTGTACCACGATGAAGAGCTTCTGGAATACTGCAGGGAGAACGGAATTCAACTTACGGCGTCGGCACCGCTGGCGCGGACGAAGGTCCTGGAGGAAGATCCGGTACGCGAGCTAGCCAATAAGTACGACAAAACTCCGGCTCAAATCGTCCTGCGCTGGGAAGTAGGGAAAGGCGTAGTTACGATACCGAAGTCAAGCACGCTGGAACATATCGAGGAAAACCTGGAAATATTCGACTTCGATCTCGCGCCCGAAGAGGTCAAATCCCTAGAGGACCTACCCCAGGAAGAACGGGTTTATATGATCGACCTCGAGGACGAAACTTACGGTATCCCGTCCTGATTAATTGGTCGATTTTTGCATTGTGATACCACTTTTGTGTTACAGTAACTTTTAAATTAGGTTAGTTCCGTCCGCCCGGACGTCGAACCCGGGCAATACCCCGGAAAGCTATCCGGGGATTTTTTTATTTCATGAGCTTCTCATATTTTGTCTCTTTGTGCTTTCCTACCTAAATTTTAAAGCAAATTAACTTGTAATTTAAATTCATTTTTATATAATTATTTTGTTAGTTAGAAAAATCCCATTTAAAGAGGGAGGTAAAAATGGCAAAAAGGAACGTAGAATTAATCGAAGAGGCTGGCATAGATGTCGATGAATTGAAGAATAAACTCATTGACGCAGCTGCCGCCGAGTTCACGACGTATTATTATTACACGAACCTCAGAACTCATGCGGTCGGACTTGAAGGTGAATCAATCAAAGAGATCATAGAAGACGCGAGGCTAGAAGATAGGAACCACTTTGAGGCACTGACTCCGAGGATTTACGAGCTGGGTGGAACTCTGCCGAATGATATAACGGAATTCGCCGACCGGGCGGCATGCATGGACGCGAGGCTGCCGGACGAGGAGACGACGGAAAACCTGCTGGAAGTTCTGCTGGACGCGGAACGCTGTGCGGTAGGTGTGTACACGGATATTTGCAATTATACTCAGGGTAAAGATGCCCGGACTTACGAACTCGCAGCAGCAATACTGCACGAGGAAACGGAGCACGAGGCCTGGTTCGAGGAAATTCTTACCGGCGAGCCTTCGGGGCACTACAGGAGAGGCGAGCCCGGAGTGAGCCCGTACGTGTCGAAATTCATCCAGAATAAATAATTCAGAATAGATATTTGGTCCGAATTAAGAACCCAGGGGTGCAGTTTTTTCACTGCACCTCTTTTTTATTTTTGCGCTGATGGAGAAGCGAACAAGCGACCCCGGAGACTTTAAAGGCCGAAAACGACTAAGACGAGTTCGATGAATAGAAAGCCGGTGAAAACCGACACAAGGGCATTGTCGAGATTGAACGGGAACCTGGGTGACTTGACTTTTGTTAATTTATTTCTAAAGAGGAGAAGCACGAGAAGGCCAGCTAGTGGAAGAGAGAGGTAAAGGGCAATGTGGCGGAGCGTCAGTAAATTCAGGGTTTCGTGACTGCCGAGAACTCCCCAGGCCACGAGTCCAGAAACTCCGACGAAGAAGGAGTAAGCGATGAGTGACCAGCCTCCGCTACTTAGCGGTGCCCAGCGGGATTTAATTAGCAACGCCCAATCCAGCTTTGCGATGTAGGCTGCAGTCCCCAGACCGATTAACAGCATGACCCCGAAAATCCATCCCTGCGTGGATTGTTCGATCAAAAAGGCCTTGCTAAAGTACTTGCTAAAAGGTGGAATCGCGAGAATGGATACCGTTCCCACGGACAATCCGACGACGCTTTCGGTGGGGACGGAAAAAGATTCGTCGGAAAAGACGTCTTTACTCCCCACGCCGGCGTGGCCAACCGATAGGAAGAGCAGGCTCTTAAATAGGCCGTGGAAGAAAATATTCAGGGCCGCAGCCAGAACCCCGGCTGACGTTCCCGCACCGATACCGAGCAGGACGTAGCCAATCTGGGAAATTGTGCTGTAGGCAAGGATCCTCTTTGGTCTCCGGCTGAGCAAGGCAAAGATACCGCCAGTTATCCCTGTCATGCTACCGAAAAGTAACCATAGAGTGTTCCAGCTAACGAGCTCCGCAAGTCTAATAACTCCGATAAGGCCGGATTTGATTGCCAGGCCCGACAAAAGTGCGGATACCACGGTACCGCTATACGCGTGGGCATCGGGAAGCCACATGCTGAATAGCATAATACCGCTTTTGACGGCAAGGCCGGCAACCATTAAACCAAGTCCAAGTGAAAGCGTAAATTCGGGTTTCCCTTCAAGGGCCCGGCTTAGCTCGGATATACTTAGGTGGCCACCTCCACGATAGACCAACCCCAGTCCGATCAGGTAGAGGCTCATTGCCAGCGAGGAGACCAGCAAGTACTTGATTCCGGCGTATATTTGGTAGGCCTTCCTCCCGTACCCGATTAATAGAATGGCGACAAGCGACATAAACTCGATAGTCACGTATATATTGAAAAGGTCGTGGGAGAAAGCCATCGAGTACGTGGAGACCAGGAGGAAATTGTATAGAGCGTAAAAAGTTCCCTTTTTAGTGTTCTGAAGGTATAGAAGTGTAAATAGGTTGAGGAGTACGACGAGTCCGGCGAATAGCAGGGTAGTCTCGTCCAGCTTGAATTCTACCCCAAGTTTTCCCCATTTGCCGAGGTTAAATACCTTAGTGCCGGACTTATGGAAGGTCCATATACCTACCATCAGGGCGCCGAACCCACCGGCCCAGCCGAGCAGGCTGATCCAGAAACGGCGGCGAGGAAAGATCAGACTGCTCACCCCGGCAACTATATATGCGGTTATTCCGGTTAGAAGTGCTGACATAACAGCTCAGAGTAATTTTAGTCGGAAAGTTTCCGGACCAGAATTTGCTGCTGTAGAGAAGTCCGCCTTTTGAGTGCTCTTCTGGCGAGCGTTAGATAAGTCCGCAGTTTTTTCGATTCACCGGGTATAGCTTCCTCTATTTTCTCCTTACGGTCTTTGATCCTGTCAAGCCAGATATCTATCGTCCTGACGTAGTGGTCCGTAATGTTTTCCAGGCCAAGGATCTCGAAGCCCGCTTCTTCCAGGAACCCGATCTCCTGGCCCGCGGTAATCAGGTTCCCGTAACCGAAAACGTCCTCGGCGATAAAACTGGAGGCCCTGTTATCTCCGGCGGCGTTTCTGTGGGGGAGATAAGTCTCCGATATGAGGGCCCTGCCGTTTTGTTTTAATAATTCGTGCGTCAGTTTGGCCGCACCAGCACGGTCTTCGATATGAATAATCGAGCCGATGAAAATAATTTTATCGAAATTCTCCCTGGTCAAGGAGGCCTCCTGGAAGTGATCGACTACGACCGAAATCCGATCCGACAGACCACGTTCCTCCCCCTTCTTCCGGATTTCCTCTGCCTGGTTTTCGGCGAGGGTCAGACCGGTAGCCCGGCAGCCGTAGTTTTCGCTGAAGTAAAGTAAGGCATTGCCCCAGCCACAGCCGACGTCCAGCAAATGATCTTCCGGACCGAGTTTGATCTTTTCCGCAATCAAATCCATTTTCTGCTGCTGTGCTTCGTTCAGGTTCTCGTCCCCGTTCTCGAAATAGGCACAGCTATAGTTCATGTTGTCGTCGAGGAAGTATTTGAATACCTCAGGATTCAGGTCATAATGTCTGCTTACCTTCTCCTTCTCCTCTCTGACGTGGCTGACCTCACTTTCAGTCATTTTATCCTCCTTTTTATCCGGGAAACCCCAGAG
>CAZDMI010000039.1:0-10582 GCA_964506635.1 uncultured Thermotogae bacterium
CCCAAACCGGGTGTCTAAAATCCCATCACCTTAGGTATAATATATAATAGAAGCAAAGGGAAACAATTATAACTGATCCTTGAAAGCAAACTCGGAGGTGCCGGAAAGGTCCCGAGAAGGGTAACCCCACCGAAAGGTGGGCGCACAAAGTTACGGGCCCTACTCCTTTTAATAGGAAGGGCAGCCGGGCTGCCGAAGGACATGAACAAGTCTCTTACTACCATATCGGTTATAGCTTTACTAGTTTTAGCTTTTAGTACAGTTGGTCTCGCCGCTGATGATTCAGCCACCGTCACGGTTGGCTGGACGATAAACGCACAGCAGTCGCTTTCCATAAGTTCCAATACTTTATCCTCTGATTCTTCTTCCAGAAGCGTCGAAAGCGTCTTTAACGTTCCAGAGCCGGACAAAGCGGACATAAAACGAGGTTACATAAAGAAGTCAAACGCCGTGGAACTGGTAGCCTCAAGTAACGTGGACTGGGAAGTAAAGGTAGAAGCCGAAAGCAAGTACATGGGGGAAAGCGATAAAGGTAATTTTAAGAAGCCAGTTACCGATCTCTCGGTAAGAGGTAGAGGAAACTTCAAACAGGTAAGTACTTCACCTACCACCATAGCCAAAGGGGGACCGGGAGAACACAAGTTCGGCGTCGACTACAAGGTACAGTACGACGAGGACTATAAGTCAGGGGACTACAAAGCGGAGCTTGTTTATACTATTTCGGTGGGGTAGGTCCCGGTGCTTAAAAGATAACCTTCGATTTGCACCGCAGCAACGAAGTTAGTAGCTACCCTCGGACTCAAATTCTTTCCTTGCCAGCTCTTCTATCTTTTCAACGTCAAGCGTATGGTAGCGTTTAACCAGAACCATCGTGAAGAGCAGGGATAGGGCCAGCACTCCAAAATTAATAACTATAGAAGTAAGAACTAGGGCCTGAGGCAGGGGGTCGGCGTATTGAAACCCGGGACTCGCTCCTATAGGAGCTATAGGTGCCCGGTCTCCCGGAGTATAAACTACGAGTACGAAGAATAAAATGGTGGCGGTATTTACTATGCTCAGGCTCAGTAATTTCATCAACAAGTTCTTCTTCAGTATCAGCCCAGTTGAGCCAACTACAACAGTAATTATCGAAATTGCGGCCGTCAAATCGCTCATACTTCCCCCCGATGCTTGACGAAGAAGTGTAAAATGGCCCACGTGCCGATAAAAACTTTCATTCCTATCGCAATATTCACCCCTATTATAACCCCCAACCCGGACAAACCCCCGTAAACTCCGTCCGGATACAGCCCTCCAAATACGGCTATTCCAAGGGCAAAAATCAGTGCCATGTACTCAACCCGTTTCATCTCGTTCTCTTGAAACCTCCTCCCAATCTCTCCCGCTCCTTTTGAAAGCGCCAGCAAAAGTACCCCGCTCCCCCCAATTACTCCAGCTGCAAAGCCTCCCCCGGGACCCAGATGGGCACTAAAGGCCAGGTAGAAGCCAAAAACTGCTACGATAGGGTAAAGGAAGGAGGCCGATGCCGTAACTACGTGGGATTCGACCAGCTTTTCCGACTCCGAGCTTTTGGATGCTTCCAGGTCCGAAAAAACGGTAATCCCGAGTACGGCCATGGAAAATATCATCAGCTCAAACAACGTGTCGTAAAAACGGAATATCCCGTATACTCCGAATACGGCGTTGGATACGTTACCCAGCTCTAATCCTTTTTCCAGGTAAAGTTGACCAATTCTCAACCCTTCCGGATCCTTTCCGAGAATTATTGCAGCGATCGTAAGGCCCCCAAAGGTTGAAACGAGTCCAATCACGAAAACTTTCTTTAGCGACAATCGCGGCCTTTGCATGGAAATCACCGAAAATATCTCTCCAGTAATTCGTCGACGTCGCCTTTTCTTTTTAAGTTCTTGAGGTAATCATTCAAACGGTCAAGTAGTTCCTCGTCATCGGAAGAAACGGCAAAACAATACCCAATTTCACCGGCAGAAACGGTTTCACTCCGCTCCCTCAGCGGAGTATTTATCCTGTACAGGGCATTAGAAACCCTTCCGGAATCGGCAAAAAAACCTGATATCTCCCCTTCGTTGTAGGCCTCAACCAGCTCGTCCAGCGACTCAAACTGGACCAGATCGCCCTTTTTTACATCCCTGGACCCTTCAGCGTCTCTAGAGGATTCAAGCTGGTTCTCGACGAAAGAGGTTTCCGGCAGGACCCCAACCTTATTCCCCTCTTCCCCGGATAGATCAACTCTTGTTAAGCGAGCCTCGTTGAAGCTAACCGTATCCCTCAACTCCTCTCCCGACAGGTAGCCCGAGAAGTAAGCCCCGGCCACCAGATCGGCTCGCCTGCCACCGAGCTTTGAAGCAAGCTCTTCCGGCGTCACGAACTCAACCTCCAGGTCCAGGTTGGAATCTTCTGCAAATTCTCGCAGTATTTCCAGTTCCGCACCCCGTAATTTTCCCTTTTCCTGGTACAGAAACGGAGGGACCTCTTCCGCTATCACGTGCAGTTTACCCTGATCGCTCAGAGCAAGGACGTATATGAAAGTTACAAAGGCAACACCAATTGCACCCTCCGTAACTGCAAGGTCCGGTGCACCTACCAGAAAATAGACCGCGGAACTTACCAGGCTGAAGACCCCGAGCAATATCACTGCATTCAATAGCCTTTCCTGGACCAATACGGCAACGGCAAGGCCGAGAAGAAGCAGGGTAAACCCAACCAGCACTGTTAATCCTCCTCGGTTCTGTCCGGCGTCTTCGCCGGCTCAACGTTGGAGAGGAAGGCTGTCTTACCGATTGAATGCGTTATGATTGGACCGGTCACGAAAAAGAACAGTATTAAAAGTGCAAGAAAGGAATCCGAAAACCGGAAACCGTCCCGCACCAGAAAGCCAAGCAGAACTAGTATTACCCCCACCGTATCCGAAGCACCGCTAGCCTGCAGGCGAGAATAGATATCACCCAGTTTCGCGATACCGTAAGAACCAATCAAGGTTGCAAGCAGACCGGTATAAATCAGTACGAGCGAAAAGACGTTCATACTTCCCTCTCTATGTACCTCGCAATTACCACGATTCCAATAAAACTCAGTATAGCGTAAATCAGGGCCAAATTTATGAAAACCTCTCTGCCACCAAGAACCCCTTCAACGGCGAGCAAAATAACTATCTTGGCAGTAACTGAGCTGTAACCAAGCAACCGATCCAATACGTCGGGTCCATAGAAGAGCCTGAATAACGTAAAAGTCAGGCTAATTCCCACTATGACTTCTATGGAAACCCTCACCATAGTCGATTAATCCTGAAATTCCTTTAGCGGTTCTTCAAAATTGGTCCGGATTTTATCGACCATCTTTTCGTAATCTTCCTGGCTTTCAAGACCAATGTGGTGGATGTAAATGAGATTATCTTCCGAAAGTATTCCTATCGTAATAGGGGTTAAGGTTATAGCATTCAACAGAAAGAGCCTGGTAGAACCGGTCTTGAGGTCAGTGGTGTAGGCAACAATCCTGCCCTCTACACCCCCGGTTAAGATTAGATAGCATGTCCTGGCGGTGGATTTAAGCATCTCAAAAGACAGTAGAGAAAAAAACCGCATCCAGGTCAGTGGCCGAAGCAGGGACTCAAGCGGCAAATCTATATCCAGGTCGAACCGCCGGAACAAAAAAAGAGCAAAAGCAGTGACGAACACGCCGCCTACGAGAACAATAAGTCGGAGCTCTTTAAAAAGAACGAGCCAGATGAGATACAGACCGGACCCACCTGCCAGGTAGCCAAGAAAACCTTTAATTCGTTCGGATAAAAAGTCCATGTTGACCACATTATAAGGTCAACCAAAGAACAAATCGAACCGCTAAAGGGCGTCAACATCTACAGGAAACTAACTAATTACATCAACGTACGTCACGTTAGTTTCGGCAAATCCCGGGTGCTTCGAAAAGCTGGCAAGGGTTGAATACTTTACCAATAATAGCTGAAAACTCCTGAGCGTTTTCGGATGAGCGTCCGTCGAGTTGATGAATATAACGAGTGCATATAAATATATACCTTTAGTTGACGGAGATAGTTAGTTTTGTTATAATGCGTTTGAAACGTTTCAAGTAATGAATACAACCGAGGTTTTAGCAATGAACGACAAAAACTCCGGCCAAAATAACGTCACAATCAAGGACGTAGCCAACCAAGCCGGAGTAGCGACTTCGACTGCCTCAATGGCCCTTAACAATAAACCCACTATAAGTCCGGAAACCAAAGAAACCGTAATTCAGGCTGCCAAGAAACTTGGCTACCATCCAACCGCGGCGGCACGTGCCCTGGTAGATGGCAAGCCAAGCAACCTTGGTCTTTTGATCCCGGTAAAGGTCGATAACCTGTTCTTTTCGACCGGGTTTTTTCAAAAATTGATCTCCGGAATGAGCCAGGCTACGAAAGAAGCAGGTAACCTGATTTCGCTTCAGGTGGTGGAATCGCGAGAGGAAACGGCGGAAAGGATAACCCGAGCTCAGAGGACTAAGAACGTCAGCGGTTCCATTATCACCCACCCGACGAAGGAAATGCCGTACCTGGACGTGATTGAGGAGTACGATTACCCAACCGTCTTTCTCGGCGAACCACCGAGAGAGTTTCCTTACGTGGACAACGATAACTTCAATGCCGCCAAAACGGCCACGGGCCACCTAATCGAACATGGTCACGAAAAAATTGGCTTTCTCGGCGGCCCGGATTACCTCATCGCTTCCGAAGCGCGAGAAAGGGGATACCGGACTGCTCTCGAATCAGCCGGAATAAAGGTCGAGCCCGAATTAATCTGGAACTCTCAACATACCGAACAGAGCGCCTATACCGAGATTATGGAAAAAGGGAAAGACCTGAAATTTACTGCAATATGTATATCAGTGGAAGAACAGATGCCCGGCGTCTATCGGGCCCTGCGGGACCTGGAGCTATCTGTTCCGGACGACGTCGCCCTGATCACTCTCGGTGATTCGCAGCTGGCAAGGCATATAAAACCATCGATGACCGTACTGGATCTACATACCGAAAAACTGGGTTACCTGGCGGCAAAAAAATTAAGCAACCTTATCAACGGAAAGAAGGAAAGGACCGAAAGAAAAGTAAAAACCGATTTGATTAGACGTAGTTCCTGTGGATGCAATTCAAAACCCGGAGGTGATAAAACCAAACCGAAGGTGAATGGCGGTAAGACTGATTAGAAGATTTCACTTCTAACTTTCACCTATTCCAAAGGAGGGAAAATTAAAATGAACAACAAAAAACTTTCATCGGTACTCGTGTTGAGCATCGTACTCAGCATTGGTCTAATATTTTCAGGAGCAGTAACCGCTTTTGGACAGGAAAAGGTAACTTTTGCAACGAGCTTTGGCGGAGCCGAACTGGAAGTCTTTAAGAGCCTGATGAAGCAGTTTGAAGAGGATACTGGAATCAAAGTACAGGTCCAGCCGGTCAGCCGTAATATGAAAACTGCGCTGGGGTCTAGGGTAGCAGGAGGAAATCCACCCGACATGGCCAACGTGCCGAATCCGGGACTGATGAAAAACTTCGCACGCCAGGGCGACCTCGTATCACTGGACTGGTTTAAGGACACCAACTTCGCGGACAAAATGGCGGGCGGTTTTATCGGCTCCGGTTCTTATAAAGGAACACTCTACGGTGTTGTACCGGCGGCAAGCGTCAAAAGTCTCGTCTGGTATAACAAGAACGTCTTTGAGAAAGAGGGCTACGAAGTACCGGAAACTTTGGGCGAACTGATAAGGCTGCAAAACGAAATGTTAACCGATGGCTACACTCCGTGGGTTCTCGGACTTGAAAGTGGTGCGGCCACTGGCTGGCCGGGTACCGACTGGATCGAGGACATCATGCTCCGCTCTGCCGGTCCGGAAGTCTACGACAAGTGGGTCAATCACGATATTCCGTGGACCGACCCCAGGGTAAAAGAAGCATTCAGGATATTTGGCCTCTTCGCAAACAACGACATGCTGATGGGTGGACGGAAAGCTGCCCTGACGATAAACTTCGGTGACTCCGCCCAGTACATACTACCCGGAAAGGGCAGAGACAAACCAAGGGCTCTGATGCACCGTCAGGCTACTTTCATCCAGAGTTTCATCGAGGACGCCCGACCGGACGCAAAAGTCGGTGAGGATTACGACACCTTTATCTTCCCGTCCTTCAGCAAAGGGTCTCCACCTATTCTTTCTGCCGGTGACCTCTTCATAGCATTCAACGATAAACCTGCAGTGCGTAAACTGATCGAGTACTTTGCCTCCGCGGATACGCAGCAGATGTGGGTTGAAAAGAACCCGGGGCGGCTGGCAGTTAATACCGACGTGCCGCTTTCGTCCTACCCAAATGACACATTAAAGAAAGCTGCAACTGCACTGAAAGAAGCAAAGACAGCTCGATTCGACGGATCCGATTCCATGAACTCGGCTGTCGGGTCAGGTAGTTTCTGGACAGGTGTAGTTAATTACGTCCAGGGTTCAAAGACGCTTGACCAGGTACTGAAGAACATAGAGAAGAGCGCCGACGACGCTTACGAATCGGGCAAAGCCACTGATTAACCGCTCATAATAGATTACGGGAAGGCGGGGCTAGACCTCGCCTTCCCTTTCCTTTTTTTCGGGAGGATCAAATATGAGAGAACGAAATCTTGTCTCCTGGCTGTTCGTCGGACCAGCATTGCTGGTAGTAGGTTTTTTTCTTTTTTACCCTACGGTCATAACTACCTATACGAGTTTCCTCGGGAACGTGAATATGAAAGGGGCGTTTCCCTCGGGTGATTTTGTCGGTATCCAGAACTACATCAACGTACTGACTTCCGCCGAAACCATGATCGCTTTCCGCAACACGATGCTCTGGCTTGTAGTGATGACGGCCTTTACAGTAGGTTTTGGGTTAATACTGGCGGTATTACTGGATAAAGTTAATTACGAATCAATTTCAAAATCTATTATCTTCATGCCCATGGCCGTCTCTTTCACGGCTGCATCGATTATCTGGAAGTTCGTCTACGCCTACAGGCCGCCAGGGTTCACCCAGATCGGATTGCTGAATTCGTTGCTCGGGGCAATAGGGAGCTTTGCTTCTCGTCCCGGTGTAAATTCCGCACTTAACGTGATGTTCGCGATCTTTGGCATTGCCGCCGTAATCTTTGCCCTGCTGGCACTGGGGAAGGGCTTATGGAAAGCCATCAGCGTCTGGAAGGAAGAGGACCGCGTAACCTGGATAGCCGGGGCAGTAATTGCCGGATTGATTTTGATTGGGGCATGGTGGGTAATTGGATTTATAAGTATCGGTCAGGGCACCACTCCGCTCGGGATTGCCGGACAGACTTTGATGGTACTTGGGCTAATTAGCCTTGGTCTCGCAGCTATCCGGGACAACGCTTTTGGGGCTCCGTTAATGGGCTCGTTGCTGTTATTAGGGATTGTAGATTTCATGCTCAGCCAGATAGGCTTCACGCCGACGACCTGGCTCCTGGAAAGACCCTGGACCAACAACATGGCGCTAATCGTGATGGGTATCTGGGTCTGGACGGGGTTCGCAATGGTAATGTTATCCGCTGCCTATAAAGGTATTCCCCAGTCGATGCTGGAGGCCGCAAGAGTTGACGGAGCGAACGAACTCCAGGTTTTCTGGAATATTACGATACCCTACATGAAGACGACCATAATCGCAACCACGACGACGATCGTGATATTCGTCCTTAAAATATTTGACTTCGTCTGGGTGAGTACAAACGGTGAATACGGCACGGACGTCCTGGCAAGTCTGATGATCCGGAAGATGTATAGCTTCTACAACTACGAAGCAGCAAGCGCCATTGCAGTCGTTCTATTCGTGCTCATCTTCCCGTTCGTGATCATTAATATCCGTCGATTTCAAAGCAGGGAGGAAATACGATGATCAAAAAAGCGATAAACCTTTTCTCGCGGATTCCGCTTCACGTCGTAATAATAATTCTCTGTATCGTCTGGCTGCTTCCGACGCTGGGGATATTTGTCAGTTCGTTTCGACCGTCCAGCGATATCATGAGTTCCGGCTGGTGGAACGTCTTTCTCAACCCGGCCAATCCCCAGAATTATACGATACAGAATTATTCCAACGTGCTCTTTGGCAATAATATCTGGCGCTCGTTTTTAAACAGTTTCATAATATCGATACCGTCAACACTAATTTCTTTATTTTTTGCAGCCCTGGCGGGATACGCCTTCGCCTGGCTTAAATTTCCGGGGAGAAACGTTTTATTCCTTACGATAGTCGGTCTGATAGTCGTCCCGCTACAGATGACCTTTATCCCAATCATTAAGATATATTCTTCTACGGGGCTGTACGGCAGCTACCTCGGGATCTGGCTGGCCCATGCCGGCTACGGGATGCCATTGATGATCTACATGATGCGTAACTTCATGGGCGGTCTGCCAAAGGAGCTTTTCGAGTCCGCCTTCATCGACGGGGCTTCCGTCTGGACGGCATTTACCAGACTGGTAATACCGTTATCCCTGCCCGTATTAGCATCCCTGGCCATATTCCAGTTCCTCTGGATCTGGAACGATCTTATAGTTTCCTTGATTTACATGCCGGACCCGTCCAAGGCACCGATAACTCTAAAAATTGCGAACCTGGTCGGATCCCAGGGTCAGTCCTGGCATTTGCTGTTGCCGTCGGCCTTTATATCGATGATCATACCGTTGATCGTATTCTTCTCGCTGCAGAAGTACTTCGTCCGCGGTCTGACCGCAGGTGCTGTAAAGGGTTAATAAGGAGAGTAAATATTGTTCATTAGTTTTTTAAACCCTCAGGGGAACTTTGATCCCGAGGACAGTTACTGGATGGAGCACCCGGACTTCGGGGGACAGCTGGTCTAC
Organism: uncultured Thermotogae bacterium; assembly: GCA_964506635.1. GTDB lineage: Bacteria > Bipolaricaulota > Bipolaricaulia > M55B111 > M55B111 > JAGXLP01. The sequence continues at coordinate 8,890 of CAZDMI010000039.1, forward strand.
GTCAAAGAGACAGCGCTGGCTCTGGCCGAACTGGGCCACAGAGTGGATATAGTTACCAGGCAAATCAAAGACCCGGATTGGCCGGAATTTTCGGAACGAATAGATAGTTACCCCGAGTCAGACAACGTAAGAATAGTCAGAATTCCCTGCGGGCCGGACGAGTTCTTACCCAAGGAACGACTCTGGCCCCACCTGGGAACCGAGTGGCTGGACGGGATAATAGATTTTTACCAGGTCCGGGGCGAATTCCCGGATGCAGTTACCACGCATTACGGGGACGGCGGACTCGTGGGGGCGCTGCTCAAAAAGGAGGAAGGAATCAACTACACGTTTACCGGTCACTCGCTGGGCGGCCAGAAGATGGACCGGTTCGACGCATCCCCTGACAACCTCGAGAAACTGGACGAGCGGTTCAACTTCGCCCGGAGAATATTTGCCGAAAGGGTTGCGATGAACCGGGCCGATCAAGTTATTACCAGTACCAACCAGGAGCGATACAAACAGTACGGCCATCCGGTCTACGACGGGGCCGTTTCCGTGGGAAACGACGAGAAGTTCTCCGTAATTCCGCCCGGCGTCAACCGTAGGCTGTTCAACGAGGAAGCAGGGCCGAATGACGAGAAAATAGCCCGGCGAATCGAATCCGCGATCGACAGGGATATAGGGGAGAGCAGGAGAGATCTACCTCTGGTCCTCTGTTCTAGTCGATTGGACGCCAAAAAGAACCATCTCGGTCTGGTAAACGCCTTCGCGGAGTCCCGGGAGTTAAGGGAGGCCGCCAACCTGGCAATAGTGGTCCGGGGAGCTGACAACCCGCTAAAACAGCGGGAAGAGTACGAGGACGAAGCAAAAGAAATCCTGGACAAAATAGCTTCCATCCTCGACAATGAGGGTCTCTGGGAAGCGGTGACATCGTTCCCGCTAGAGGACCAGAGTGAACTAGCCGCGGCCTACCGCTGGGCAAAGAACAGGAGGTCAGTTTTCGCCCTGACTGCACTTTACGAACCATTCGGTCTGGCCCCCCTGGAGGCAATGAGCTGCGGGCTACCAGCCGTGGTAACTGACCGGGGCGGACCGACGGAGAGCATGGTCGACGAGGAAAAAGATGAGGAGTACGGAGTACTCGTCGATCCGGAAAACCCGGAAGAGATTGCTGAGGGGTTACTCAGACCCCTGAGTTCGGAGGAGACCTGGCATAAATTCAGCAAAACAGGCAAGGATCGCGTACTTTCCCAGTACACCTGGAAGGAAACCGCCAGGAGTTACCTGGAAGTTTTAAAAGATATAAAGGACAAGCCCGCTTCCGATAGGACCTCGCTGGACATACCGGAGTACTTCACCGACCCCGGTCCAGGAACGGACATAGAGTTAGAACGGCTGGCTGATCTTTATTTTATTTAAACCTAAATTCGGCGGTTTTATCAGGTCAGCTGAAAGTTTAGAGTTGCTTGTGATGCTTATTTTACAAGCAAGACTTGGTCCAGCACCCAGATGAGAAATGTAACTCGGAAACATAATCTACAGGTAAACGGGTCAGGCGGCCTTAACAGAGAGAAGTCAAAGAACTTGAGCCAGATTACGAAGCTCATCTGGGTGCTGGTTGAAAGTTATGGGAGAATAACTTGATTTACCATTTAACCAACAAGAGCAGGACGGGCTCCCACGCCCGTCCGAAAGTCCCCCTTCTGACCTA
>CAZDMI010000040.1:0-10441 GCA_964506635.1 uncultured Thermotogae bacterium
CGATGTCGAAGGTGACACCGTCAACGGCCTTGACCACGCCGTCTTCCGTGTAGAAATAGGTCTTGAGGTCGTTAAGCTCTATTAAAGGCATAAATCCTCCAGAGAAATGTAGTTAAACTATGGATAAAAGCAAACTCGAAATCATAAAAGTGGCTGCCAGCACGGACGTGGCAGTCCGTTTCGGGTCGGTTTCTTCTTCCCTTCCAAAAACTGTACTCGATCCTCCGGCACCAAACGCACCACCCAATCCGGCATGCTCACTCATCTGAATCAAGACAATACCGACGAGTCCGACAGAACTAAGGTAAAATATTGCCCGTACTATTAAGTTTAACATCTTACCTCCCAATATTATAAGCTGATCAGGTCAATCGCAAACGGTCGTATTATAATAGCTTCAGTTTACTCCGATTAACTGCCAAAGAGCAGTTCCGCGTACTTCATGTCCCTATTCGTGGTTAACTTAAGATTTTCCCGCTCGCCCTCGACTATCTTCGGATCTATTCCCCAGTAATCCATGACGGCACCGGCATCATCCGAGTAGTACTTTCCGTCGCGCGAAAACTCCTCCAGCGCTTTTAGGACCAAATCACTTTTAAAGCACTGGGGCGTCTGAACACGAACTAGCTCCTCCCTGTTAACCGTGGCTCCAGCAAACCCATTTTTACTTCTCCGAATAGTATCCACGGGCTTAACGCCAGGGAAAGCAGCTCCGTGCTCTACTGCGGCCCCCAATAACTTTTCAACCAGACTATTGCTGAAATTCGGCCTGGCTCCATCGTGAATCAGAGCATATTCCGTTCCAAGACTACGTAAGCCTGCGAGAGAAGAATCCTGGCGCTTTTCACCACCCTGTACAGTTTCTACCGTCATTCTCTCCTGTAACTCCGGAATCACAGTATCTTCAAGAACGGTTTTATCCATCTCGTTATAGACGAGAACGAGCTCGTCCGTAATACCGGAGGCAATGAAACTATTTATAGAGTGGTAAAGCACGGGGCTACCATCTAGATCCCTGTAAACCTTATTAACACCGCCACCCATTCTCTCGCTCCGGCCAGCAGCCAGGATCACTGCCCCAACGGATTTATTTCTGTACATATTTAACGGTTAATCGTTGCCGTCTCCCTCGCTGGAGGAGCTAGTTAGTTGTTTCAACTCATTGCTTTCTAACGAGTAAGTGTAGATTTCCCAGGCATCCGTGCGATCCGAATTAAATATTATTTCGGACGTACCGTTCCACCTCGGGTTGACGTCCTGAGCCGAATTCTCGGTCAACCTTCTAGCGTTTGAACCATCCGGATTTACGGTATAGATATCCGTATTGTCGTTCCTTTTGGAAACGAATACAATTCTTTCTCCTTCGGGCCCCCAGTCTGCCCCCCAATCGTCGTTTTTGTTGTCGGTAATCTGCGTCCTATCCCCGGTATCCCGATCCATGACGAATAACTGGAAGTTATCATCGACCTTCGAGGAGAATATTACGGACTCTCCATCCGGAGATACGTCCGGTTGCCAGTTCTGGATTTCCGGCCCCTGGTTAAACATCGAACAACCGGAAAGAAACAGAGCCAAACCAGCTACGAGCAACCCAAGTAATACAATTCTTTTCATTTTTTCCGTCCTCCGCTTGTGAAATTATGTGGAGGAAGTTTCCCCCTCCTTTCCCACCCGACTCTTACTCTAAGCATCAATATAGTACTTTATAGAGTCAAAAATCCGGATAGGCATAAGAAAGTTTAGGGTCGACTTGACCTTTTTGCAATGTTATGATATCCTTAAATTCGCTTTAGGAACCACTTATGAAAGTTATAAGAGGGGTATATCCTGCCAAAAAATTGGACAGTAAAAGACATTTTAGACTGGACCAGGGACTACTTTAAGGAGGCAGGAGTAGAGAAAGCTCGACTGGAGGCAGAGCAGTTACTGGCCCACACCCTGGACGTAGAGAGGTTGGATCTCTACGTAAATCCGGATAGACCGCTTGACGAGAAGGAGCTGGACGAATTTAGATCATTGATCAAGCGGAGGAAATCAGGGCAACCGTTACAGTACCTAACCGGTCAGGTTTCTTTCATGGGTCTTTCACTGAAAATAGACGATAGGGCCTTGATTCCAAGACCGGAGACGGAAGAGATGACGGAAGAGATCCTATCTCAGTACAGGGGCAAAGAAGGGTTAGACGTGCTGGACCTGGGAACTGGATCGGGGGCAATTTCAATAGCTCTATCGAGATTTTTGGTCCAGCCAGAGATCCTGGCCGTGGATAACAGTACCGAAGCTCTGGAACTGGCAAGGACTAACGCAGAAAGGAACGAGCTAAACGAAAGAATTGAATTCAAACAATCGAACTGGTTCTCCGAGGTCAGTGGTACCTTCGACGTTATAGTTTCCAACCCTCCTTACGTTAAGAGCACGGAAATTTCCAAACTGAAAGAAGAGGTCAAGGGGCACGAACCTACCGAAGCACTTGATGGTGGGGAGGACGGGCTCCGAGAAGTGGATTGTATACTTACCGAAGCCCCGACCTATTTAACCGACGATGGTGCAATATTCCTTGAAATCGGCCACGAACAGGGAGAAAAAGTAAAGAAAATGGCTAAGACCAACGATCTATCCAGCGTGAACTTGCAAAAAGACACTCAGGGTAAAGATAGAGTCATATACGGGGAAAAGGGTGAGTAAAGATGTCAAAGATCGTACAGATAGCGGAAATTTCGGTTTACGGTGAGGAAGATCAAGTTATTCTGGGAAAACTAAGTTTTAACCTGGAGCGAGGCGAAATTGCTCAATTAACCGGTTTATCCAAACAGCAGCACGATGCTTTTTTTCACGTTCTGACGGGCGAAATTTCTCCGGACTCCGGACAGGTCGTTCTTGCTGACAGAAACGTTGTCCGACTTAGCGAAAAAAATAGAGAGAAGATGCTTCGCGAGGAAGTTAGTTTCCTCCCCAAAGATTTCACCCTTCCCGAAGAGAAAACTATACGAGAAACTCTAAAGTTCAAGATGGAAGCTCTCGGGCAACTGACCGAAGAAACAGAGGAAAGGCTGGATGAGGTTATCCAGCTTGCCGAGTTGGCTGGAAAGGACGACAGCCTCCCCGGGAACAAGGACTCGCTCACAAGGGTAAAAACAGGGCTCGCGCTTTCAATAGTAAATGAACCTGATCTATTAGTTTGCCATGACGTGTTCTCACCCTTAAACTCAAAGGAAGAAGGGGAATTGGTGGAATTGCTAACCGGTATAAACGATCAAGAAGGGCTATCGGTATTATTATTGAGTAACGAAATGAATAGTGGGTACGAAAAAATAAGAGTAATTACACACGAACCGGATAGCAGGGTTATCAGCTAAAAATGAGAAATACTTTTTTATTCCTCAGGGATATTGGAGGCAATATAGATGGGAGCAAGCTTGGCAGGGCTGCTGGTGCGATACTATCCGTAATCATATTTTTAATTCTACTTTACGTTTTACTGCTCCCACAAGAAAAGCCACTTCAGGTCTCCTCCAAACTGGAAAACTTCCCGGAAGGACATAGAACCCTGGCTCAGATCGAAAAGGGGCTATCGTCCACCGCCATAAACGACCTTTACCTTTCTTTGAGACGTCTGGATTCCGTTGAAAACATCATTTACGTGCTCTCGGAGGAAGTTCAAAAGGGCGTGCTAAACCCCCCACCAGAACTACCGGAGGACGCAAATTACTTTTTGATCAAGACCTCCGATCGAAACCAGTTAATGAACGAGCTAAAGTCACAGACGGGTGTACCCGTCGTAACAGTACTCTCCAATCAGACCAGGAGAACTTCCTCCGGCTCATTGAGCTTATGGTTGAAAATTTTAATTTTGGTTATTGTATTAGTACTGGCAGCTACGTCCTTTTACTTCATCCGATCATTTACAAAAGAACTCCTGAATAGCTGGGAAGGGGAGCTGGAAATAATAAAGTATGCCGGGGTCTCCAGGCTTTCCGTAAAAACCCCTCTGGTGCTAATCGGTACCTTGACCGGGTTCCTGGGTTCACTCGCGAGTGTCGTAGTACTCTTCCTTATTTCATTGTGGTCCAGCAGTGGAATTTGGCTTAGCCGCTACCTCCCCGGTACCCTGGAAAGCACCCCATTACTTATAATTGCGGGCTGGTCCTTGCTTCTGGGCGTAGTAATCGGTTTTCTTGCTTCCCTGTCCAGCACCAGAGAGGTCGATAAGAAATGGACCTGGACTCCAGGCTTTAATTAAAAAATAGGTGATAAAAATTGGATAGAGGAACTGCACTAAATCTTGTAGAGGAAAATATATCTCAGGATAATCTTATCAAACACATGAAAGCAGTAGAAGCCGGCATGATGGAGCTTGCCCGGTACTTCGAAGCGGACGAGGAAAAGTGGGGAATTGCCGGACTACTGCATGATCTTGATTACGAAAAAACAGAAGATGACCCGGATAGTCACGGTTTGCTTACCGTAGAAATGCTTGAGGAAAGGGACTTAACGCAGGACCAGCTTGACGCAATAAAAGCCCACGCGGGTCAAAAAACTCCGGAGACGAAGATGGAAAAGGCAATATATGCTACCGATCCTCTAACCGGTCTGATTGTAGCAGGTGCTCTGGTTCATCCCGATGGGCTAGCGGATATGGACCCGGAATTCATCAGAAACAGGTACGACGAGAGCAGCTTCGCTAAATCCGTAGACAGAGATGCAATTGCGAGTTGTGAGGACCTGGGCTTCGAGCTCGAGGAATTCTTCGGGATAGTTCTTAACGGTATGCAGAAGATTCAGGGCGAGTTGGGCCTGTAATAGTTAAAAAAAAGAGTTCATCAGAAAACCCCGCCTTCCGGCGGGGTTTTACTATTCCTATAGATTATAAACCTGGTTATACCTTACTCCACAAAAGTTAACCTGGCCATTTCCGCCCCGTCGCCACGGCGCGGCGGTAGCCTGAGCACACGCGTGTATCCACCGTCTCTATCCTCGTAACCATCGACTATTTCGTCAAAAAGACTCGAGACCGCTTCCTTGTCCTCTATAAAACTAAATGCCTGCTTTCTCGCGTGGTCGTTTCCTTTTTTTGCCAGGGTAACCATTTTGTCGGCATAACGGCTGGCTTCCTTGGCCTTTGTAACAGTTGTATCGACCTTTCCATGGAGGATAAGATCTCTTACTAAATTAGCCAGTATGCTCTTCTGATGGCTTGATTCCGCAAGGTTCCAGCCTTTCGTCTTATGATCCATTGTTACTTTCCTCCTTATCTGCCAGGGAATAACCCAGCTCTTCTAACTTTTCCTCAACCTTTTGAAGGGTTTTACTGCCAAAACCATGGATGTCAAGTAACTTATCGGAAGTCTGATCCAGCAAGTCCTCCAGCGTTTCCACTCCTTTTTCCTGGAGAAGGTTACAGGCACGCTGGTTGAATCCTAGATCTTCCAATCTTTCCTCGTATTCCTCCGGTACTTCCTCCTCGACTTCCTGTAAGGTTCCCAGCTCGCCAAACGGGTGATCAGGCAGGTTGGAAAACAACTCAAACCTTCTCGCTAATACTCTTGAAGCTCGACCAACGGCTTCTTCCGGCCTTATTCCTCCATCGGTCTCCAGATCGAGCTCCAGACGATCACAATCCTCCTTTCCACCGGCCCTGACGTTATCCACTTCAAAATCTACTTTTTTCACGGGTGAAAAGTCCGAATCTACTGGTATAACGGACAAAGGAGAATCCTCGACCTTGTTTTCGTCAGCCGAGCGGTAGCCCATACCCGCTTCTACGTCCATTTCCATGTTCAGTTCAGCGCCGTCGGACAGATGGGCCAGCGTCTGTTCCGGGTTGATTATCTTGACCCCGGATTCCAGCTGAAGATCTGCCCCAGTCACCTCACCTGCTTTGCTCGCTTCCAGATAAACCTTTCTTTCTTCCGCGCCGTCCAACCGGAGAGATAACTCCTTGACGTTCATGAGGATTTCGATTATATCCTCTCTCACGCCTTCTATAGTGTCGTATTCATGGTACTTACCATCGAACCTAACACGAGTAACTGCAGCTCCCGGTACCATAGACATCAGTACCCGCCTTAAAGAATTCCCAAGCGTCGTTCCCATACCTCTTTCCAGCGGCCCAACTACCAGATGGCCACGGTCACTTTCCAACTCCTCGAAATGAACATCTTCCGGCTCTATATATTCTAACATTAGCCCTCCGCTATTCTTAAATTCTATCTTGAGTAGAACTCCACAATCCGGTTAACCTGAAGCGTCTCTTCGACGTCTTCAATAGCGGGCTCGGATAAAACAGAAGCTCTCATGTTATCGGGCTCTACGTCCACCCAGGCGGGTATACGGGGGCTATCTTCCTTCACTAAGCTCTTCAACCCCTCTTTTTCTCTCGAGTTCTTCTTAAAGGAAACCACGTCCCCCTCGTCGGTCATGTAAGAGGGTACGTCCACGGCTCTACCATTTACTTCAATGTGGCCATGGTTTATAAGCTGTCGGGCCTGATCACGGGATTGGGCCAGCCCACTTCTATAAAGAACGTTGTCTAAGCGCTGCTCTAGCTTGCTGAGTAGGGCTTCACCCGTAACTTCTTTGCTCGACTGTGCCTCTTCAAAGTACTTTCTGAACTGCTCTTCCCTCAGCCCGTAGATCCGCCGAGCTTTTTGCTTTTCCCGTAACCTGATCCTGTACTGAGACCAACGCGACCTGCTTTCTCCGGCCTCACCAGGGGGATAAGATTTTCTGGTTAACGGACACTTGTCCGAATAGCACTTTTCCCCTTTCAAAAATAGCTTGGTCCCTTCGCGTCTGCACTTTTTACACTTCGCTTCGGTATCTCGTCCCATTTTGTCAATATCCTCCTCTTAACTATGTGCCCGGGGGGTAATATTAGTTACTTTCGTTACCTCGATCCCGGCCCCTTCTATAGTTTGAATCACGGAATTTCGCCCGGACCCCGTTCCCTTGACAGTTACGATAACCGAGTTTACTCCATAATCCCTAAGCTCTTCTACCAAGTTCTCGGCCGCAACCTGTGCAGCGTACGGGGTGCCCTTTCGCGACCCCTTAAACCCTACTGCACCAGGTGTCACCCAGGAAATTACGTCCCCGTCGGTATCAGTAAGGGTAAGGATAGTATTATTGAAAGAAGCATTTACGTGAACTCTCGCCTTGTTTAACTTCACTTGGTTTCGTGCCAATTAAATCTCTCCCTGTTTCATAAAAACGTTACTTGCCTGCCTTCGCTTCTCTCGGCCCTTTCCATGTTCTCGCATTGGACTGGGTCTTCTGTCCACGAACCGGCAAGCCTACCTCGTGCCTTTCCCCGCGATAGCAACCTATATCCTTCAGACGCTGGATGTCAGCTTCAACTTTTCTTTCCAAGTCACCCTCAACGCGGTATTCGTCGATCGCGTTACGTAACTTTGCCACATCTGCTTCCGTCAGGTCGTAAACGTAATCGTCCGGATCCACTCCCGACGATTCGGCTACTTCCCTTGCCCTATTATCCCCTATTCCTTTTATGTAAGTTAATGATATCTTTACCTTCTTGTCCTCCGGTATATCTACACCTGCTAACCTTGGCATCCTCAATCACCTATTTGTATAAGTTAACCCTGGCGCTGTCTATGTTTCGGGTTCTTGCAGTCTACTTCCACCCGACCATTACGCCTGATTATTTTACAGTCGTCACAGATCTTTTTTACGGAACTCCTCACTTTCATTGGTATCCCCTCCTCTATCAGGATTCGCGATAGACAATTCTTCCTTTGCTGAGATCATGCGGTGAGAACTCTACGAGAACCCTATCTCCAGGAACTATCCTGATGAAATGCTTGCGAATTTTACCCGATATATGACAAATTGCTTCGTGCCCGTTATCCAGTTCAACCTTGAACATGGAATCCGGGAGTGCTTCTATTATTTCGCCTCTTTTTCTAATTATGTCGTCATCTTCTTCTTCAGCCATGGCTATTTATAAACCACCTCTCACGTAAACTTCCGGTCCATCCTTGGTGGCGGCAACCATTCCTTCAAAGTGAGCGGATACGCCACGGCCCGCCGTAACCGTAGTCCAGCCATCGTCAAGGACCTCAACTTCTTCATCGTCCAATTTGACCATGGGCTCAATACAGAATACCATACCTTCCTTTATTCTCTTACCCGTACCCGGCTCGCCGTAGTTCGGAATCTGAGGATCCTCATGCATATCTCGTCCAATTCCGTGACCAACAAATTCTTTAACCACGGAGTACCCTCTGGCGGTCACGTAATCCTCAATAGAACTGGAGACATCCCCCACTCTGTTCCCGGGGATAACCTCGTTAAAACCTTTTGTAAGGGCTTCCTCCGTCGTCTTAACCATATCCATCGTCTCCTTGTCAACTTCACCAACCGGAACCGTTGTAGCGAAATCGGCGTATAATCCTTCTCTCTCCATTCCGACGTCAATTGATAGTATATCCCCAGAATTTATTTTCCTTTCACCGGGTATACCATGAACTACTTCCTCGTTCAAAGAAGTACAGAGTGAACTGGGAAAACCACGATAGTTTTTGAAAGCGGGACTGCCGTCAGCCGCCAGGATCAATTCTTCAGCGTAATCGTCCAGAGCCTGAGTAGTTACTCCGGGTTCTACCTTGGAAACTACCTTATCCATTACTTCCCGTAATATACTAGCGTTTTCTTTCATTATTTCAAGTTCCGAACTCGACTTAATCTTAATCATGAATTGCTTAAATCTGCCAGTGAGCCCTTCACTTCTTCGTAAACCCCATCCGGTTCCTGTTCTCCGTCTATTTCCATTAGCAATCCCTTATCCGAGTAGTAATCTATCAAGGGTGCTGTTTCATCGAGAAAAGTCTCAAACCTGTCTCGAATTACTTCCGGTCTGTCGTCGTCCCTCTGGTAGAGCTCGCCGCCACATTCATCGCAAATTCCTTCCTGCCGAGGTTTCTTGAAATTCTTGTTGTAGATCCTACCGCAATCGGAGCAGACGCGCCTGGCCGCAAGCCTTCTAACGGCCTCCTTGCTATCTATTTTGATGTATAATACGAGATCAAGGTCAACCACTTCTTTCAGTGCTTCTGCTTGATCGATAGTTCTGGGAAAGCCATCAAACAGGTAACCTTTATCCCTGTTTATCTTTTTTTGTACCATATCTACTACCAGCTCGTCCGGAACCAAATCCCCTCTGTCCATGTACTTCTTCGCTTCTAGCCCCAGTTCCGTTTCTTTATCGACTTCTTCTCTGAGAATATCTCCCGTGGCCAGATGTTGTAGATCCCAGTCTCTCACTAACTTCTCGGCCTGGGTGCCTTTACCGGCACCCGGACCACCAAGCAGAACCAGGTTAACCTTTCTCGCTTCATCCATTCTAACTTCTCCTCCCCAGCATCGCCGAGCCGCCGGCTTCCGTCAGGCTATCGTAGTGGCGCATTACCATATGCGACTCAATCTGCTGCACTACGTCTAGTCCCACACCGACTACAATCAGTACGGAAGTACCACCGAGCCAGAACGAACTTAGCCCGCTGATCGCCGTAAATACGTAGGGCAAGACGGCTATAGCCCCCAGAAACAAAGCACCAACAAGTAGTAGTCGGTTAAGGATGGAACTTATATAGTCCACGGTTGACTCCCCAGGCCTGACACCCGGTATGAAGCCGCCGGATTCCTTCAGGTTATTTGCCACGTCGTTTGGATCAAAGATGATAGAGCTATAAAAATACGTAAAGAATACAATCAGTAAAACGTAGGCAACCAGGTAAGGGATACTTCCCCTCTGCACCCATTGAGTCATCCATGAGAGGCCAGGCGCCCATTGCGCAACAGTCATTGGCAGGGATAGCAGGACCGAAGCAAATATTATCGGGATAACTCCACCCTGGTTAACCTTAATGGGCAGGTGACTCGTATGACCTCCGTAAACCTTTCTTCCCGCGGTTCTCTTTGCGTACTGTATACGAATCTTTCGACGTCCCTGCTGAACAATTACAACCCCTGCAATAACCGCAATAAAGACTGCAACAAGAACGATTCCCCATAGTGGGCTGACGTTGCCGTAATTCACTTCTATCCACGTGCTGTAGAGTTGACTGGGAAAGCGCGCCATGATTCCAACCATTATCAAAACCGATATACCGTTACCGATACCGTTCTCGGTTATCCTTTCCCCGAGCCACATAAGAAAAACCGTTCCCGTCGTCATGGAAAGTACGGAAGTTACGAAAAACAAGATCACTGATCCTTCTACCATACCCTGCCTGACAAGAAAGAAACTCCAGCCGTAGGATTGAATAAAAGCAATTGCCAGAGTACCGTATCTTGTGTACTTCGTGATGACCTTTTTTCCTTCCCGTCCCTGTTGTTGAAGTTCCTTCAATTTAGGGACGACTGCAGTCAGCAAACTCATTATAATTGAAGCATTAATGTATGGCGTTATCCCCAGGCCGAA
>CAZDMI010000041.1:0-10077 GCA_964506635.1 uncultured Thermotogae bacterium
CTGGACAACAGCGGCGTTCACCCGGAAAACTATTCCACGGTGAAAAAAATGGCAAACGACCTGGATCGGGGGGTTCCGGAAATGGTCAACGATCCGTCCATCCGCGAGGAAATCAACCTGGAGGACTACGTGGATTCCGACGTCGGCTTGCCCACGTTAAACGACATCCTGGATGAGCTGGAAAAACCCGGCCGCGACCCGAGACCGGAATTCGAACCCTTTGCATTTTCCGAAAAAGTGAACAAAATAGGGGACCTGGAGGAAGGAATGGTGCTTCCTGGAGTCGTTTCCAACGTAACGGACTTCGGCGCCTTCGTCGATATCGGGATCAAATCCGACGGACTGATCCACATCAGTGAACTAGCAGACAAATACGTCGATCACCCGAAGGACGTGGTCAAGTTGAACCAGAGGCTTCGTGCCAGGGTGATTGATGTGGACGAGGAGCGCAAGCGGATTTCCCTGAGTCTTAAATTTGACGGAAGTTAACCTCCGTCAAAATAGGAATTTATTGCTCCCGGTGGCTCGATTATAGCAGACTCGAGAACAACCAGATGGAACCGGCTGCGAGTCCGGTCAAAACAGCACCCGTTATTACGTAGGTAGATACCTCCCTCTCGGCGAAAATCCTTACTTTCCACCATACTGAGGGGTAATCTAAAATGTCCCCGGGGCCAAAATCTTCCCTTTCGCCTATTGCGAGCGTGTACTTGCCGGTCTCCTTTTCCGCGTCCCAGACGGAGACAAAGTACGTTCCATCCTCCGGGGCTTTTCTCCGGATGACCTGCCGCTCCCAGTAGCTGGTCTGGGTAAAAGGTTCGAAAAAGACCTCGTTTTCATCCCCTTTGTATCTTTTGACAAAAATTCCTTCGTCTTCCCGAACGTCCAGTGGTAAATCCTCACTGGACACTTCGGAATCCGTTCCTTCCGGTAGACCCGGCCCAATCAGGGCCAATTCCGGTTCAAAATCGGAGAGGCGCTCAATTTGGGGTATAATCAGTGATGCGTAGATTTCTTCTCCCTTTTTCGCCTCGAACCTGTAGTAATCAACCTGACCTTCCTTTTCCAGTTCTTCATATGCCGCCCAGGAAACCTGGTGGTCCGGAACCATGACGGGATCATCTCTCGTGCGTAAGCTTTCCGTCCCCAGGTACTTATGAGCGGCAACGGAGAAGTTTACAACCAGCAGAAAAACGATCATAAGAAGTAGAGCGACCGTACTCAAATCTTTAAACACTGGAACCACCTCCATCCGATGCCAGGGAAAAACCAGGGCGAAGGCAACTTTTGGTTCCCGAGAACAAAAACACCATTTCTATCATAAGGGCGAAGGAGAGAAAAATAAATAATCATACAAACTATATACTGATTGGTAAATTCACCTAAATATCCTGCCCTTCAGGCTCGAAGAAACTGCTTTTTAAGTCAATTCGTATAATCGATCATTCGTCTTCGACGTCGGCCAATTCACCCCGGCAGACCCCTTCGTAACCAACGTTTGCAGCGGTCCACGTCAGGTTAAACAGGAGCAGAGCCAGGCTGGCTGGAATGAAGTACGGCCTCGCGGCCACGAGACCCGCACCAATACCCGCGGCAAGTGATCCGCTAATAGCTATCAGAACCGTCGGGGCACAGCAGGCAAACCCTGTAAGCAAGCCGGGTATCGCCGCAAAAACTCCTCGGACGGATTCTACTGAACCCGAACTTCGCCCCCGAAAGAGCTCGTAAAAACCGACGGATAAGTTGGCCCCAACCAGCCCGGCCAGCCCGCTTCCAATCAGCAGGTTAGGCACCGCCAGCTTTATCAGTAAATGGGGTGTCAGATAAATAGCGGCAACCGGCTCCCAGACGAACGAAGCTCGCACCCGAAAGACTTTCTCCATCCAGTTGCTGACGAGCTTGACCGAGGGAATAGCCGCCTGATAGGAAAAGTCAACCCCGGAAAGGTAAACAATATGCTGTATTGAAAACAGATAAAGGCCGAAAAAAACAAAGCTCAAAAAGGCAGCACTAAATCCGTAGCGACGGTCAGAAAGTACGGTTACCAGTCCCGGCCAGGTATTATTCCGTATGCTTTTTAGAAAACGAACCAATTTCCCTTTCAAGGAACTTCACCCCCAGTTCGGGATCAGACGTCAAGCACTTCCGTACCCGGATAAAACCCGTACCAGGCAAACCACATGACGTCGAAGAAAGTTACCGGCTCCAGTTTTTCCCCTTCCAGTTCGCCGTTCACCGCGGTCCCGTCAGGGTTCCAGCTGGTTCCATCGGGCCGACTGACCAGCTCATCTTCAGTCCTTGCAAATTCCTTAACTTCTCCGGCAACCCGGCGGGAAAAAGCCCTGACCGTGTCCAGAGCCTTCTCGTAGACGACGACCACCGGTTTACCGCCCAGTTCAAGGTTAACCGGTCCACCGCCGCGAAACTCCTCTTTTGGAACTGCAAGTGCGCAATCCCCGACCTTCAACCCCGTTACTATCTTCTTTGGGGAGAAGCGGTCGTTACTCTCCATGACACCGTACATCGGACCGCCTTCCTGGTAGTACGTCCCTGTCTCCTGATAGGAGCCGTAAGGGTCGTTACCATAGGATCTTATATACCCGGTATCCGCTGTCATTACGGAGGTATCAGGATGCTTTTCCTTCCAGTTACCCCAGGTTGTCCAGATCACTGGATAAGTACTCAGTCGTTCACCGAGGTGAGCCCCCTGAACTGACCTGCCGAGTATCTGAGGCCAGTAACTATCAGTACCCGTCAAACGGTCGTACATCACCAGATTGCTGTTCAAGAGCTTGCCGGAGGTCCCAAACTGGCTGAGCTTTCCGGCAATCTTCCCCTTGTAGCCTACTGCGGACCCGGTGAGGGGGCAATAGGTAATCGATAACTTCTGCCCGTTTATTTCTTCGTTGACAATCTCGTGCCACACCATGACGATTTGCGGATAGGCGAAATTCTTATCCTCGTAACTCAAGCCAAAAATGACCGAATCGTCATTCAACAGGTTCCCCAAAGAATTCTGGGCTTCTCCCGCGGGAACGTAATTAGGATCGTCAATAGGGGGAATTCCATCGGGCGGGACTCCACCGCTCCTGATTTCGCCTGCAAATTTTTGCAGTTTATCTTCTCCAATTGAACAACCTTTGGAAAGTGACCCGGAACTTTGAGCCAGCGTTTTCAGCCCGCCGCTCATGAGTCCCATACCGACAACTCCCATCGTCTTTAATAACCTTCTTCTCGTGACTTTTTCGGTCATAGTAACCACTCCAAAAGTATACAATTTTACTCCACTTTATTCTATGCTCCAGCGAGGCCCAATGAAAGGCGAAATTGGAAAAAGATACATTTTCGGTGAAAACGGGTTTTGTAACGGGAAGTTAGGGTTCAATTGAAAGGAAATCTCTTACCAATAATAGCCGATGTTCACAATTCCCCGACGAGATGCCGTTACGGTATTCCGGTTTTAGCTGAACGGATATTTACTTTTGGTCCTTCACTGCAAAGAATTGGTCATTGGTAGCCTTAATTCTTTGATAAGTTTCTTTATAGATATTAGAATTAGGCTCGAATATAAAGAGGGCTGATCAATACTATGTACTATCGAGTAAGATTTGAGATTTTAGGCAAGTCACCGAACGAAGAAAACCTTACGGAAGTTTTTCGGAATGACGATAGAGTAATTTCCGCTCGGACGGAAATCCAGGAAGCAACGCGGATTAAATTTGAGGTCCCTCAGGACCTGGCAAGCGAAAACGAAGGAATGGGGCCCAACTTGAGCGACATGGATTACGACGGCTCAGTAGAACCAGGCTGGGGACAGTTATTCTTTGAGACGCCGGAGGAATACGAGCCAGAGACGGTGGTGGAATTGTTCGAGGAAACGACGGGCGAGATAGATGCACCGCTGGCATTGCTTTACATAGACGCGAATTCCGAAGCTTTCAGCGAAGAATAGTCGGAGTTTGATCTTTCATTCTTGGACGCGACCATTGAGGTTCGAAATATCAGGAGGAAGATACTGAACTGAGAAACTTGCCCGGGACTAACCCTTCCCCTGCCGTGCTGGCCGTTTTTAGTATTTACCTTAAATTCCTGAAGATATTCTCTCATCTATATTCCAGTTGAAAGAATTGAAAAATAAGGAACTGGTTATTTTCGGCGGCAAAGGCGGCACGGGAAAAACCACCTGTTCCACGGCCAGCGGTATACATCTCGCGGATCAGGAAAATATGACCGTGCTGACCGCTTCAGTGGATCCGGCGGGCTCTTTGGGCGACAGCCTGGAATTCGACGTGGGAAATACCCCGAAATCCGTCCCGGGAGTTGAAGGACTTTTCGCCGTCGAACTGGATGCTGAGGCCCTGATTGAAAACTACAGGGAAGAATTCAGGGGCTACATTTCTCAGCTGCTTGAACGGGGCACCTACCTGGACAGCTCGGATATCTCACACCTGCTCGACCTGCCACTTCCGGGTATAGACGAGGTAACCGCGGTGCTCAAATTAAACGATTTTTACAGACAGGACAGGTACGACGCGATCATCCTGGATACGCCACCGGCCGGTCACATGGTCAACCTGCTAAACCTCCCGGGGCAGATGCTGGACTGGCTGGATGTCCTGAACCTAATCGCGGAAAAACACCGCTACGTCAGGTCGACACTTGTCGGGGATTATCCCGAGGACGAGATAGAATCCTTCCTCCGTTCCCAAAAGAAACAATTGGAATTTACGGAAAACCTTCTCACGGATGGAGCCCTTACCGGGTTCGTTCCCGTCCTGGAATCGGGTAACCTGAACTACAGAGAGACCAGGCAGCTATTTCAGGATACCGACCTCGGCGATATTACCTCCAGCGTAGTTTACAACCGGGCGGAAAAGAGTTCCGCCTGCAGGGTATGCAGTAACAGGCACGAGCGGGGTAAGAAATACCTGGAGAAGCTGAGGGAGGACTTTCCCGGTTTCGAGTTCGTACCCGTAAACAATTATCCGGGAGATGTAAGTGGAGTCACACAGTTGAAGAAAGTAGCGGACCACCTCTTCGGGGATACGCCGGACCATTATTTTTCACCTGATACGGGCACCATGGCTACCCTGGAAAACAGGTCGCTACCCCGCCGCGAAGACGATTCGAACTTCAAGCTCGATCCGGAGGGTAAATACCTGCTATTTGGGGGGAAGGGAGGTGTAGGCAAAACCACGGCCGCGGTTTCCGCCGGCCTCCACCTGGCCGACCGCGTCGGAGAAGACGTTCTGGTAATTTCCGTCGATCCGTCGGGCTCGCTTGATTATATCTTTTCGGAGGAAGTGGAAGCTCGTCCTACTCCTGTTGAAGTTTCCGGTAGCGGTGAGTTACACCTGGTGGAGTCCGACCAGGAAAAGGGACTGGAGGAACTAAAGGAGCGATACAGAAGAAGGATCGAGGGCTCTTTCAGCAGCGGTGCGGGTTCTGACGGCGTCAGGGTGAAGTACGACAGGAAGATCCTTTCCGGTATCTTTGATTTGATACCCCCTGGAGTTAGCGAGATAACAGCCCTGGCCGATCTAATCGACCACCTGGATACCGAAATTTACGACAGAATAATACTGGACACCGCCCCTACGGGCCACCTGGTCAGACTGCTTGAGCTTCCCGAAATAGCTTCCGGCTGGCTGAGTACGGCTCTTAATATCACATTAAAGTACCGTGAGGTAATAGGTTCAAAGGGTCTAACGGACGAAGTAGCTGCGACATCGAGAAAGGTCAGACGTGTTAAGGAGGTTTTGTTCTCCGGCGATGAGGGCCCGGCAGAACTGATAGGGGTAACCGTTCCGGAAAAAATGGCCGTAAGTGAAACGAGGCGGCTAATCCGGGACGCTGATTCTTTCGGTATAAATAGGATCAAAATTCTGGTAAACAAAGTAATCAGAGGAGATCTCTGCGGGAAATGCCTTGAGGAGAGGAGAAACCAGGATGCCCGGATCGAGGACCTATTCGAGCTCGGCCCGGAGGGGAATACTGCAATTGCTCCTCTCCTGACGGAGGAACCCGACAATAGGGCGGAATTGCTCGAACTATCCGACCATTTTATGGAATAGCCCACCTGTGCCAAAATTTAAAGAGCCCTAATCTCTTTTCGAAATAGCAAGTTTTTTAGAGCTCTCGAGCCAGTTCGTTCTCATCTTCTGCTTTCAGAAATTTCCGAAGCTCGTCCAGGTCCGGAAGCGGTTCCCAGGCGGTCATTCCGGAGCAGGTTATAGCTCCGACGGCGCTTCCAATCACGGACGCCCGGTTGACGTCCATCCCGTTTACGAGCCCCGCAATAAACCCCGCATCGAACCCGTCTCCGGCTCCCTGACGATCGACGGTCTCTATCTCGAAAGTCCGGTATTCCGATTTTCCTTCTTCACAAATTACTTCGTGTCCGCAGGAACCGTTTTTGACTATCAGAGTATCCAGACCATAACCCATCAGGCCTTCCTTCACCGCCGGGATTTCGGCCCCGGGCCACATCACTTCGTGGAACATTTCAAGTTCTTCCATGTTCAGGAGCAGGTAATCCGTACTTTCGAGAATCGCGTCAAGCAAATTCACTCTAGTTTCCAAAACCGATGGCGGCAATCTCAAGTTCGGATCGAAAACCACCGACACTCCTTCTGCTTCTGCTATTTCAGTGGCCTCGACCAGCGCTTCCGCACTCGGCTCTTCCAGAATCATTACTCCGTCGGCGAATAAGTAATCGACGCCGGAAACGAGATCACTTCCGAGCCCCGAGGGGTCCAGCTCGAACTGAACGGGATCATTTAGCAGTTCGTAAGATCTTTGTTTCCCATTTTCATCCACTATCGGAAAAATTACTCCCGAACTCTTACCCGTTTCTACGGTTAAATCGGTTGTTTCCACTCCCTCAATTTTGAACGAAGCCCGGAGGTACTTACCAAACCAGTCCGCACCGACCTTTCCGGACACCGCTGACTTTACTCCCAGCCTGGCCAGACCAGTTGCCACGTTCGCGGCCGGCCCACCCGGAGCCATTTTCAGGTCCACTCCCGCTTTTAATTTATCCCCGGTACCACCGAGCGGGAAACCGTAGGCAAGGTCGATAAAAGGCGAGCCAAAAACGGTTACGTCCGTCACACTTAATCACCATCCCCTTTTATCAGTTCCACCAGTTTTTCGGCATAAAGTTCTATATTAAGATCGTTGACGGCCTCGACCTTTTCAAGATATTCTTTCGGGAAACCGGATAGCCCCGTTCGAGCCCCGGCAATTCCGCCCGTTATAGCTCCGAGCGTATCCGTATCCCCTCCGGCATTTGCGGCCAGCCTAACCGCTTCAACTGGTTCTCCTCCCGTAACCGCCAGCAGAGCAAACGCAGCAGGTACCGTTTCTATCGTGTCCACACCGGTGCCCACCAGGTCGTAAAGCCTTCGAGGAACCTTCTTTCGGGCCACGCCCCGGACGGCTTCAACCGCGAATTCAATCCTTTCTTTCAGGGAAGGGCTGGTCCTTCCTGATAATACTTCCAGAATCATTTCCTCGTTTACTTCCGCTGGAGAGGGAAGATGATCTCTCGCTTCATGGTAACTTTTTTTGCCCAATCCTTTACCGGTTTCAACTATGGTATTGACGTCGGAAGTGCCCGAAATACCCTGGGCTATCGCCCCAGCGACGGCCGTAGCTCCTGAAATCGCTATCGGGGTGTTGTGCGTGGGCTTACAGACTGCTCGTACGTCTTTTATCAGTTCTTTTTCCGACTCGGCGTTCATCAGGGGATTGACGATTCCGATAGAGCTAATCCGCATCGAAGCTCCGTTGGTAAACCCTCTAAAGCCCGAGCGTTCTGGGCTCCCACCGGCATCAATCCGTTTCAGAGCCCTGCCGGTGCTTGGGCCAATGAAGTCAGTATCGAGTAACCCGCGTTCTTTCGCCCAGTTAAGTAACGCCTCCGCAGCCGCTGCCGGGGTTAAAGGATCTTCGGTCTCCAGCAATTTATCCGCCAGCGCCAGAGTCTGTTGCGTATCGTCGGTTACTGATCCGGCCGGGTGATCGCCGTAAGGATGCCAGGAAGGAGCCGCGGCAAACCCGTCGATCCAGCCGAACTCCGATTCTACCTCCTCCGGAGTCATGAACTGCGTCGGCAATCCCATGGCGTCCCCAATTGCGACACCGGCAAGGCAGCCGGCCGCTCTATCCTCCAGTTCCGATCTCCTCAAACTAACCTCCCCGTATTAAAGTGATTTCGAAGTCTCTTCCTCAGTAAGCCCGTACCTGGAACTCCTCCGAATAGAATAAATCAATATAGCCAGCAAAGTCAGTACGTACGGCGTCATTTCAAGCAACTGAGATGGCAGGCCAAGAGTCTGAAAGTAGTTGGCAACTCCACCGGCGAACCCAAAAAGCAAAGACGCGAGCGTTGTGCCAAGCGGGGTAAAACCGCCGAAATAAACAGCAGCAAGAGCGATAAAACCGCGGCCGGCCGACATCCCCCGCATGAAGAACTGCGTCAGCCCTAGCGAAAGGTAGGAACCCCCGAGCCCGGCAAGTAAACCGCTGAGCAAAAAAGCCTGCAGTCGCAACCTGTCAACGTTTACCCCCGTCGATACCGCCGTCTCCGTGCTTTCCCCCGTTACCCTGAGATGCAGACCCCACTTAGTGCGGTAGATAAGGTAGGACACCAAACCCACGGAGATCCAGCCCAGGTAGACGAGGATACTGTGGTGGTTAAGCGCCTCGCCGAGTAGCGGAATTCTATCAACAAATGGTAAATTCACCCTGGGGATAACGGGCATGTCGGGCGAACGAAACACCCCTTCTTCGCCAAACCAGGTCGACATCAGGAAAACAGTTCCTCCCGTAGCCAGCAGGTTGGTGGCAAATCCGGCGATCACTATGTTTGCCCGGAGTTTCAAGATCACGGTAGCGAGAAGCAGGGATATCATTACACCGGAAAGAGCTCCAGCGGCCAGACCCAACCAGGCGTTACCCGCCAGCGTGCTAACGACCGCGGCAAAGAACGCGCTGGTTAGCAGAGTGCCTTCCAGCCCAATGTTTATGTAACCAGCCAGTTCAGTAAGCAACCCGCCGAGTGCGGCAAAAAGTATCGGAGTAGCGGCGTGCAGTCCCGCTGGTATTAGATACCTGAGTGCGGACATTACGCTATACCCCTCAGCCTGCCTTCCGAAATCAGTTTCTCGACGAAGCCGAATAAAGCCTGAGCGGTAACCAGGTAGAATATTCCGGCCTTTATGATATTTACCAGGTGAGGAGAGACGTCGGTAAACAGACCAGCTACCTCCCCGCCAACCCCGAGAAAAGCAAAGAACAGCGCGGCCGGTACTATCCCGAGAGGGTTGTTGCGCGCAATCAGTGATATGTTGATCGCGTCGTACCCGACCATCGGCAGGAAGCTTTCCGTCAACTTACCCTGGACGCCAATTATCCTGATTCCGCCTCCCAGGCCGGCAAGTGCTCCGCTCAGGGTTATGGCGGCTATAATTACGAAACTTCTATTGATTCCGCCGTACCGAGAAAAATCCGGGTTTAAACCGGATAACCTCAACTTGTAACCAAATACGGAGGTGTCCAGGAAGACGTATACTATCAGGGTAGACAGTACGGCAATTAAGATACCAGCGTGGAGCGGAGATGGGGATAGGATCTCCGGTAATTTTGCACTGCTCCGGACCCCGGGCGAAACGTTGTAATTGGCCTGAGGGTCCTGGAGCTGATTTGCCAGGAGGTAGGAAATCAAATGTATTGCGATGAAGTTGAACATGAGCGTCGTCACTATCTCGTTCGTGCCCCATTGGGACTTGAAGAAGCCAGGCAAGAAGGCGTAAGCGGCTCCTGCCAGCATTGAAGTAACTATCACGGCGAGTACATGAAGTACGGGCGGAAGACCGAGGAATATCCCTGCCAGAGTGCCGGCCAGTGCTCCGATATAGAACTGACCCTGAGCACCTATGTTGAAGACCCTGGCTTTGAAGGCTATGGTAATCCCCAAACCGACGAATATTAGTGGGATAGCCCTGTTGAGTGTCGTCCCGATCCAGTAGATGCTGGAAAAGGGACCGGTAATAAATACGTACATAGAGTTTA
>CAZDMI010000042.1:0-9879 GCA_964506635.1 uncultured Thermotogae bacterium
AGATAAATCAGGAAGAAATAGACCAGCAGGGCCAGACTCTGAAGCACTACTCCCTTGCTGGGAGCGTTGAAGAGTGATAGAAGCCCGGAAAGCAAGAGTAGGCCGACGGGCACGGATAGCTCGGTCAGAGCAACCCTTTTATCTTTCTTAACCAGTAGCTCCCCCAGCCAGAGCAGCAGTAGAAAAGAAATGTAAACGTAGGTGTAAATGGTCTTGGTGTAGCCGTACTCCGTATTGCCAAGGTAAATTACCATTGGCATAGTCAAGGTAAAGAAAAGCAGAAAATAAAGCCTGACCTTGCGGAAACTTGGTGAAATCTGGCTGACTTTTTTCGCCAACTCGTCCCGGGTTAAGTCCATTCTACCTCCTTCGAGTTCGTATGGTAACGAACTTTTAAGAAGAGACTGGAATCCTGTAAGGTGGTATCTTTAGGTGAAGAACCTAATTATGTCCCTGTAAGTTATGAAAATCATCAAACCGATCAGGATAAAGAACCCTACGGTGTTTATTAGCCCTTCCTTCTCCGGTGGTATCGGCTTTCCCCTTATTAGTTCGTACGTCGCGTATCCGATACGACTCCCGTCAAGTGCCGGGAACGGAACCAGGTTGATCAAGCCGAGATTAAGGCTAATCAGCGCGATCATGAAGAAGAGGGAATACATACCCTGACTCGCGCTTTCACCGAGCAAATTGGCTATACCGACGGGGCCAGTCACGGCCTTGCCTGCGGCTACCTCTCCTCCGATGATCATCCGGATCCCCTGATAGGTAAGAACGATTATCGTCTTGATCTGCCCCGCGCCTCTCTTTATTGCCGTAATCGGCCCAACCGGATCACGGATGGTTTTAAGTGAAATACCGGAAAAAACGTCCTCCGGCTTTTCCGGCGTGGCGGTCAGGTTTAACCGTTCTCCGTCCCGTTTCACTGTCATGGTTACACTGGTTCCGCCTTCCACTCCTTCCAGCGAACTAACAATCGAAGCAGTATCCTCGATTCGAGTACCGTTGATTTCGACTATTCTGTCTCCCGGTTTAATTCCCATTTCCGCGGCCAGAGTGTCGTCCTGAACTCCTGTAACTTTGTTGGTCATCGCAGTACCCAGCTGTACGCCCAGCATGTACTGGCCCTGTCCCTCGTAGTACTCCGGAGTGACGGAAACCTGGATTTCCCTACCGTCCCTGAGTACTTTGATTGGAATAGATTCCGGTTCACCGTCAATTGCCGTGCTTATCTGGTTGCTATCGAATACGTCCTTGCCGTTGATACTCAGGAGCTGATCCCCTGTTTCTAAAATCCCTCTGGAGGGAGAGTCCTCCATGAATCCGTAAATGGAAACCCTCGGAGTACCAGTTGCGCCGATAACCAGAATCATGATCAACAGTGCAGCTATAACGTTCATGGCCGGACCGGAAACGGAAATCAGCATTTTCGTAAACGGGTGCTGGGAGTAAAACTTGCGATCTTCCGGTACTTTTTCGTCCTTGTCGGCTTCTTCGCCGACGTCCTCTCCGGCCATCTTGACGTAGCCACCAAAAGGTATCGGTTTTATGGCATAGGTAGTCTCCCGTATTTTTTTGCTAATCAGGGACGGTCCGAAGCCAATCGAGTATTCGTGCACCCAGACGTCGGATAATTTGGCCGAAATAAGGTGACCGCCCTCGTGAATGGCGATTAAAAAGGATAATACTGCAAGGAAAATCAATACCGTTGTCATAGTCTACTCGCCTTCATTATCAACCCTTTTTCCGTTGTGTGATTGATTTTATACCCCTCGTCTATTCTGTAGCCAACTACCCAAATTACCCCATTTTGGTCACAAACTAGGGGAACGCAATTTCGCTCCTCGCGCGGGACCTTTTCGTCAATAAAAAAATCCTTCAACTTCTTCTCCCCGTCCATGCCGAGCGGTACGAATCGATCCCCCGGTTTCCTGTTCCGGACGTGGATTGGCCATTCAACTTTACTCCAATCTACCACTTCGGTCAAACTATCCGCCGAAAAGTCCCCCGGGTTAGGAATATCCTGGCCGGTCGTCGGTTTCAGCATGACTTCCATCCCTGCCTCTTCCAGCTCGAGTGCTTCGCCGGGTTCGATTTCGTAGTTGAACTCGACATTAGAATTATCAGGACTCTCCCCCGGTTCTTCCAGAAAGCGACCGGTTTCGCCTCGCAGAATAAAGGTAAGACCGGGTAGATCGAGTTGGGCCCTGGACGGGTTTTTCTCTAGCTGGTCGATGATTTTCTCCACGTGGCTGGACGTTACGTCCTTCAGACTACCCCGAGCTTCAAGAACCAGTTGTCTGATTGCCACTTTCTTCAGGTAAGGGTGCAGTTGTTGAACCCCTTCTCTTTGAAAACGAATTTCTCCGTCTTCCCTTTCTAATTCGAGCTCTTCCATTACGCCCGTTGCCCTCTCTTGAATGAAGGAGTGAGCTTCACCTGCAAGGGTACTTAGTTCGTTAATTTTCTCTCTGATTCTGGGGTTGTAGTTTTCCTCCAGTTCCGGCAATAGCTCGTGCCGTATTCGGTTGCGCAGGTAGTCCGTATCCTGGTTCGTCTCGTCCTTTCTGTACTCCAGCCCACTGGCGTCGGCGTAGCTGTAGATTTCCTCTCTAGAATTATTTAAAAGTGGTCGTACGTAGAATTCTCTTACCGGGTCCATGCCGCTGAGGCCGCGCAATCCCGCTCCCTGAATCAGGTGCATTAGGACCGTCTCGACCTGGTCGTCCCTGTTGTGCCCCAGTGCCACGTAGTCGGCAGCTTGCTTATCCCTGACGTCTTCAAGAAATTCGTACCTCACCTTTCTGGCCGCTTCCTCCAGTGAAGACCCGCCGTCGGTTATCCCTTTTACGTCGCGTTTCTCGACCGTAGAAGGAAGTCCCAGTTTTCCCGCTACCTCCCGGACGAATTCGGCGTCTTTTTCGGACGATTCGCCCCGGATGCCGTGATCGAGGTGGGCCACCGAGAGGCGCATGTCGAACTCGTCCTTCAGTTCGTAAAGCAGGTGAAGCAGAGCCATCGAGTCGACCCCCCCGGAAACGGAAACGACGATCGAGCAGTCTACGACCGAACGAGTCGACAGAAATTCCCTGACGTCTTCTATTAGTCCCATAATTAAATAAATTATAGTTTTTTCTCCGTTGTAGAACAATCTAAGGAACCTGAAAAGCGGGATAAATTAGGCTATTTGCTGGAGTTATCCTGGTGTTTGAATTATACTGGAAATCGGTCTTTTTAGTCCTTCTGTCAGAATGGTGGTTACGATATGGACTGCGATATTCCTTTTGTAAAGGGTCATATGGGGGGTAACGAAATAATTCTCCTTAACCGGGCCGATCTGCCCCGGAAGAGGGAGCTGGAAAGTGGACTGGATCTGCTGAGCTCGCCTCATATAGGAGGAGACCAGCTTGGGCTTCTTTACAGGGGCGGGGGCGAAAGTAAGCTGGGAGTAAAAATCATCGATATAAACTCGCGAGACTACCTGCCCGTCTGTGGCGGTCTGACTCAGGTGTTTGGCCGTGCCTATGGAGAGTTGGATTTAGGGCAATTGCTTGGTCTGGACTTACCGGCGGAATTAGACAGAATAGATCTCGAGATGGAGGTCGGTGAATTTCCGATTCTCCTAGATCGGAGCGATACCGGCGGTAAGGTGGTTTCCGTGATGGATTCTTTTTTGGACGTCATTTACGAAAAAGGGGTCGAAGAGGGGGAACTGGCCGGGGTCCGAAGTTTTCGGGTAGGCCATTTCCTGGTAACTTTTGCCGAAGAAGTAATTGCCGAGTACCCGGAAGCAAGCTTCGATCCGATTGACGAATCTACCGCCGAACTATTGATCGAGTTACAGGAAAGGTTTCCGGTAGTTTTTAACGCTGACGGGGTTAACAGGGACTTTGCCGTGGTCGGTCGTTCGGAGGAGCCCGGTAAGGACGGCGAGCTGATCTTTCCGCACAACCTCTCGGAAGGCCTGGTGGAGCAATCCTGTGGTTCCGGAACCGTCGCGGCAGTAGTCGCTATGGTGGAAGAGGGCAAGGTTTCGGGAACGGGATCGTTAAGTCTCGAATTTGCAGCAGGCGGTAAAGAGAGGACAATTGGTGGTCCTGAAACTACCGGCGTAAAACTGGTTGTGGACGGTAGAGCTGTAGAGGAAATAAGCTTTTCCCACAGTCTGGTGGAAGTACTGGCCCGAGGGACTCTCAGGTTACCCGAGAGTTAGTGCCCAGGCAATTGCACCCGATAGAACGTTGTTCCCTTCCAGCGGGGTTATCATGATTTTCGGAACCTCGTTCTGAGTATGGTTGCTGATTTTTTTTCTGATCGGATTGATTATTAGGTCCGGGTTGTTTAGTGCGACACCGCCACCTACGGTGATCAACTCGGGGTCGTAGGCTTCGGTTACCGTCGCAAACCCAATAGCGTTTAACCGACCCATCTCCTGAAGAAGTTCCAGGGCGAGGTCGTTTCCGTCTTTGGCGAGATCAAATAGATCCCTGGGCCTGAAGTCCTCGAAGCCCTGCCGATTTATCTCGGCAAGCTGTCCATCGTTATTCTCTAGGTCCATATTCTCAAGCTTCATTTCCACGAAGTCGGGGATATTTGAACCCGAACAGTAGGCTTCCCAGTGGCCACGGCGGCCACAGCCACACTTCAGCTTCTCCTCCTCGTCGATCGTGAAGTGGCCAACTTCAGCCGCGTTTCCGTTTTTCCCTATCAATAAATTGCCATCCATTATTACTCCGCCGCCGATGCCCGTACTAATCGTGATGTAGACGATGTTTTCGTAATCTTGACCGGCGCCGTATTTGCTTTCCGCGAGTACCGCCGATACTCCGTCGTTGATCAGACCGACTTTCGTAGCAAATTCCTCTTCCAGGGGCTCCGCAAGTGGGACTTCCTCCAGCGGTATATTCGAAGGGCTGGTTAACTTGCCTTCTTCTCTATTCATTGGGCCGGCCGATGCAATACCCAGGCCGATGAGGTCATCCTTTCTACAGCCGACCTCCCTCAGCAGTTTGCCTCCAAGCCGGGCTATCTGTTTGCTGACTACCAGTTCTTCCGAAGTCTGGATTGCTTCACGTTTCTTGGCAAGTATCTCTCCATCCGTATCCGCCAGGGCAACTCTTACCCAGGTTGCACCGATATCGACGCCTAGAGCGTATTTATCCTCCATCCCTTCCTCCTTTTTCCCTTTTTCAGGTTGTGCATCTCAGTTTAAGGCAAATTGGGTGGTTCTTAAACTCCTTACCGCATAAATTAAGTGGATTATTTAAATACACCGGTGCCGTAGCGAAGCTGATTTCGAGGGCGCTGTTGATTTTTGGGTTTTTGAGCCCGGCAGTTGTTACTCTCAATCCAGGGAGCTAAAATTAACGGATATGTTTTCCGATTATAACAGAAAATTATACTTTAATATACTTCCGTTGATCATCTTGCTCGGCCTGTTGAGTACCGGCCAGGCTCTTTACAGGATCAGTGCAACGATTAACGGGGAGATCTATAATACGCCAGGTGGTGATGTTGGCAAACTGACCCCGGGTGACTGGGACCTGCCGTACGAAAATGTTTCGTTCAAAACCAAAGGCGACCTGACTATAAAGGGCTGGTTTGTTAACAATAAGAAGACGAATCGCGCGGTAATTCTTGCACCTGGCAAGGGAACGAACAGGTGGGATATCCTGGAAAACGCCCCGGTCCGGTATCTTTACGAACACGGATTCGAGATATTGCTTTTTGATCCGAGAAGTACCGGCAAAAGCGATGGGAAACGGTACGGGTTCGGCTACTTCGAAAGTCAGGATATCGTAAAAGCTACGCAATACTTAAAAGAAGAGAAAGGAGTTAGTGAGGTCGGGGTCTGGGGTGGGTCCGCCGGAGCTTCGGCAGCCATAATAGCCGCGCTGGAGTCCGATGGAATAGAGGCCGTTGTTGCGGATAGCCCATATGCAAACTTGAGAATGGTTGCATCGAGCTACAAAGACCTCGAACAGGACAAGTTGTTGCAGGCGTTTTTCCCCTTTTATATGGGTGTTGCCAGGTTTACGCTTAATTTTAACCTCTCTGCCAAAACAAACCTCCTGAAAAGGGTAAAAAATCTCGATACTCCTCTGTTTCTAATTCACGGTCTAGAGGACCGTGCGATAGAGCCGAAAAATTCTCAATTGCTTTACGAAAACGCCGGCGGGGCCAAGAGGCTCTGGCTGGCTGAAGGGGCATGGCACGTCGGGGCACACGAGGTTTACCCCGATAAATACCAGAAAAACGTAACCAGCTTCTTCGACAATTACCTGGATGGAAGGGGTAATAGCGAGATATCGTCCAAATGATAATAGAAGAAGTAAAGCTGCGAAACTACCGAAACCTTGGCGACCAGAGGATTGAAGTTAATCCCAGTCTCAACCTGGTTTTTGGTCCCAACGGCTCGGGTAAAACTAACTTCTGCGAGTCGATTCACTTTGCTTCCAGCGGTGATAACCTCAAGGGTAGCAGGCAAAAAGAGCTGATAAACTGGGATTCGGAGTTTACTTTGATTAAACTCCTGACCGGGCGCGAGGATAGGATCGTAGTTTACCTGAAAAAGGGTGAGGGCAAGCAGGTCAAGGTGAACTCGAAGAACAGGCGCCAGTCGGACCTGCGGGAGCTGGTCCCCACACATACTTTCGTTCCCGAAGACCTTTACATATCAAAAGGACCCCCGCGGCGGAGAAGGTCAGCCCTAAATTCACAGATTAGCTTGCTGGACCACGAATACGGGAAGCTGCTTTCGGATTACAGGTCTGAGCTACAAAAGAAAAACACCCTCTTGAAGAAAGAGGACCTCAATTTCGAGTTCCTGGAGGTACTGAACGAGCGCATGGCCGATCTCGGTGCGAGGATTACCGTCAGGCGGGCAGGTTACCTCGGCGACTTGAACGAGTTGCTCCCGGAACTTTACGGGAAGTTCGTAGAGGGTACGAGAAAGCTGAGCCTGGATTACGAGGAGGATCTGCCGGAGGAGGTAACCGAGGAAAGCGTAAAGAATCGGTTAAGTGAAAAGATTGAAAAGAAACGTAAGAAGGAAATGGAGCGGGAGACGGCCGTCGTCGGCCCGCATAGAGATAAATTTGGTTATAAGCTGGAGGGCAGGGACCTCAGAAAGTACGGCTCTCAGGGCGAATTACGTACTGCGGTTATAGCGACATACCTCGGCTATCTCCAGCTTTACCACAGGAGTTTCGACGACTGGCCCGTGCTGATACTGGACGACATACTGAGCGAGCTGGATAGAAGCCGGGGCGAGGCCTTCCTGCAGAGCATGCCCGAAGGGCCGCAGATCTTTATGACGACGGCAACACGAAACCAGGCCTTCAGAAAGCTTGACGGGGATTTTTCCGTGTTGCGGATCGAGGCCGGAACAATTGAGCCACAGTGACCATGGAGAAAAGTTTTCTTTATGCCCTTTTCCGACGGAATAACCTCCTGAACGAGTTCAAGGAACAGGAGCCGGTCTTCATCTGGAACCAGGTCGCAGGGGAGGTGGGGAAAATTGCCCGACCGAAAAAAGTACAGGGAGATACCCTGATCCTTCAGGTTCCGTCGGCAGCGGCGAAACAGGAGCTTTCTTACCTGGAAGACCAGTTCCTGCAGGAGTTGAACGAGGGCCTGGAAGAAACCGAGATAGATAAGTTAAAGTTCGAACTGGGTCGTTTCCCTTCCCGGCAGGAACCCTCAGGGGGGGAGGACTTCGACCTCAGTGAAGTTTCGCTTACGGAAGAGGCCCACCAGAAGATAGAGGAAGCAATAGAGAAGACTGATCTGGACCGGGATACCGCCGCCAGCTTGAAGGAGCTGCTAGTTACTCAGCAAAAGAAACGAAAGGTCAGGCTGGAAAGCGGCTGGAACGAGTGTCCTTCCTGCGGGGGAGTTTACCCCGGCGAGGACTGTCCCTACTGTGGTTTCGGTTCCCAGTCTAGTTGATACCACAATTCCAAGGCGGTAAACTTCTACAGTTATGTTAAAAGAAACTGACAGCGAAGAAAACGACGAGTTAATAGAGAGTACCACGATAATAGCTATTAGATCCGAAGAAGAGGAGAAGTCGGTCGTTGCTTCCGACGGTCAGGCCACAATGGAGGATACGGTCATAAAGAACAACACAAACAAGGTCAGAGTCCTCTACGATGGAAAGGTCCTGGCCGGGTTTGCCGGTTCCACGGCAGACGCGATGACCCTCTTCGACAAGTTCGAGGGTAAGCTGGAACAGTACAGCGGCAAGCTGGAGCGTGCCGCAGTGGAGCTCACCAAGGAGTGGCGCACGGACAAGATCCTGCGAAAGCTAGAAGCCCTGATGGTCGTGGTCAACGACGACTCACTGTTGTTAATATCCGGAGCCGGCGACGTATTGCGTCCGGATCATAACGTAATTGGAATAGGCTCCGGCGGTTCTTACGCTCTTTCCGCGGGGAGGGCACTTCTCGACAATTCCGATTTGAAGGCGGAGCAAGTGGCAAAAGAAGCTTTAATGATCACTTCTTCTATAGACGTTTACACTAACGATCAAATTTCGCTGGAGACCATCGAATGGTAAGGAGGAGGGGGAAATACAATGGTTAATTTGCCATCAGTGGTTGGCTCGGAAAACGAGGACCTTACGCCGCAGCAGATTGTCGAAAGGCTGGATGAATACATTATCGGTCAGGACGATGCCAAACGCTCAGTCGCAATTGCCCTCCGTAACAGGGTTAGAAGGCAGCAAGTAGAGAGCGAAATAAAAGACGACATCAAGCCTAAAAATATATTAATGATCGGCCCGACCGGCGTCGGTAAGACGGAGATATCCCGGAGGCTGGCCAGAGTTGCCAGGGCTCCTTTCCTGAAAGTAGAGGCTACGAAGTTTACGGAAGTCGGTTACATGGGCAGGGACGTGGAGGCGATGGTCAGGGACCTGATGAGCCGTGGAATAGAGATGGTTCGTCAGACCGAGGTAGAAAAAGTCGAGGACGAAGCCCGAGAGATGGTCGAGAATAGGATACTGGACAAACTCCTGCCGGCTGAAGAGGCAAGCGAGGAAAGGTCGGAGAGCCTGGAGCGGACGAGGGATAAGTTAAAGAGGAAGCTGAATCAGGGAGAACTGGACGACCGATACATAGAAGTATCCGTAAAACAATCCAGCTCGCCTGAGGTCGAAGTGTTTTCGGACCAGGGGATGGACCAGATGGGTATAAACATGGGGGATATGCTTGGAAACATATTTCCTTCCAAGGAAGAGACCAAACGGGTAAAGATAAAAGAGGCCCGGGACCTCCTATTCGATCAGGAGGTAGATAAGCTCCTGAACGAACAGGAAATAAAGCGCCGCGGGCGAGAGCTGGCCGAAGAAGCGGGAATAATCTTCCTGGATGAAATAGATAAGATAGCTGGTGACCAGCCGGGAGAATCCGGCGGCGGTGGACCCGGTGTCAGCCGTCAGGGCGTACAGCGGGATATACTCCCTCTTCTGGAAGGATCTACGGTCCGGAGCAAGCAGGGTACGATAAATACGGAGAATATTCTCTTTATAACTGCCGGAGCGTTTAACGTCTCCAAACCCTCGGACCTCATACCGGAGCTTCAGGGTCGACTGCCGATCCGCGTCGAGCTCGACAGCCTCGGGAAGGAAGAATTCAAAAGAATTCTCACCGAACCGAAGGACGCACTGGTAAGGCAATACAGAGCACTGCTCGATGTGGAGGACCTGGAGCTGGAATTTACGGATGGTGCCATAGACGAGATCGCCAGGGCTTCTGCCCAGTTGAACGAAACGACGGAGAATATCGGGGCGCGTCGGCTGGAAACCGTCATGGAGAAGCTGATGGAAGAAATTTCCTTTGAAGCACCCGGTATGGAGAAGGGCGTGCAGGAGATCGA
>CAZDMI010000043.1:0-9802 GCA_964506635.1 uncultured Thermotogae bacterium
GAATCCCCGCGAAAACTCCCGCCGGAACGTAATCGCCACGCTGACCGTAGAACCCAGCGGCACTTATCACCGAATAAGTCAGCAACCCGGTTCCAAAGAAGAACAAGGTTTTCGACCAGTCCCGACCTTTCAATAAGCCAAGACCCGCAGTTATCAGTACGGCAGCGGTTATTAATTCGGCAGCAATGTGGGCGCCCATTTCGATCGGAGTAGTCTCAAGGGAAATCACCATTTCCTCGTCTCCGCCACCGAAAAACAGGATTAACCAGATGAGCAGGATCGAAAATCCAATTAGCAAAGAGTATATCGCCGAGGCTTTTCTAATATTCATCAATTATCTCCTAACTTCCGCCCCCGAGAGTTCCCTCTTATTACCTGCCAAACCGTACTCGTTCGATTTCCTTACCTTTGATAACAAATATACCTGAACCAAAACGAGAACCCCGTTCGAATAGAGGAACGTAAGTCCAAACGGTATTAAACCAATATTGAATCCCAAACTAACCAAATAAGCTGCAAGGAGAAATCTTCGACCGGCTAAAAACAGCGTGCCCAGGCCGATTTCAAACGCAATAGTCAGTCCCACGAATATATAAAGGTTCGGGATTACGATCGAATTCCAAGCATTCTGATAGAAAGGTATTAGCGCCAGGTTTGCAAATGCCTCATATATCTCCGGCTGGAAGATAATCATAATTAGGTTCGCCACAGCTCCAATTAGATAAATAGCTCCAAATAATTTTCTCGCTAAATTCATTTTGACCTCCTGGTTACTTATGAATTCATTGCCTCAACCACAACCAACCGCATGCATACGGACAGACGGGATTACCGACTCCAGAATAGCGCAAGCAGAATGATTCCGAAGATCAATGCAGTTCCCTTTCCTTCTCAGTAATATGCGGGAATCTGCTGGTTCCACTCCTTTCAGTAAACTTCTCGTGACCGACCCCAAGGTTTAGAGCAACCGTTCTCTGATCTTTTCTACCAGCAATTGTCAACCCCAGTAACCCGAGAGTCATTACTATAACAAGCCACAACATTTTTCCTCACCTCTACTCTTTATTTTATCCCGGTAAAAACACCCTCTGATCGTACCCAAACAACTCACCTACTTAGCCAACTCCCTGAAAGAGTTTCTATTAGGAATCTCTTGGAGGGTCATTCTAGATCAATAAGAGGAGCAATTTTTTCGTCCACCATCTTCTTCCGCGAGATTCTCTTTCAATAACTCTCGTGGCCAACCTCTCATCTTCTCCCTGACGAATACGTTCCTTGTGAACCAATCTAACCAGTTGTTCCATCTCAAAACTGTTAATTTTACTCACCTCCTTTCTCGCCTCTGACTTCAATTGCTAGTGCACTTAACTGTCAGCTTTGTTGCGAATTTTTACGACTTATATTCTTATTTTATCTCTACGTTAAGGAGAGAAATCGGCTATTGGACCCGCTAAACGTACGTCAAAAGTTCCACAATTAAAATTTTATTTCAGTCAAATGACGCACTAATTTATTTGCGCGACGGGTTGCGTTTGTTAGATGGTCTGAAGCTCATTCAGGTGAAGAAAAAGGTTCCTAGCTCACGGGGTTTTTAGTCACAAGCCCCGCACTTTTCTGGAGGGCTACTGACTTTCTTATTTAATTTTCTCTACTGCTTAATCCAGTTTGCTATATCCTCTATTACCTCTTCCGAAACGTGAGATAAGAAATAGTACTCTCGAGGCGTTGCAGTAGCGAACAGACCTCTGCTTCGCTAACGCTCTCACCGCCGCGCTGGACGGATTTGCCGGTCCTGTACCGTACCTGTCACTGGAATCTAGTTACGAGTTCGGATAGTACCTGCTATATCCTAATTCCGAGCAAGTTCCAGTAGTTCATCCACCAAACAAATACCAGTGAAGCCAGAACTACTGCCAACCAATGGAACCTATGGGACAGCTCTCCGTGGTTTTTTATCCAGCTCCGAATTACCAGGCCGATGAGAACCGCAGTGGTGAGCGCTCCAGCTATCCCAAAAATCAAGGAAATTAGCGCCATTGGGGTTAAACCGTATATGATTTCACTTCTCTGAGCGGATAGAGAAAAACCAGCGAGGAAAATTAGTAAACAGATCATCGTGATTACAGCAACCCATCTGGTAATTCTAAAGTCGAGAGATCGTTTTGAACTTTCGACCCTGTAAACTCTCTGGTATATAGCCGATGAGATCCAGGCGAGGAAAGAGATACAAAAAAATAGGGCCACCACTACAGGGATAGCCAGATGGAGGTTATAGTTTCCCCACCAGGGTAGCTTGATTAGTGCTGTGGTCGGGTTGTTCTCCATGAACAGGTACTTGACCCCTTTTTCTCCATCTCCGGAGAAGAATAACTTTTCGTTGCTGCGAAAGCTTACGTTTTCAAACGTCAGTTCTCCTATCCTCCTCCACTTCGCTGGACCCGTTCCAAAACCAGTCGTAAGAAGTTTACTTCCCCCCACTCTTCTTATTTCGATTGGAGAAAACAGATTCCTCGCTTTTTCAAAGGTAGTAAAATTGGAGCGGGACGATCGGTAACTTCCGGTAAATTCGCCAACGGAACGGGAGTAACCGTTGCTCTCGGCCCTACCGTTTCCCGGGGCCGAAGCACCCTTTGAGGCGGGGAAATACCGATCGAGGAAGGAATCAAGCAGGTTCATCCTGGCCTGGCCTCCTCCAGGCGCATTGTACGAGACAAAAATCCCGACTTCCTCATCCGGTATAAGAAACATACCGCTATGGAACAGGTACGTGTCCCCTCCGTGTAATATAAGTCTCTTATCGTTCCTGAAGATTTCGATAAAACCCATCGTCAGCCCGCCGGCCTCCGGCATGGCGGCGAACTGTCTCCGATGCATACGTCCCGTGGCTTCAGGTGACAGAATTGCTTCCCCTTTTAATTCACCTTTATTCAGGTGGGCTATCATGAAGTTGGCCATATCCCCCGCCGTGGAACTCATGGCTCCTCCGGGGCCGAGCTGGACGAATTCGAAATCTCCTTCGACGAAGTGTCCGTCCTCCCACGTGTAACCTTTTGCTATTTCTCCTTCCAGAGTTTCCGGAACCGGCTGCCTGAATG
Source organism: uncultured Thermotogae bacterium (assembly GCA_964506635.1). Lineage (GTDB taxonomy): Bacteria > Bipolaricaulota > Bipolaricaulia > M55B111 > M55B111 > JAGXLP01. The sequence continues at coordinate 3,096 of CAZDMI010000043.1, forward strand.
TGCTATTTTCCATTTCCAGCGGGTTGAAGAGGTTTTCTTCCAGGTGCCGGTAATAACTTGTTCCCGAAACGTTGGAAATTACCTGTCCGGCGATTGCCGTGGCGTAGTTAGAGTACGCGGGTATTTCCCCCGGCGGTCTGACGCGAGCCGGCTGGTTCTTCTTCAGGGCTTCCTGCAACGGGAGAAGTTTCTCCGCCGAAGGCGCGTAGAGATGAATTCCTTTCTCTTCGAAGCCGGAAGTGTGGGTGAAAATGTCCCGGAGGGTAACTGATTGGTCGTATTGTTCGGGTATTTGCACTTCTTCGAGATAATCATTTACGTTCCTGTCGAATTCCAGCTTACCCCTTTCTGCAAGCTGGGCAAGTGCCGTCCAGATAAACAGCTTTGAGACCGAGCCCGCCCTGAATATCGTTCGCTCAGGATCCGGAGGTCTTTCTACTTCGACATCAAACCTTCCATAACCCTTACTGAGTAATACTTCATCGCCCACAACTACGGAAATCGTAGCGGCCGGAATATGGTACTCCTCAAGCTGAGATGATATTGCTCCGTCCAGGAACGACTCCAGATCCTTCCTGGTGATGGGAGGTAGCTCGCTGGCACTGGCGGCAAGCGAGACGAGAATTGATAGAAATGCAAGTATAAAAATGACCCATTTTAAGTTTGACCCGGTGGTGAAAGTTCTAGTTTTGACCTTCTTCAATTTCTTTTTCACGAAACTGCCTCCTTTCAGCTGGCTGGAACCAGTAAGTATCACTTGAAACACTTTTTTGAAAAACTACTTTGCTAAAAGCTCGTTAAGGAGAGCATCCTTGCCTTGATAACGAGAAATTGGCTCGTCGGGAAGAAAAACGTCCGGTATTACCCCTCTCCCGTCGTCGAAGCCGGCCGGTCGTAAGAAATACTTGTACGATACTCCGAAATTCAGTCCGGAATTCGGAAGATTGAGCTTAAAAATATCCCCATATGAAGACGCCAGCCCTCCAGTTTCTTCACCAGCTATCGTTCCAGCTCCCACGTCCTTGATCAAAGCGGCGAAGTTTGCCGCGGTGGAGAAGGTCATCGGCCCCGTGATGAGGTAAAGCTCACCGTCAAACCTGAACTTGGTTCCGGGCGGCTTCTCGTAGCCGTTCTTGTGAACAATGGTTCTATCTCCGAGCACTTTCACCTTGAACAAAGTGATCGGATTATATATCGTCTTCTCCTTCAGGACGGGATCGGAGTATTTAACTCTTACCTCCGCAAATGTTCGGAAGGGTTTATCGGAGACAAAACGGTAAAGGTAATCGCTCAGTTTCGTACTTCCGCCCCCGTTTTCCCTTAAATCTATGATTAATTTTTTTGCCCCTCGTTCTTTGATCTCCCGAAAAGAATCTTCGATAAATCCTTTAAACTCGTCCTCGAGATTACCGGCAAAAGTATTTATAGTCAAAAGGCCAACGTCGTTCCCGGGAAAAGATAGATCCCAGTTTGATTCGCTCCTTCCCAGTTTGGCTTCTTTTTTCTCTCGATAGTTAGATACTGAAATTCCTTTTAAGGTTTTGGTCTTTCTTTCACCGGTTTCAGCCTGGTAGGTAACCTCAAACGGACCGGAAAAATCGTAGAGAGCCCATAAATATATTGGAAAGCCCCGCGAAGCCTTTGCTTCCACAAAACTTTGCCGCTCTGCTCCAATTAGGTCGGTCATTGACCCGTAAATCTCACCGGCGTCCATACCGTTCACTGAGATAATTTCTTCCCCTTTCGCCGGATTTCGCCCTGAGAGATTTCCCGCTACGAGTAACTTACCGTTTACCAGCTTTACCATTAAAGGAAGAACTTTTCCTCCGTTATCGGCATACTTGAGGAATTCCTGGTTTATGGAAAGGAAAGTATGGCCGTCTTTAAAAGAGGCGACGAATGGCGCTAAAAGACGGTAAAGTTCCCTCTTAGTCCATTTGTCTTTTGATTCAATCGTCTCGATAATACCCTGGAACCTATTTTCGGCTTTCCACTTTGGGGTTCCGAAGTACAAATTTGGGTGGATTGTTTCGAGCTTACTCCACAGATACTCCGCGTCTTCTATTGCTTTGGCAGAGCGTATCGTTTCGGCGAATATTAGCTGAGCCGGCAAAATAGTTAATACCAGCACCAGGACAAGTATTGTCTTGTATTTAATTACCTGTTTTGTCATGTGGCTCCTTGATTCTTGGGCAAAGTTTTAGCAAAAAAAAGCCTCCCGGGGTTTCCCAGGAGGCATAAATGACATTTAGGCCTTGATCTGGATCCGATTCTACGCTCCCTCTTCTTTGTTTAGCTCATCCATTGTTTCGCTTTCTTCATCTTCTTCCTCACATTGCTTCTTTGAGAATTTCTCAACTGCCTCGGGTATCATTTCTATTAGCGAATCAAACTTTGATTCCTTGGCTTTTATTGAAACTACTGATACTTCGCCGTCTTTCGCTATTATCAGTGCCGCGGGTTCTATCTTAACTCCTCCGCCGGCTCCGCCGCCGCCTCCTTTGTCTCCGGAAGAACCTTCCTCGCCTTCTCCGCCACCGCCACCGTAACCCACGCTCATTTTGCTTACTGGAATGACGGTAGCGCCGTTTAATTCCATCGGTTCTCCAAATATCGAGCTCGTGCTCGCGTAACTCTTTAAATCATCTGCCAGCTGTTCGATCATTTCGTCTACTTTCATCTGTAAAACCTCCGTGTTAAAAGATTTTGAACTAACAACTCAACTATTCCTCGCCAACCTCCAGACCTTTCGTTTTGGCAGGTTCCAGAGGGTAAAAATAATCAGCAAAACTACGTGGATTAACCTAATTTCCACCCCAAAAGTTCCCGAAAAATCCAGTCTTTCTTCCTCGAACTCGGGCCGCACGTCCACACTGGCGGACGGCAAGCCACTAACGAGAATTCCTTTCAGCCCCTCTATCAATCCGAATAAGGTTCCGGTAAGGAACGGGTCTCCGGAGCCAATCCTGCCCTTCAAATCAAGTTTTGCAATTTTGCCGTGCCTTCTCAGAAAATTGAGACCGTTTTTCAGTAAATTTGAAAAATCCGATGCCAGCTCCAGCCAGCTAATCGTATTTTTTATTCGATCTTTCGTCTTCCGCCCTGCCTTCTCCCCTTCCTCATCTTTTGTTTCCTCTTTCTCTTTAACTTCTTCCTCGTCCTCTTCGATTCCCTCGTCGGAACCCCCGGGATACAGGGTGAATTCCCACTTCGAAAAACTTGCCGAGATGACCAACCCGCCTTCGTCACCCTGGAGCTGAAGCCCTATCCACCTTGTCAAAAGGAAAAACAATAAAGCAAGTGCCGAGGTGAGAGCAATCCAGAGAATCATAATCTTCCCCCTGTGCCTATTTCATGACTTTCGTAAACGAGTTTATCTAGTGCTCCGGATCCCGTAAGTTCCCCTAAGGCTAAAACCCCATGGGGGAGAAAAGTCCTTCTCGGAGCTTCGATCACAAACGTCTTGTCGTTTTTTCTCACTTTATCTCAGCTCCTTGGTGTTTTATATCCCAACTTTGACAATAGTATTATCTAAGTTTTCTACCCGGATTTCCTCGGCGGAAAGTCTTTTAATTTATCCTACAAATGGTGGAGCTTGATCAATGTTCCGCCTTCCGACAGTAGAAGTATTTCCCGCGGGGCTTTTTCTCAAGTCAATAACCTGCCCATGGGATAAGGTTTCTAGAGAAACGTATTTAACTGCTGACCCTGATCCCTTACAGAATAAGATTCCTGAGTCAATTCACACCACGGGGATGCTCCGGAGGATCCCCGTCTAAATTCGGAAGACCAGCAGGAACGAGAATAAAATCAAAACGAGTCCGGCTATAAATAGACCAATCCCGATACCGCCAATTATTGGCACCTTTACGCCGATCGTTCCGTCAATATCGATTCCGCGAGAACCGTCCTGGTTCATCAGGGCCAACGAGTAGCGTCCTTCCTCGATTCCCCACGTGAGAACCTGGGTCCCCTTTCCAGAAACCGAGGCAGCCCAGAATTCTTCTTTTCCCGGTGGCGATTCCAGCGCACCACCCGAAAATTCCCTGTAATTTACCCGCGGCGGTCGGAAGGGCCGGTTGATATCAAGGTCCCTGATCTCGTCGTAACTAACTCCGTCCAGGTAGTTAAACAAATCATCCTCTTCAGCCACCCCGATGAAGACTCCTGAATCCTTATTGCTCGTTGCATCAAATTTGACCTTTACGAGCTGAGGCCAGTCGAATAGCCAGGCGGGTCCGAATTCTATCCGGGCGGGATACGTGGTTACCCCATATGAATTACGCTCTATATTAATGGTTCTGGTGGAATAGTAACCTTCGGAATCGCGTAAAAACGTGTTGGACCAGAGCAGAGCACCACCTCCCGCGATCAGACCCAGGCCGATAAGTAAAACTATAACCGATACTGAAACTGAAAATATCTTTCCTGCGTTCATTTTTACCTCCTTGGGTTAATTAATTGCACCGATTTTCGCTTTTAGGAAAAAGATGTAACTATACTTTACATAATCCTGTTAAAAACGACACTGGAGGATAGTTGGTTCGACTAAAACAAATGTCGTAGAAGTTTTTATAGCGCTCATAGATTTTTTAGCCAATTCTTCTAAAGCCCTTGGGTGCGTCCAAACGGTGGTTATTATTCGAAATTCAAAAACAGGGTAACTCGAACAGTTAAATTAGACCGAAGCCAACCTTCCTGGATGTTACTTTTTAGAATAAAGTAGCTGACTGTCTTTGCGTCGGAATAAGATGCCGGCAAAGATTTCAGCCATTTTGCTACTTGAGGTTAAGTGCAACAAAACGCCGATAGAAACTATACGCTTAAATGGATAATAATTACCTTGAAGAATCTTAAACTTTCGGTCTTATAGGGGGAAACAGTGAATCAAAAAAGGTGGATTGGCGGAATATTAATAGGAATTGGCGTTTTGGTTATTCTAGGAAACGTAGGAGTGCTGGAAAACTTCGGTAGTTTGTTAGCAACCTACTGGCCAGCGTTACTGATCCTCGCGGGTTTGTTTAACATCTTCACCAACCCTGCCGGTAAGGTTGGCGGTTTTATTGTAGCTACTGCTGGTTTGTTACTTCTGCTAAACAATATGGACCAGGTTCAGATATTTACTCATATTTCCTTCTGGCCGTTAATTCTGATTTTAGCCGGAATATGGTTTCTGCTCCGGGGTAGTAAGGAACCGACGGTTGTTGATAAGGACTCGCTAAACCTCGTGGCCCTGTTTTCGGGAAATAGCAGTAGAGTCGTATCTCAGGGGTTTAAAGGTGGTAGCAGCGTCTCAGTGTTCGGAGGGAGCGAGGTAGACCTGAGTGATGCAGAGTTATCAGGCGGGGAAGCCAAGTTCGACGTCTTTGCCATGTTCGGCGGGGCGGAAATAACGGTTCCGGAGGGCTGGGAGATAGTGATAAAGGGACTACCCCTTTTCGGCGGTTTGGACGACAAAACCAGTGCACCACCCCGAAATGGCGACGTGAACCCACCCACGCTGATAATCAACTACCTGGCCTTGTTTGGCGGAGTCGAAGTAAAGAACTAGTCTATTTGACTCATTAGGATACTTTTTTGATCAAGAGGCATTTACTGTAAGTGCCTCAACATTAAAAAAGGTATACAAGATTTCGAGGAGATGTCTCATGATGTGGTGGAAAATCACAATTTTAGTCCTGAGCGCGGTGATCGTGCTGGGGATTACCCTGGTCTACGTGGACAAAAGGTTATTTGATAGCAAAGTTGAGAAAGAAGTTAAGGAGCTTTTTGAAGCAGTAGGGGCGAAAGAGCCCGAAGTAATAACTGAAGAGGATCTGAGAGGCTTGCCGGAGCCCGTCCAGAAACATTTACGTTACGCCGGAGTCGTGGGGAGAAAGAAGGTAACATCAGTCCGTTTAAAACAGGAAGGGCGCTTCCGGCAGGGAGAGGAAGGTTCCTGGATGAGTTTCGAAGCGGAACAATATTATACGACCGAACAGCCGGGCTTTATCTGGAAGACCGACATGAATTATCTTCCGCTCGTTTCAGTTATTGGCCGAGACAAATACTACAGCGGAGAAGGAAATATGCTAATCAAGCTCCCTCCTTTTGTAAAAATAGCGGACGCCAGGGGTGAGGATATAGATCAGGGCACGCTGGTTAGATACCTTAACGAAATTATGTGGTTTCCAACAGCTTATCTCAGTGATTACATTAACTGGGAATCAATCGATTCCACCTCCGCCAGGGCTATCATGACTGATCACGGGACAACCGTGTCGGCGGTCCTGCACTTTGACAAGGATGGAAAGTTGGTAGACTTCGTAGCCGATCGCTACTATACCGGTGGAGACGAAACGACCCTTGAAACCTGGACTACACCTATTAAGGAGTACGGTGAAATGGAAGGACTCCGTATTCCGGTAAAAGGGGAAGGGGTCTGGGAGCTAGATTCGGGGAGTTTTTCTTATATAGAATTACAGCTCACCGAGCTGGAATATGGTAAACCGGAAGTTTAATAGGGGGCTTTTGGGATATATTGGCAATATTAGCAATTTGTTGAGCGTGAGAAATTAACTGTAGTTTTCAGCTAAAAACTTCCGAGAGAAAATGCTCGAATCGCGCCATCTATATCTATAATACTGGGCATCTGAACCGATTCGGCACTTCACACACCAATTTAAATTTCGTTTACAGAATTTCTCCCGCCCAAAGTATCTGCACGA
>CAZDMI010000044.1:0-9723 GCA_964506635.1 uncultured Thermotogae bacterium
ATCCCGAAAGCAACAGTCCGGCAAGCAGAAGAGTGACGAGCAATAGAGAAGTTCGGCTTCTGTTCATTTTACCTACCTCCACCGCTATTCGCGTATTGTTTCTCAATCCTGTCGGCAAGGGCGGATATCAGCGCGGATCGATAGGCCTCCGGGGCGTAGCCCGTAGCAGCACAGGCCATTCCGAGCAGTTCTTCCCGCGAAAGGTCCGAATTGATCAGTACCTTAGACCAGGCACTTGCTGCTCCCTGCCGTAGCTCCTCTGTTTCGGCGTTGCGGGCTAGATTCTTCAGCTTTTTTGCTGGAACTTTGGTTCTCGCGAGTTCCCCATAAGCATCACCTGCTGCTTTTCTCAACCAGGAGTCGATTTCCTCGTTGGAAGCTATTTCCCGTAGCTCCTCCAGTGAAATATCGGGAGAAATCTGGCTATAGTAAAGAATTGAAAGCCCGCCGGCCGCAGCCCGCTTGAGTAATTCGTTATCGGTTTCAAGGATCAGCTCTTTTAACCTATCCGCGGAATAGTGGTTCGGGTAAACCGATTCCAGAGCCGTGGCGGCTGCCTCAGCAAGTCCAGGGTGATCACCTTTTTTTACGGTTGACTCCAGAGCCTTCAGGGAGTAACCGTCTATTTCGTTCAGGTTAAAGGCAAGGTAGTAAATACCAAGTGCCTGGCTCGCGGCCTCTCTCAGTTCAACGGATCCGCCTTTCCGGACGGTTTTCTCCAACTCCTTCGCTTTCTTCAGTGCCTCTTTCAATGAGCCCACGCGCTTCACGTCTTCGAAGTTACTTGCAATGGCCCGGACTGCTGCACTTCTTAACTCGTCGGTTCGGGCTCCGCCTGCTACCTTTTCCAGCTTCGTAGTTCCTAGCTCTTCCTCGACATATTTTTGTGTTAGCGCTTTAGAAGCTGCCGCACGTACTTCAGGAATAAAGTCCGAGTTGGCCTGTCTTTCCAACTCTTCGATCGAGCTGGCGCGAGCTGGCCCCACACAGAAAAACAGCAAACCCAAAACCAAAACCACCGTAAGCAGCCTGACACGAGCCGCCATTTTTCCACCCCTTTGATTTTTTCTTTTGTAAAACTGATCTAATCGTGAACCTTTTTTAGTTCCCTTTCTAAAACCTCGCCGAGCCTAGCCATCCCTTCCGTGATCTTTTCGGGAGTCAGCAAGGAATAAGATAGACGCATCGTATTTCTACCGCCGTCATTGACGTAAAAATTGTGCCCCGGAACGAAAGCGACGTTTGCCTCAAGCGCCTTTTCAAACAGGTCTTGAGAATCGATCGACTCGGGTAGAGTTACCCAGATAAATAAGCCCCCATTTGGTTCAGTCCAGGAAAGGGCCTCTGATTCGGGGAAATTGTCTTCCATGGCCGCCAGCATGGCATTTCTGTTCTCCCTGTAGTAACCCTGGACTTCTTCCAGGTGTTCCGGAAGATCGTTTTCCTTGAGCCAGTCGGCCGCTATCCACTGTGTCATTGTCGATGTACAGAGATCAGTAGCCTGCTTCATCGTAACCAGTTCCCTGATTAACTCCTCCGGGCCGACCGTTACTGCCAGCCTCATGCCGGAGGAAAGTATCTTGGAGAGCGAGGCCAGAGTTATCACTCTGCCCGAATCGTCGTAAGTGTTGATCGGTCGTTTGAATTCACCGGAAAACCGGACCCCAAAGTACGGAGTGTCCTCGACTATCAGAAGATCGTGTTCTTTGGCGATCTCGACGATCCTCTCCCGCTTCTCCCGGCTCATGGTTACGCCCGCCGGGTTCTGGAAATCGGGTATGACGTAGATGAACTTCCCGGTCTTCCCTTTCTCATCCGTTTCAATGATTTTTTTCTCCAGAACCTCCAGGTCCATACCGTCTTCCTCGAGGGGTACACCGACCTGCTCCGACTGAAACGTCGAAAAGGACTGGACTGCACCCAGGTAAGTAGGTAATCCACAGAAAAGAACGTCCCCCGGATCCAGAAAGGCTTTACAAACGAGGTCAATTGCCTGCTGGGAAGAATTAGTGGAGATAACGTTCTCGAGCTCGAGATCCATGCCAAATCCGGATAGCCAGTCGATCATCTCCTCACGAAATTCAACTACCCCCTCGGTAGTCCCGTATTGCAGGGAATTTTGGTGGTTATCTCTTATCTGCCTTGAAGCGGATTCCGCCAATCCCTCCCTGGGAAACGTCCCGGGTTTGGGAAGTCCGCCGGCAAAAGAGATGACCTCGGAGTCCTTGGTAAACTTGAGAACCTCACGTATGGCAGAACGACTAGTATTTTTTGCCCTTTCGGATAAAAATTTGCTCATTTTCTTTCCCCTCCTAGAATTATTTTAACCGGTAAGTTAAAAAAGGCAACTTAAGTGGATGGTTTACTGGGCTCGTATCAATTATCTACTGATTTAATCAAACGAGTTCCGATCTGTTTGAAGGCCACCCCGGCCGTAGCTCCTCCCCAGACCGGACTGGTGCCAACTTCGTCAATTACGATCAAGATCAGGTATTCCGGATTTTCCACCGGGAAGAAACCGGCAAAAGACGAAATGTAAGTATCCGGCAGGTAGGTGCCTCCCTGAGCCTTCTGTGCGGTCCCGGTTTTACCGGCGACTTTGTAACCGGGAATTGCGGCGTTCGTCGCCGTGCCGTCTTTTACCACAGCCCGCAGCATCTCCTTCATTTCCTCCACCGAAGTTGGTCCGGCGATCATTCCGCCACTTGATCCGCCACCGTTTGTTTCCCCGATTGTTTCCCCTTCGGAGTTCTTTATCTTCCCCACGAGCGTCGGTTTAACCAGGCTGCCCCCGTTTGCAACGGCGGCCATCCTGCTGGCGAGCTGGATGCTGGTTACGGACATACCCTGACCGATAGGTATTGAGCCGATCGAAAGGCCGGACCACTGACTGTAATGTTTTAGTTGACCGGACTGCTCGCTCCCGAGTTCTATTCCCGTCTCCTTGCCGAAGCCGGCGTCGTCGAGGAATTGGTAGAGCTTTCTCCTGCCCAGGTCCTGAGAGACCCTGACGATTCCAGTGTTTATAGAGTGCTTTATTACCTCTGTAAATGGGACGGTACCGTAATCGCGGTACTGGGCGTTGCTAATTCCATGACCATAGAGGACGATCGGGGAGTCTCCGTTGACGGGTGTATCCGGTTTTACCACGCCGTAATCCAGAGCTGCCAGGCCGGAAAAGACCTTCATTATCGAACCAGGTTCGAAGGAATTTGATACGGGGAGGTTATTTCGTCTGTCGGGGGCGTACTGGCCATAGTTATTTGGGTCGAAGCCTTTGTTCTGAGTCATTCCGAGAACGGCCCCATTCTCCGGGTTCATCACTACTCCCCAGGCCCTTTTTGCCTTGAATCTTTCTACGGCCTCCTTCAGCTCCTGTCTCAAAATGTACTGAATTTTTAGATCGATCGTAAGCTGCACGTCGTAGCCGGGTTGTCCTTTCACCAGGGTCGTCTTGCGATACGGGTAGCGGTTCGCGCCGTAGGTCAATCTCTGAACCTTTGGCTCGCCCTCCAGCACGTTGTTCTTGGAGTATTCTATTCCTGCTAGACCTTTTCCGTCCACTCCCGTAAATCCGACTATAGAACCTGCCAGCCCTTCACGAGGGTAGACCCTTTCCGTCGATTCCAGGGCAATCAAACCATCAATACCCGTGTTTTTCACGCGGCTTTTTATCCTTTCGCCCGTCTCGTAGCTGACCGTCCGATCTATCCAGGTAAAGTAGGATTTCCTGTAGACCAGCTTCTCCAGCTCGCTTCTGGGCATATCGAGCTCTTCGTTGAGGATGTTGATTAAGGTTTCTGGCCTGCTCATGTTGTATGAGTCGACAGCTATCGAATAGGCCGCCCTGTTATAAGCTAGTAATTTTCCGTCCCTGTCGTAAATCTTCCCCCGTTCCGGCGGAATTTTTACCTTCTTTTCGTGGACGGCTTCGGCCCGGCTCTGCCATACCTCCCTCTCGAGTATTTGAACCTCGACAAGTCGCCAGATCACCAGACCGATTCCGGCTATGAACAATACGGCTACGAACCAGAGCCTGTTTTTGTTTGTCATATCTCTACTGGTTTGATTCTCCGTCTCCGGTTTTTTTCTTTATCTCCGGCTCCACCATCCCCAATCTCTCTTTGGCAATTCTTTCGATTCTTTCGTATCTAAAATACCTTGCTTTATCTAGCAGTAGCTGTTTTTTTCTCTCCCTGAGAGGGGTTAGCTGTTCGTCCAGTTCGCTTATTCTTTGCTGCAGGTAAATTACTCTCCAGCCCTGCCACAGGTAGAGAAATATCAGGGAAAGCCCTACCAAGGCAACCAGAAAAATCTTAATCCAGCGCGGTAATTCGACCATGAAACCTCTCAAACTTTGTTCATGATTTTGTCGTCAGCTTTCTACCCGCCCTGAGTTTTGCGCTCCTGGACCGAGGGTTTTCCCTGACTTCCTTCTCAGCTGGGGTTAACCCGTTCGCAGTTATTTCGACTTCTTTTTCCTCCTCACAGCGGCAGACGGGGAGATCCGGTGGGCAGATACAGTCATTTTCTTTTTGGTTGAAGAATTGCTTTACCCTGCGGTCCTCCAGAGAATGATAAGATATTACTGCTAAAACCCCTCCCCGTTTTAGGCACTCAAAAGCCGTTTCCAACCCGTCCTCGAGATTTTTCATTTCGTTGTTTACCACTATCCTCAGCGCCTGAAAGGTTTTTGTCGCCGGGTGAATTCTCCTTCTCCCCTTCTCCCCCTCGGGCAGAGCACTTTCTATAACTGAAACCAGCTCTCCGGTGGTCGTTATGCGCGATTCTTTTCTGCTTTTGACTATCTCCCTGGCGATCCCATCGGCCCATTCATCCTCGCCGTAATGAAGTATCAGTTCTTTTAGCTCTCCAAAGGAATAAGTATTCACTACCTCTTCCGCAGTAGTCTTCGCCCCCTGATCCATTCGCATGTCGAGCGGGCCGTCCGACTGAAAGGAAAAGCCTCTAGCCTTGTCCTCCAGCTGGAAAGAGGAAAAACCGAGATCAAGCAGGATTCCGTCTATCGACGTAAAACCGGCCTCCTTCAGAACCAGATCTGTATCGCTGAAGTTCGCCCGATATAGCTTTACCTCGGGTCGCAATCCTTCGAGACGCTCGTTTGCTACTTCCAGGGCGCTTTCGTCGAGATCTATCCCGATTAAAGTGCCGCCGGGTCCGAGCTTCCGTGCTATTTCCAGAGCGTGACCACCCGTGGAGGTCGTTCCATCCAGGAAGATTCCCTCCCCAGCTTCGCCCGGTTTTAACTGTTCGAGTACCTCGTCCACCATTACCGGATCGTGTAGTGGCCCCCTAGCGTCGGAGTTTTTCACGCCTCTCTCCCAGTTCTTCCTCTATACAGTCGAGGATTTGGTCAATTCCCTGCCTTGCCTCGTAACCAAGTCTATCCCTTACCTCGTCTGCAGATACCTTTAGCTTTTCTCGGCTTTCGTAAGTTTCTTTCAGGTCGGATAGGTACTCAGTACCTTCGATGAGTTCTTCCGGATGCCAGAGCGAGAACTCCGGTTGTCCTTCCGGTTCATTGACCTCCGATATCAACGAATCCATTTTTGGGTCGTAACTTATGCCCTGTACCGGGACCTCGCTCAAAAACGAAAAAATGAGGGTGTGAAGCCGGCCAGCTATGACTAAATCCAGATCTTCCATCATGTCAACTAATTGAACTGGCGATAGGTGGTCTACGTCGATAATTTTGGTAGGAGCATTAGTGTAGGACTGAAGGTCGTCGTTCAGTTGCCGGTCGGCGGGTGATTCCGAAGAGAACAGGACTATGGTTACGCCGTACTCCTCGTAGAGCATTTCCAATCCGCTGGAAACGGCTCTCAGCACGTCCGTTCTTCCCCTGATGTCGTCGCGCAAAGCTGCAGCTACGATTTCCCCCTCGGGATGAGGTAGAAAATCGTCCTTCCGCTCGTTTTCTCGATTCAGCAAAAACGCAAGGTCGCTGCCCCGTATTATCTTATCTTCATCGATACCGCGAGACCTCAACAGTTCCACGCTCCTGTCGTCCCTGACAAGGAAACCTTCGACCCGAGAGAGGGTCTTTTTAAGCACGTAGTCGTTATACCACTTGTTGACAGGACCGAGGCCCTGACCAACTACGTAAACTGGAACCCCGAACACCTTTGCCAGAAATATGACCCCCAGGTAATACCAGAGCGAAAAGGAACTGGTTCTGTCTTGAAGCAATCCTCCGCCTCCGCTGATAAGAACGTCCGTTTTCCTTAGCGTCCTAAGGATTCCCAGCGGGCCCCAGCGATCTACGGCGCGGACCCCATGCTCTTCCTCGGTTTTTTTCGGCGAGTTACTGAAGACTACAATTTCAATCGCGCCCTCATCGAAGCGGTTCCGCAGTGCCGAGACGATGGAATTCAGTATCGCTTCGTCTCCAAGGTTGCCAAAGCCATAGTACCCGGAAATCGTTATCCTGTCTTGAAGTTCCAGAGGTAAACACCTCCGATGAGCAGGAAGAGAAGTCCCGTACCGAAAACTATCCCCCCGGCCAGACCATTTGTCGTCCTGATTAGTGATATGGTAACGGGAGTGTGAACGTGAACGAACGTATTGATGATCGATATCTGACCGATAAATCCTAATAGGAACAGGGCTAACTTGCAAAACTGAAACCTTTTTTCGTATCTACCGGCGAGGTAAAGCCAGGCAATCATTGCGGGATGACCGATGATAAATTCCTTAAAGCGGGGGCGGACGAGGAGGTTCGCGTCGAGCCAGCGCCGGATCGCTTCCTCGAGATCGGTACTCCGGAGGAAGTTGAAGTTGCCGCTCCTGACTAGCAAAAAGAGGAACAGGCCGAGCAGGATACCGCCGGCCAGCAACTTCGAGTAGCTGAAATCGATTTGGGAGATCCTAAACTGACCGAGATAAGCCGCCGTGAATAGCAAAAACAGCAAAGGGAGGAAGAGAGAAACCTTGACACCCCGGAACTGATGTAGCTTGAAAACGAATAAGTTGTCCAGCAGGAGACTGGAAATAACTAAACCGGACAAGCTTGAGAAAATCGACAGACCGAGGAAATCGAGGTACGTAGCTCCCGTATGTCTTCCCTGCCGGAAGGTAAGGCCGTAATCGTTTAAAAGCCTCAAGCCTGCTACAGGTGAACCAACAGCTAACCCCAGGGAAACTGCCTGTTTGGTCAGAATCGGGTAGAGGTAAAGACCGATCCCGGCACCCGTAATTAAGGCAGTCATGCCCGTTACAATCGCGAACCGGGGTACCTCTTCGTCCAACAGCAACAGGTGAAGGCCGAGACCGCTCGCGCTTACGATAAGCAACAGGGATAACCAGCGGGGAGTTCCGAGGCCGCTACCCGACCCTCTGGCCCTGGCGACGTTAACGACTTCGTAACCCTTACTGGCAAGTGCATCACGGATCGAACCAAGGTCATTCAAGAGTCTATTCAACTCGGAATTGAGCGGTAGTCTGTACTCGATGACTCCAATATTTCTTTCCTCGATGGCGCGGACGTACCTGGCAACCCGTTCTGTGCTCGTCAGGGTTCCCACTTCTTCCTGAAAGACCCTGTGAAGCCGGACGTGGTCAGCAGCTCTGCCCTTAACCAGGTTCCTGGTTATCGCTTTATCCCTGAATTCGACGGTTCCGAGCTGGACGTCAGCCCGAGCTATCCGATCTTTTAGCCTGTCAGGTACTTGAGCCCCGTCTGGAGCTCGAAGCAGCAAGTAGCGGGGCTTAATAGCATTCATTAAATCAATTAAACCGTCAAATTCCTCCTCGCTGGCAAGCTGGGTATTACGGATTTCCAGTCCCGTCTCCAGACCGACCCCTCGGAATTCGGCCAGCTTTTCCGGAACACGAAGTTCTTCGTCGGTGGCCAGGTCGTACTCGAAGAGGAGGAGATTTAAGCCCCTCTGCTTTAACTTCCCGGCCAGGCCGATCCTCGTCTCGCCATAGATGGAGCTTGCTCGAACCAGGTCGGTCTTCCGTACCGCTATGGAGTATTTTTTGGTCGACCCGTCCCAGGTAATTCGTTTCCCTACCTGGTACGCGGTTAAAACGACCAAAACTAAGGTCAGGATTATCGCCAAATACTTTCTCAAATTAGAATCGTTTTTAGACATTTTGGTTAGAAGAAAGAATAACTTTTCGGGCCTCCAGTTGCAAAAGAGAGAGTAGTATCCCCGTTGCAGTTACCCTCCGTATTCAATATATTTAAATTGTTATGCCCAGAAGAAAGAAGTCACGACGCTGTAGAAAATTTGAAGGCTCTGAAGTATTCAAGCCAGCCGGTACCCCGATGAGTCAGCTCCCTCTGACCGAGGTAGAGCTCGACGAACTGGAAGCCATGCGCTTATGCGATAAAGAAGAGATGAACCAGACGGAGGCGGCCGAGGAGATGAATATCTCGCGGGGTACGCTTCAAAGGTTGCTTTACTCAGGCCGCAAAAAGATCGTGGATAGCTTTATCAATACCAAGGCCATATCCTTCCAGGCCGGTCCACATATTCAGGAGAGGGAAAGAGAAGGTTCCGACAACTCCAAAACGGGCTAATATTTACCTTACCCAATCTTAATTTCTTGCCTAGTTAAGGGCTTGTGGTTTTTCCTTGATCCCTGGTAGTTCTTTCCAGCAACTGAAAGAATAAAGTGCCGGGTTAACGCGTTTGGGTTATTCCAGTTTCTTCAGCGAGTTGAAGGAATGGTAGATAGCTTCGCTGTAAATGGTTCCAGGGTAAATATTCGATTCTTTCAGGGCTGCCCGGACGGAACCGACGTCGAGGCTATCGGTGCTAGCTAAGTCGGCAAAGTTTATTTTTCCGTCCTTTTCCCTGTGAGAGACGTAAATTATAAATATTCCTTCCTCGGTTCTGTAGATTTCGACGTTAGTCTGATAGCTAGCAGAATCGTTCTTCTTGTCAACGGCTCGACCCAGCGGTATTCCCTGAAAGCTGTAGGAATCGGAACCCCCATCTTCGGTTAACAACGACAGCTTGATCTCCTGAAATTCCATTTTACCCCCACCCATTATTAATTGTTATCGGTACGGCCAAATATCGGTACCTTTTACCTTAATACAGGCTAGGGAATGGTTGGCGAGGTATCAATAAAAAGAACGCGAAAATACCGTCGATCCAAAAGCCATCCCCGAGCAGGGCGGGGGCTGATGGGTTGAGAGAGGGGTTTATTACCCTTTTTACCCGTCGCCGTCCGAAGCCGCGATGTCGAAGTTATTTTCCAGCACTTTCTGGACGTGTTTTGGTTCGACGTTCGGGGGAAGGAGTTTGGCCAGCATCCAGGTCGCTATGCTAAAGGCGTTGTCCGGTTTGAGGTAGACGCTAACCTGCCGCTCCCGGATTACGTCGTCCCCGCCCTCCTCGTCGACCTGCCGGCCGAGACTGCCGTCCTTGTTGATCTTGAAGCTCTGTTTGTCCGGCCTCTCTGAATGGTCGGTAACGAAGTCCATGTGCATGTCTCCGCGGGAAGTCATCCCCCCGTAGACACCGTTGGCGTAAACCGTTCTGTGGTCATCGGACGTCTCGAACCGGATGTCGACCTCTTCCGAGCGTTCCATCTCCCGCGGATCGAAACCCGCGTTTTTGTCTGCTGTCATATTTATACCTCCTGTGGAATGACGTACTGAAAAAAGATTAAGGCAAGTGGTTATTTGGTCCAAATCAAACACAGGGGGAAAGCTATTTTGGGTAGGGACAATTGAGGTGGAGGAGT
>CAZDMI010000045.1:0-9537 GCA_964506635.1 uncultured Thermotogae bacterium
ACTTGCTGGTACTTGCTGCCTTCCATCACGTCCGGGCTCTGCATCTTCTCTTCCAGGCGTTCGTATTCTTCCCGGATGTCCGGTATTTCGCTGATTATATCAAGCATAAATTATTCCTCCGACAACTCAGGTTACTTAATCAGGTACGGTTTTTCAATGGATCACGGTGGCCCCGAGGGTTTGAATTGTTGAGAGAAAGTTCCTTTTTTTGCACAATTATTCTATATCGAGGGGTTCTAGGAGGGGTAAAGTGAGCCTCGACAAACTATTTCATCCCGAATCGGTTGCTGTAATTGGTGCAAGCAGGAAAGAAGGTCAGGTCGGTCGTGAAGTCCTTACCAATCTACTGGAAAGCTTCGATGGTGAAGTTTTCCCGGTAAATCCAAATGCCGAAAGGATCGACGGACTAAAGTGCTACGATAGCGTAACGGAGGTGCCAGGGGACATCGATCTGGCCGTTATTGCCGTGCCAGCGCGTCTGGTTCCGGACGTGCTCGCGGAGTGCTCCGAGTCCGGAATCAAGGATGCCATCGTGGTCAGTGGTGGGTTCAAGGAAATAGGTAAAGAGGGGGCCGAGCTCGAGGAACAACTTGCGGATATTGCGCAAAAGAACGAGATGAACGTGATTGGTCCCAACGCCATTGGCGTAATTTCGACCGGTTCTAACCTCAATGCGACGTTTGCTCAGGAAATGGCGCTTCCGGGTAACATATCATTCATGAGTCAGAGTGGGGCCTTCTGTACCGCCGTTTTGGACTGGGCCAACGAGTCCGGGATGGGTTTTAACCACTTCGTTTCTCTTGGAAACAAAGCCGTTCTGGATGAGGTGGATTTGATTCAGGAGTGGAACAGGGACGACAACACCGACGTCATTCTGGCGTACCTGGAAGGTATCGACCGAGGATCGAAGTTCGTCCGGGTTGCCGAAGAGGTGACAAAGGATACGCCCATGGTGGTGGTCAAGTCGGGTCGAACTGACGAAGGGGCAAGCGCGGCCGCCTCTCATACCGGAACCATAACTGGTAGTGACGATGCCTACAATGCTGCCTTCTCCCAGAGCGGCGTGATCCGAGCGGAGGATATCGAAGAGCTATTTGATTTCGGCTCCATACTGGCCCACCAGAAGCCGCCAAAAAACAAGAAAGTGGGTATATTGACCAATGCCGGCGGCCCCGGGGTGATGGCTACCGACGCGCTGGGAGAATACGGCCTGGAGCTGGCTGAGCTGGAGGATACGACTCTGGAAAAGCTGGAGGGTGTGCTATCTTCCCTCGCCTCGAGGAAAAACCCGATAGATCTTACCGGTAAAGCGGACGAGGACGACTATCGGGAAGCTTTACGGTACATGATAGAGGACGACAACATCGGGTCGGTACTTGCCATGTCCGCGCCGGCTGCGATCTTTTCCTATCCGGAACTTGCCGAGATAATTTCTGACGCAAGGGATAGAACGGAAAAGCCTATCGTCGGCTCGTTGATGGGCGGTCAGCTAGAGCCAGAGGCCAAAGAGCGGCTGGAACAAGCCGGCGTGCCCAATTATTTTGATCCCGCTCGGGCGGTCAGAGCACTCTCCGCTCTCGTCAAATATGGTGACATCCAGAAGAGGGAGATCTATTCGGCCGACCGTTTTTCGGTCAACAGGGAAGGTGCCGCGGAAAAGCTCGCTGAAGCCAGGGAAACAGGCACGAACGTTATCGGTCTGTCCGGGCTCGAGGTGCTGGAGGATTACGGAATCCCTACGGTAAGTGCCGATATCGCCCAAACGGCCGGGGAAGCAGCCAGTCTGGCGGGTCGCAACGAATCGGAAGTAGTGTTGAAAGTTGATTCACCTCAAATAGTTCATAAGTCCGACGCGGGTGGCGTTAAGCTCGGCCTTCGTCCGGGTGAAGTGGAGGCAGCGTACCGAAATATGATGGAAACGCTCGAGGAAAGCCGTCCCGACGCCGAGATAAATGGAATCCGTGTCCAGGAAATGCGGCAGGGCCAGGAGGTAATCGTCGGGATGAAGCGGGATCCCCAGTTCGGCCCCCTGCTCATGTTTGGCCTCGGAGGTATTTACGTGGAAGTGCTGCAGGACGTCTCCTACGGGGTTGCTCCGGTCTCGGAGAGGAAGGCAAGAGAGATGGTGGAATCGATAAATGCCTATCCAATACTGAAAGGAGTTAGGGGAAACCAGGGGGTTGAAATAGATGCTTTAGTGGATATAGTTCAACGGGTATCAAAGTTTTCCATGGATTTCCCCGAGATAGAGGAACTGGATTTGAATCCAGTGATTGCTTCGGAGGATGGTGCCAGGGTTGCGGATCTGAGAATGAGGTTCGGTTCTTAATTTATGGGATCCACCTCCTTACAAAGTTAACAAAGGTAGTTAGGCAGTAGTTTGGAGAAAGTTTGTTGGGAGAATATTTTAAAAATTTAAATATTGACAAACCTGTTTTGCGTAATTATACTTATGCGAGGAATATAATTATGAAAAAAGACTTGGCTGTAGACTTGAAGGAAGTAGAGTCAGTGTTTAAGGCATTGGCTAGTTCCCAGCGGCTAAATATCCTGTCACTAGTACTGGAACACGACAACATCTGTGCCAAGGAGATATCAAGCGAATTGGAACTCAGCCAGCCGGATATATCTTACCATCTTTCGAAATTGACGCAGGCAGAAATACTTAAGAAAAACAAAGATGGTATAAAGTACTGTTATGATATTAACTACGACCTATTGAAAAATATGGGTGTTAATCCAGAAGTATTATTACAAAACTCAGGAGGTGACCTAGGATGAATGATCAGAATGGTCAGAATATAACCATTTATACCACTCCTTCGTGTCCATACTGTAGTGCTGCAAAGGATTACTTCGACGAGAACGATATTTCCTATACGGATTACGACGTTTCCGAGAACCGAAAGAAGGCAAAGGAAATGATTGAAAAATCAGGGCAAAGGGGTACCCCGGTTATCGACATCGACGGGGAGATAGTGGTCGGCTTCAACAAGGACAAGTTACAGTCGCTATTGAACTAGTTTAGCCAAATAGCGGACAGAATTATCTTAGTTGTTCACGGACCTATTTGCTTAAGGGCAAATAGGTCTTTTTTTATTGAGGGCTTCCCTTTGGGTTCTTTAGCTTTTCGCCGAGGGAATATTGTGGGGTTTTGAAGACCTTTATCGGGTGTTAGTACCCCGAAAATGGCCATGAGTCAGACTTGAGCAGGGAACTATAGCTGCTTGCCTTGAAGGAGTAGCGGATATTCTGGTATAATCACCTACCTTCGAGAGATCGGAGAACAGTTCGAGAGATCATCGATAAAGGAGGAAAAGATGTGGAACTCTTAACTATGAAGGAGCTTTTAGAAACAGGTGTCCACTTTGGGCATAGGACTCAGCGCTGGAATCCCAAGATGGAAGACTACATTTTTATGGAACGGAAAGGGATTCACATAATCGATCTCGAGACAACTCAAGCACTATTTGAAAAGACCTACGAGTTCGTTCGAGACGAGGTTAGAAATGGCGCTGAGATTCTCTTTGTTGGGACAAAGCGACAGGTACAGAACATAATCGAGAAACAGGGGAAGCGTTGCGGGGCCCACTACGTCAACCATCGCTGGTTGGGGGGGACCTTAACTAATTTTGACACCATTCGTGACAGCGTTGAGCGAATGATAAAGCTGGAAAGGATGGAGGAAGACGGAACCTTCGAACAGCTACCGAACAAGGAAGTAGTCAAGCTGCGCAGGGAACTAAAGAAGAAAAAGCGAAATTATGACGGAATTAGGGACATGGAGGAACCGCCGGACATAATCTACGTTATCGACCCGGAAGCAGAGGAGATTGCCGTTCACGAAGCAAGAATACTGGATATTCCGGTTGTCGCCATCACGGACACGAACTGTGATCCTGACCTTATAGATTATCCAATACCGGGAAATGATGACGCGATAAAAGCAACCCGGTTACTGACGTCTCGGCTTGCTGATGCGGTTATCGAGGGACGAGAGGGTGCCGATCGTTCCCTTGAAGAAGAGAGTTCCGAGGAAGAGGAAAAAGAAGAACCTGAAGCAACCGAGGATAAGGAAACGGAATCGGAAACGAATACCGAGGAAGCCGACGACGATGGAGTGGAAGAAGACGCGGAAGTAGAAGGTGCTTCGGCCTAAGGTAGATATTCATACTTTGCAAGGAGGACATATTAAATGGCAATAACCACCGAAGAAGTAAAGCAGTTAAGAGAGGAGACTGGCGTAGGAATAATGGACTGTAAGCGCGCCCTCCAGGAAGCCGATGGTGACATGGAGGAGGCAAAGCAGTCGTTACGAGAACAGGGCATGGAAATGTCCGAAGGCAAGCTGCAATCGGGTGAAGGAAGAGTAGGCTCCTATATTCACCACGATGGAAAAGTAGGGGTACTGGTGGAAGTCAAGTGTCAGACGGACTTTACTGCCAATAGCGACGAGTTTCAGGATTTCGTCGACTCCGTATCGCTCCAGGTTGCCGCTGCCTCTCCCGAATACGTCTCCAGGGAAGACGTGCCGGCTGAAGTAATTGAAGAGGAAGAAGAAGTGTACAGAAAACAGGCAAAGGAAGAAGGTAAGCCGGATCACGTAATAGAGGATATCGTAGAAGGCAAAATGGATAAGCATTACGGGGAAATCTGTTTACTGGAACAGGAATCCGTTCAGGACACCGATAAGACCATCGAGGAAATTATGGGTGAACTTTCGGCAAAGGTAAACGAGGAAATCGAGATCACCAGGTTTGCCCGGTTCGACGTGGGTGCGGATGAGGAAGACGAGGAAGAAGAGGAGTAGATTAAGATACCGCAATCCCGGTAAAGCCCATCAACCAGGTAAAGTCCTGGTTGATACAGTGAGGTAAAATCAGCTAGATTGAGTTCTTCGACGTCCCCACCTCCAAGGTTCAAACCCAAAAGAGCGTTATTAAAGGTATCCGGTGCCGGATTCGGCGCCGATGACCCGCTTGATCCGGATTCTATCGAATTTATCCTGGAAAGAGTTCGGACTGCGCTGGATACCGGTATTGAAGTTGCTCTGGTAATTGGGGGTGGGAATATATTACGAGGGGACGAGCAGAAGATATTGGACAGAACTGCTGGCGACATGGCTGGAATGATCGCGACCATAGTTAATGGTGTAGTATTGAAGGCCGCGTTGCAGGAATCCGGCACGCCAGTTTTACTTCAATCCGCTCTGCCGGTTGATCGTGTTGCCGAACCGGTCGACGTGGATCGAGCCCAATCTTACCTGGAAGACGGTGGCGTGGTGATCTTTGCTGGCGGTACGGGCAATCCCTATTTCACCACCGATAGCGCAGCCGCTCTCCGTGCGGGCGAAATCGGTGCCGATGTGATCCTGAAAGGGACCGACGTGGATGGAGTCTATTCCGGGGATCCTGCTCAGGAAGAGGCCCAGTTTTTATCGGAAGTGACTTATCGGGAAATCACCGAAGGCGAGCTTGGCGTTATTGACCTTACTGCCGCCAATATATGCCGAAAAACCGGAATTCCTATGGTAGTTTACGACCTTTTCGAGGAAGGCAACACGCGAGCTGCTTTGAACGGAGAGGAAATAGGGACTTACGTCTACCCCGAAGGAAAGTAAAACCTTGCCCCCTAATCCCGATCTATAACTGGTGGAACCTGGAAGAAATTATCTTTTTTATCCGGTGCGTTTTTGAAAACCTCGTTTGTGGGAAGTTTCTCCCTTTCCTCGTCTTCTCTCAGGACGTTTTGAACTTCCAGAATATGCCTCAGCGGTTTTACGTCCTCGGTATCAAGTTCCTGTAACTGATTGACGTAATCTATGATATCAGCAAGATCCTCAGTTAGTTCTTCCCGTTCCGACTCCGTCAGGCTTAATTCGGCGAGGTCTTCGACGTGCTCTACGCTTTCTTTATCGATCATCTCGTTCGGTGCTAACCAGTACCTCCCGTTGATTTAAGTATTTCTTTAACTTTATCAGGATATATAATTGGATCCAACTAATTTTCGGCCCGTAACCAAGCGACTTAACTATCGGCAAATTCTCCCGGTTTCCCTTCGAAGTACTCCCTGAAAACGTCTTTTACGCCGTCACCGGGATCGTGAGTATCCAGGAACTTTTCAGCTTTCTCCTTCGCGGCTTCCATTATATCGTAATCCTTCAGAAAATTACAGGCACGGAAGCTGTTCTGGAAACCGTGCTGGGCGGAACTCAGCAGGTCTCCCGGTCCACGAATCTCGAGATCCCTCTCCACCAGTTCGAACCCGTCGGAAATATCCCTGAAAGCTTCCAGCCTTTCCCTGCCTTCTTCCGTCGAAGGGGAACCTATGGCGAAACAGTACGCCTTGTCCCCCGAACGACCGATGCGACCTCTTAACTGGTGAAGCTGGGTCAGGCCGAACTGGTCGGCTTCTTCCACGACGAGAATGTTTGCACTCGGGATATCAACACCTACTTCTATTACGGTAGTTGAAACGAGGACGTCCAGCTTTTTTGTCTCGAATTTCTCAAGCATATCTGACTTTTCTTCCGGAGACATCCTGCCGTGAAGAAGGCCGATATCGAGCCCCTTCAGTTGGTTCTCCGCCAGTTCTTCCCTTGTTTCCACGGCGGATTTCAGGTCACGCTCCCCCGATTCTTCGACGAGGGGCAGTACGATGAACCCCTGATTGTTATTCTGAAGTTCCTTTCTGACGTACTCGTAAACGTCATCTCTCTTCGATTGGCTGACCCAGTAGGTGCTGACGTCCTTCTCTCCCTGTGGAAACTCCTCCAGTCTGGATACTTCGTACCCACCGTAGACGGTAGCCGTGATTGTTCTGGGGATCGGCGTTGCACTGAGGACTAGCTTGTTTACAGGTCTACCTTCGGCACCGACGTTTTCCTTTTGTGCCACTCCGAAGCGCTGCTCTTCGTCAATAATTACGAGCCCAAGTTTCTTGAAATCGACGGTCTCTTCCAGGAGGGCGTGGGTTCCGACTAGCAGATCGATATTTCCGGACTCGAGTTCGGATAAAACCTTATCTTTTTTAGAATCCTCCAGGTCACCGGTAAGCAACGCCGTCCGAACACTCAGGTCCCCAAAAATATTCTCAAAGTTGCGGTAGTGCTGTTCGGCTAGAACGGTCGTTGGCGCCATCATTCCAACCTGGTGGCCAGCCTTTATCACCATGTAGCCTGCGGCCGCGGCTACGGCAGTTTTCCCAGTTCCAACGTCACCCTGCAGCAACCTGTTCATTGGTTTGGTAGCCTGGAGATTTTCGACCAGATCTCGCAAGACCTCCTCCTGGTCGCTCGTCAATGAGAAAGGGATAGAGTCCCTGAATTTCCCCAGGTTATCCTCTCGAATGGAAAGCTCTCGTGTCCGCCTTTCTTCGTCTTCGCCCCCCAGAAAAAGGTTGGCGTAAAATAAAAACAGTTCCGAAAAGGCAAGACTGCGACGTCCTTTCTCGAAGTCCCCAGGGCGTTTTGGGACGTGAATTCTCTTCAGGGCCTTTCGCCGGCTCCAGAAGTCGTGTTCCTCTGCTTCCTCCCTGGCCGGATACTGTTCTACTTTGGACAAGTACCTGCGCAGGTTGTCACGGATGATACGGCGGATGACCTTCTGGCTCAGGTCCTCGCTGGCGGGATAAATTGGTACCAGTTTTCTCGTTTTTTTCTCGTTATCGGAAGGTTCCCAGATCGGGTTTTCAATCTGTACTTCGCCGTAATCCTTTTTTACCTCTCCGTAAACTGCTATTTCCTCTTCCTGGTTTAGCTGGTTTCGCACCCAGGGTTGGTTGAACCAGATAGGGTACACCGTGCCGGTGCCGTCGTTAAGTTCTGCCTTGACGAGTTCCACGTCGTAGTTTGGTTCCAGTTTGCTTACACCTTCTACCGTTCCGACGACGGTGCAGGTATCGCCGGAATTGAGGCTCGAGACCTGTTTTACCTCGCGACGGTCTTCAATTTTTCGTGGAAAATGAAAAAGCAGGTCCCTGACGGTTTCAATTCCTAGTTCTCTAAACTTTTGCCCTCTTTTATCACCAATACCCGCCGCGGCTTCGATCCTATCACTCACGGAAAGTTCGCTTCCATCCGACTCCGAGCTTTCCCGGTCAGTTTCCAGCTGGTTTTCGACTTCCTCCACTACTTCCTGTCTCGCGAAGGGTTTCTTGTCGCCGTATCCCTCCAGAAGCTTCTTGACCTCTTCCCGCTCCACCAGTTCTTCGGAGAGGTTCTCCAGGCCACCCATGACGGCATCGTTTTGAAATCCGGTCCGCTTCTCCAGCTGGAGGATCTTTTTCAGTCTCTTTTCTTGCTTTTCGTCCATGCGTGACCCCCGGGGTACCCAGGACGGGAAGTTGTTAATTCATAGCCGATTTGCAGAAAACCAAGTTTAATTCAGGGTAAAAATATGATAAGCTTCAAGCCATACTGGGGCAATAGGTAGTCATTTTTTAGTTTGTGATCAACGGCTTAATGAACGGGCTTTTCTCTTTTTTAACTGTAGGTATCGGTATTTATGAAGTTATTATTTCTCGGCTCGGCTGATTTTGCCGTTCCCGCTCTCGAATCCGTTGCGGAGGAGCACGATCTTGAGCTGGTGATAACGCAGCCGGATCGGGCCAGCGGTCGGGGGATGAGGTCCAGTTATACGCCGGTCAAGAAAAAAGCACTCGACCTGGATATTCCGGTGTTCCAGCCCGAGGACGTGAACTCGGACGCATCCCTGAAGAAAATAGAAGGGATCGACCCCGAAGGCTTCGTCCTGGCTGCCTATGGGCAAATGATCAGGAGAGAGCTGCTGGACCTGGTTGAATGGCCGGTAAACATTCACGGATCCCTGCTGCCGAAGTACCGTGGTGCTGCTCCGGTGAACTGGGCTGTTATCAGGGGCGAGGAAGTGTCGGGAGTAACTACCATCGTAATGGACGAAGGTATGGATTCAGGGCCGGTATTGTTAAAGAAGCGGACCGAGGTGGGTGAGAATGAGACTGCCGGGGAGCTCCACAACAGGCTGGGGGAGATGGGTGGTGAGCTGATTCTGGAGACACTTAAGGGTTTGGAAGAAGGAACAGTTAAGCCAGAAAAGCAGGAGGGCGAACCGAGTTTCGCTCCAAAATTAAGCAAGGAGGAGGGGATCGTCGACTGGGAACGCGACTCGAGAGATGTCCATAACCACATACGGGGAATGAATCCCTGGCCCGGCGCCTACTCTTATTACCAGGGAGAGAGAATAGGACTCCACCGTTCTCGTGATTTGGGAGTTCTGGAAGGCGAAGTTTTAAGCAAGCTTCCACTTGGTGAAGGTTCAATTGAGCAGGATCCGGGTGAAATAATAGATACTGGAAGTATGGGGCTGGTGGTTAAATGTGGTGGCTCGACTGCAGTTAAACTTAACCAGGTACAGCCTCCATCGAAATGCGTCATGAGTGGAACGGATTTCGTCAACGGCTACCACCTGGAAATAGGTGATGGATTCGCCGATACGTGCTAAATCCAGGTTTTAATTTTCCCTGTCAACCCCGTTTACACTAAGGGTTACCACTTGAAAA
>CAZDMI010000046.1:0-9496 GCA_964506635.1 uncultured Thermotogae bacterium
AAAGGTTGAGCGGAACACAGTTGCCGCTAAACAAGCCGATAGTGGGCAGAAATGCCTTCTCCCACGAGAGCGGTATCCACGCGGCGGGGATGGTCGAAGACGATAGTACGTTCGAGCCCGAACTGCTTGACCCGGAAACAGTCGGCCACAGGAGAAGGTTTATCGTTGGAAAGCACGCCGGCCGGAGTGGGTTGAAAAAGGTGCTGGCGGAAGCCGGCCTGGAACCGAGCGAAGAAGACCTGAGCGGGATCCTGAAAAAGGTAAAGTCGATGAGCAGTAACGGCAACAAGCTATCCGAGGCGGACATCTATGCCATAGCGGAGACGGAACTGGATAAACCAGACAGGGAGGAGCTTGTCGAGCTGGATCAAGTATTTGTCATGACGGGGGACAATGCGACGCCCACTGCGACGATAACCGCCAGAGTCAACGGTGAGGAGAGGACCGAGTCCGGAAACGGAGTCGGTCCGGTGGATGCTGCCTTCGGCGCCATGCGAAAAATAATTGGTGATGAAAAGAAGATTGAAATATCTCAGTTCCGCGTCGACGCGATTACCGGGGGAAGCGACGCAGTGGCAAACGTGGTAATCGCGCTGGAGGACGAGCTGGGAACGTCCGCAGAGGCCCGGGGAACCGGTGACGACATCGTTATTGCCAGCGTCGAAGCACTGCTGAATGCCGTTAACCACCTGGCCAGGAAGGACGACAGCGAGCGGGAGCGGGGACAAAAAGTGAAGAGTAAAGGGTAAAATTTATGGACTTTTCCCGACGAGCTTTTGCTCTCAGTCAGAAAAACCGTCGAAGACCGAGCGGGCAGGGTTCCACTCTTTCTCTGGATTGGTTAACGACATCCGGGCTTTCCCGAACCGAGAAATTTCCGACTCGCGTGCTCAAACTGGCGTCTTCATGATAGTGGCTCTTACTAAAGAGAGTATTATACATAAATATCTGATCTCATTCGGTTATGGTAATATCCCTCTCCAGAAATTACCTGAGCTAGACTCAGGTAATTCTGGATCGGTCAAACATATGCGCCGCGTCGCTGGAATTTTCTCGGTTCTTAGCCCTCTCTTTGTTATAGCTCAACAAAAAGGGTGGAGGCGAGGCAGAGATCGGAAGCTGCGACTTTATCGACGGAAGAGCAAAAGCTTAGATGCTCAAATGAATTTTATGAAAAAAGGTTACTGATGACAGAAACTTCAACAAGAAACTTCAAGATGGTGAGTAAACTATGAAAGTTAATCTATTAGTTTCAAAAAAATATTTGAGGATAGATAGGGTGAAAACATGAAAAACGTAGCAGTAATACCAGGAGATGGAGTAGGACCGGAGGTAGTTGGTGCGACGGTCGAGGTTCTGGAAGAACTTCCGGTTGATCTCGAATTCATCGAGCTTTCCGCCGGGGATAGGGTGAAGGAAGAACTGGGAACCCCTCTTCCGGAGGAAACACTCGAAGGTGCCCGCGAAGCGGACGCCGTATTGCTTGGGGCCGTCGGCGAAACGGCTGCCGACGTCGTTATCAGGTTGAGGCAGGAGCTCGATACCTTTGTAAACCTCAGACCGGTCAAGGCCTACCCCGGAGTCGAGTGCGTCGACCCGTCAACGGACATGGTTATCGTCCGCGAGAACACGGAATGCCTTTACGCGGGGATAGAGAACAGAATTGCCTCCGGTGTGACGACGGCAACGCGGGTAATTACGGAATCAGCCAGCAGACGAATAGCGGAGTACGCATTCGATTACGCCGAATCAGAGGATAGATCGCTGGTAAGCGCAATTCACAAGAACAACGTGCTGCCCGTAACCGGCAACCAGTTCCTGGAAGCAGCGGACGAGGTGGCAGAGAGTTCGTATGTGGACTACGAGGACGTCCTGGTTGATGCGGCCGCAATGTACATGGTTAAGGACCCGGAGAGGTTCGAGGTCGTGCTAACAACCAACCTGTTCGGCGATATACTCTCCGATCTGGCGGCCGGGCTGATCGGTGGTCTCGGTTTATCCCCCTCGGCCAACATTGGTGACGAACACGGCCTCTTTGAGCCCGTTCACGGTACCGCGCCGGACATAGCGGGAGAGGGTAAGGTCAATCCGACCGCGGCAATCCTCTCGGGCAGTTACATGCTTAACTTTCTCGGCGCGGACGACTACGGTAAAAAGCTGGAAAACGCCGTCGAGGAGACTCTTGCCGATGGCGAGACCACTCCCGATCTCGGTGGGGACCTTACGACGACGGAAATGGCACGAGCGGTTCTTGATAGGGTGTAAAGATCATGAAAGAGGATGAAGTTTCAGTCTTTGATACGACCTTGCGGGACGGCTCTCAGGGCCGCGATATAAGTTTTTCGCTGGAGGACAAGCTCAAGATCGCCCGCCGTCTGGACGATCTTGGCGTGGATTTCATAGAAGGGGGATGGGTGCCGAGCAACCCTAAGGATACTAAGTTCTTTCAGAAGTTCGGCCAGGATGACCTGGATAACGCCAGGTTGGTGGCTTTGAGCAGCACACGCCGTCCGGGGACGAGGCCCGAGGACGACAAAAACCTGCTTGGCCTGCTCGATTCGGGAGCTCCTGTTACCGGGATCGTTGGGAAGAGCTGGCGCTTTCACGTGGACGAAGTTTTGGGGGTGACGCCCGAGGAAAACCTGGAGATGATAAGGGATTCCGCTTCCTACCTGAAGGAAAATGGCCGTGAAGTGCTCTACGACGCGGAACACTTCTTCGATGGATTCGAGAGTGATTCGGGGTACGCATTGAAAACACTGGAGACAGCAGCCGAAGCGGGAGCGGATAGGATCTGCCTCTGCGATACCAACGGCGGTACGATGCCTTCGGAGGTCCGTCAGGTGGTTGCGGAGGTAAGAAAAGTTATCGATCTTTCTCTCTCGATCCATGCTCACGACGATTCGGGAGTTGCGACCGCCAATTCTGTAGCAGCGGTTGAGGAAGGTGTCGAAACAGTTCAGGGGACCATAAACGGTTACGGTGAACGGGTCGGAAACGCGAATCTCTGCGAAGTAGTTCCGAACCTCGTCCTGAAGAAGGACAAGCAGTGCCTTCGCTCTCGAGAGAGTCTGGAGGATCTGACTTCCGTTTCCCGATTCGTGTCTGAGCTTGCAAACAAATCACCGGAGAGGAGAACGCCCTACGTCGGGGTCAATGCCTTTAGCCACAAAGCTGGTCTACACGTTGATGCAGTGCTCAAGCATCCGAAGACCTTTGAGCACATCGATCCGGAAGAGGTGGGGAACGAACGGCGCTTCCTCGTCTCCGAGCTTTCCGGCGGTAGTACTGTAGAGAGGAAGCTGAAGAACGTCGGAGTTGAGCTGGACGAGGGCGGCGATACCCACAAAGAGGTGCTCGACAACATAAAGAAGCTCGAAGAGGACGGTTACCAGTTTGAAAACGCGGATGCGTCTTTCGCCCTGCTCGCCAAACGCGTTCAGGGGGAGCTTGAGCAGTTCTTCGAAGTTCTGGAATACGAGATACTGACGAATCGGGTCGACGGTGAGGACCCGACGGCGAAGGCAAGTGTCAAGCTCAGGGTGGACGGTGAAGTCAGGGACGCGATAGAACGCGGTCACGGTCCTGTGGACGCGCTAGATAATGCCTTCCACCGCTGCCTGAACAGCTTTTACCACTCGATAGAGAACATGAAACTAACCAACTACAAGGTAAGGATTCTGGAAAGTTACAGGGGGACGGCAGCCGTACCCCGAGTAATGATCGAGATGACGGACGGCGAAAAAACCTGGAACACTATCGGAGTCTCGGAAGACGTAATCGAGGCGAGCTGGGAAGCACTCCGGGACGGTTACATCTATGGTCTGTTGAGTGAGAGAACCGAGATATCAGGACACGTTGCCTGACTTGCGGAGCCCCTTTTGGTTTTACGAAAAGGGAACGGGGAAACCGTTCCCTTTTCAGTCAGTACTCATTCCTCAATTTTCGTCCCGGTTTCTTCGATTCCGGTAATCTTCCCAAATTCTTCCTTTACCTCGAGGGTTATATCCCCGGGTTCCCCATCGTCTATTTCTCTACCATCGATCTCCGCAACGGGAGCCACTTCCGCAGCCGTTCCGGATAGGAATACCTCGTCGGCAGTCATTACCTCAGCCAAACCGAGATTTTCCTCCTTTACCTCGTAACCGAGGTCTTCCAAAATGTCAATCACGACGTCCCGGGTAATTCCAGGTAGGTTATTAATGACTGGTGGGGTATATACCGTACCTTTTCTGTATGCGAATACGTTATCGGCACTGCCTTCCGAAATATTCCCGTTTGTATCCAGCATTAGCGCTTCGTCCGCGCCCCAGTTATCGGCCTGCATCAGTGCCATGACGTTGGTCAGGTAATTCAGGTGCTTAACGGTCGGCGGTAATCCCTGTTTCGGCTGGTTCCGGATCGTCGTCGTCAGAAGGTTGAGACCCTCTTCGTAGAGTTCGGGGCCGTAAAGCGCTTCCCACTCCTTCGTTATGACGATCACTGAAGACTCAGTACAGGATGCGGTGTCAATACCGAGTGAGCCCTCTCCCCGGGTGACGATCGGTCTAATGTAGGCTTCGTCGAAACCGTTTACCCTGAGAGTTTCCAGAATGACTTCCGTCATCTCCTCGCGTTCCATTGGCACCTCGAGGTTTATCGCTCGAGCGCTTCGGTAGAAACGGTCCAGGTGTTCTTCCAGCTTAAAGACGTAGCCGTCGTAGGCTCTAATCCCTTCAAAGATCCCGTCCCCGTAAAGAAAGCCGTGGTCAAATACGCTTACCTTGGCTTCTTCTTTGGGTACGAACTCGCCGTTCAGGTAAATCTTTGCCATTGGATCCTCCTTTTTATTGATCTTCTTCTTTTTCGTAACCTTTCAAAACCAGGCTGGTTTCCGTCGTCTGAACTTCATCCATGTTGCGGAACTCCTCGATAAGGTCGTTTAACTGCTGTACCGAACTGGATTCCAGGTGAGCCTGAATGTCGTGGTCTCCGGTCAGCTCGAATACCGTATCTACTTCGTCAAATGCCGCGATCTTTCTCGTCGCCCTGGTGGTATAAGAGGTGCTGTTCAGGGCAAAAGAGACCAGGGCCTCCACTCCTGCCGGAATCCTGCTTTTAACCTCGAGATCAAGTACTCTGTCCGCTATTTCCAGCAGGTCGATATCGTTGAACCTCGTCTTACCGTCGCTTGCCGACTCCTTGACCCGGGAGACGATTTCCTCGAGATCCTCTTCGGCTGGTTCGACTCCCATTTCACTCAACCTATCCTCCACTGCCGCTTTTCCGGCGTACTTGTCGATGATTATCTCTCGCTGCTTGTGAACAATCTCCGGTGGTATTGCCTCGTAGGTCTTCGGGTCCTCAAGTACTGCTTTAGTGTGGAGGCCCGATTTGTGAGAAAAAGCGTACTGCCCGACTATCGGGTCGATTTCCGAATTGAATAGACCGGATGCCTTTTCCACGGCATGAGAGATCTCCGGCAGAGCCTCGAGCTTCCAGTCCTTTTCTACGCCGTAAAGACGCTGTAGTGCTACGACGGTAGGGGAAAGCGGAGCGATACCGGTTCGCTCGCCCAGACCGTTTACCGTGACGTCGATCAGGTATGCTCCGGACTCGTAACCGGCCAGGGAGTTTGCAACCGCCATTCCGTAATCATTGTGGCAGTGCGTGTGGACCGGAACGTTGAGGAGTTCGGTCGTCCTCTCGATCAGGTCTCCGTAGGTGGAGGGTGTTGCCGTTCCAACGGTGTCGGCTATGCTGATCCTGTCGGCACCGGCCTCCTCAGCGGCCAGAACTGCTTCTTCAAGGTAACCTGCCTCGGTTCTGGTTGCGTCCTCCGGTGTAAAGCGGACGTTGAGCCCCAGCTCTTTTGCGTAAGCTACCGATTCCTTGATCTTTTCCAGCGCTCCGGACCTATCGGTATGGAGCTTGTGCTCCAAACTCAGCTGAGAAGTGCCGAGAAATATTCCAACCCAGTCCACTCCGACGTCCCGTGCCGCATCTATGTCCCCCTTCATCGCTCTGGAGTGAGCCATGGTTTCTGCCTCGAGGTCGTCACCGGCTATCACACGGCAGGCGCGTTCTATATCCTCGGAGACCACCGGGTGGCCGAGCTCTATTATGTCGATTCCGAATTCGTCCATTAACCTGGCAATTTCCTTCTTTTCCTCAATCGTAAACGATACGCCGGGCGTCTGTTCTCCTTCCCTCAGAGTAGTATCAAGTAATTGCATTGATCCTCCTTTTTCTTAACCGGTTGCCGCGTTTTCCAGAACTTTTAGAGCACCGACCAGGACGTCTTCGGCACTGTCTAGTTCCTCAAGCTCCAGGTGTTCCTCCGGAGTATGGTCGAGGGACGAATCCCCCGGTCCGTAAGCCACTATCGGAACGTTCCAGTGCTCCGCGAATATGTTCATGTCGGCGGTACCGGTTTTCAGCTTGAACTTCGGCTCTCCTCCCTGGTCCCTGATTCCGGAGAGGAAGGAGCTGACCAACTTATTACGCTTGGATGATTTAACCGGAGGAATTCCGCGAGTCCTTGCCACGGAAGCATCACCGACGTTTTCTTCAATAAACCGATCCAGTTTTTCGTATTCGAACCCCGGACTCGTTCTTACGTCAAGTGACATTTCGGTCACGTCCTTAAATGGCCTGTCTTCCGTGTTAAAATCCGTCAATCGGATATCAGTACTGTTGAAACCGTTCGAATCGTTTTCAAGTAAATCGCTCAGGTCTTCGTAAAACTTCACGGCTTCCTCGGCCGGCAGAGGGGACCCCTCCCCGCGGTGCGTCTTCGGAACTTCCAGGGAGTAGTTAATCCGGGTAGACCCCCTGTAACCGAGGGTTATCCCGTTCCAGCGGCTTGGTTCTCCAACAATCACGTAATCCGGCGCTACCTCGTCCACCAGGGCGTAAGCACCTTTCGAACTGGTCTCCTCCTCGACGGCACCGGCTACCATCACTTCCAGACTCTCCGAGCTGGAAAATGCAGGCCCCGCCCCGACGAAGCTGGCCAGCGGGGCTTTGGCATCGACCGAACCCCTGCCGTGGAGTACTCCGTCCTCGACCCGGACGGGTATCTCGCCTTCCACGGTATCCAGGTGGCCGACCAGCAGGACGGTGACGTCTCCTTAACCGATACGACCAATCAGGTTACCGGCCTCGTCCCGGGTTGTCCTGTACCCGAGTTCTTCCATCTTCGGTCCGAGAAAGTCGACGAGTTCGGATTCATCCCCGGACGGACTGTAGATTTCCACCATCCGCTTCAGCAGGTTCCGTGTTTCCATGGTCAAAGGTGACTGATAATCGCGTCGGTCATTTCCGTCGTGCTTGAACTCCCCCCGAGATCGGGCGTGAGAACGTTCCGCCCGGAAAGAACCTCCCTGATTGCCGAATCGATCTCCTCGGACGCTCCGTCCTGATCCAGGTATTCCAGCATCATTAGCGCCGAGCGCAACAGCCCAAGTGGGTTGGCTTCGTTCTGGCCCGCTATATCCGGAGCGGATCCATGCACCGCCTCGAATATTACTCTGTCGTCCCCAAAGTTACCTCCGGGTGCCACGCCGAGCCCTCCGATCAAACCCGCGGAGAGATCGGACAGTATGTCGCCGTAGAGGTTCGGGGCAAGCAAAACGTCGAAATCCTCAGGTCTGAGCAGGAGCTGCATTGCCATGTTATCGACTATCTTTTCGTCGAACTCGATTTTCGGGTAGTTCTCAGCTACCTCACGAGCGCAGTCCAGAAATAGCCCGTCCGACTGTTTTAGAATATTTGCCTTGTGAACGGCGGTAACCTTATCCCTGTCTTCGTTTTTGGCGTATTCGAAGGCAAACCGGGCCACGCGACTGGAACCCTCAACGGTGGTCAGTTTGACCGACTCGGCGTACTGGTCCTTTACGGTATGTTCAATCCCGCTGTAAAGTCCTTCGGTATTCTCCCTTACCGTAACCAGATCTACTTCTTTCTGCAGGTCGGGGCCCAGGCCGGGTAATTTGTTAACCGGTCTCACGTTCGCGTAGAGGTTTAGCTTTTTCCTGGTTGCTACGGTTAGGCTGCTGTAACCGGAGCCGATCGGGGTCGTTATCGGGCCCTTTATCCCGACCGAGTTCTTTCTGACGGATTCGACCATCCGTTCGACTATCTTTTCCCCGGGTTCCTCTTTCGGGTTCGTCTCGATTATTTCCCATTCTATCTTACCGGAGGAAGCGTCAATTATCCTGCGGACGGCCCGACTGATTTCCGGACCTATTCCGTCTCCCGTTATGAAGGAAACTGTTTCGCTTGCCATATTTTAGAGGTTGAAAGTTCCGTGCTTATCCAGGTGTGCCACCAATCCGCCGTCCTCCAGGATCTTACTCATTTCCGGAGGTAGAGGTGATATCTCTATTTCCTTCTCCTTCTCCACGTCTTTTAGTGCGCCTTCGTCCAGGTTGACGTACAGTTCGTCGCCCTGGTCGATTTCGTCCGTATCGCATTCAATGATAGGCAAACCGATGTTTACCGCGTTCCGGTAAAAGATCCTCGCGAAGGACTTGGCAAGGACGGCGCTGACGTCCGCGTGTTTGATCACTGTCGGTGCCTCTTCTCTGGATGAGCCAGAGCCGAAGTTGTCCCCCGCCACTATGAAGTCACCCGGGGCGGCCTTGTCCCTGAAGTCAGGGTCTACGCCTTCCATGGCGTGTTCGGCCAGTTTATCGTCGTCGGTTATCTTCATCAGGTACTTTCCGGGAATTATGTAGTCCGTGTTTATGTTGTCGCCAAATTTGTGGGCTTTTCCGGTTAATTCTGTTTCGTTCATCGTTTCCTCCTGTTTTGAGTGATTAAGCTAATCTTTTGCTACCCAAATGTTCCAAGAATAACTTACCCTTTTGACTCTAAGTTTTAGTGCTCTTAAAAATTTGTCGCTAGTAAAGTTTTTGCTCTCCTTCTGGAAAATCCTCTTCAGTCAAAGCTGAGCATTGAGGGCCGAGCGAGCACGTCTCCGCCCTTTCGTTGGACTTATTATCGACCTCCGGGCTTTCCCGAACCGAGAAATTTCCGACTCGCGTGCTCAAACCCCTCTCTTCATGATAGTGGCTTTTCCTGTAGAGAGCATTATGCATAAACATATCATCCCATTCGGTTATGATAATATCCCTCTCCAGAAATTCCTGAGTTAGACTCAGATAATTTCTGGTTCGGTCAAACATATGCGCCGCGTCGCTGGAATTTTCTCGGTTCTGAGCCCTCTCTTAAAAGTGTATCTAGACAAAATTTCTCGGGTCGGTAATTTCCCCTTCAATTGCCGAAGCCATAACCGTGGCCGGTGAACCGAGGTAGATGCCCGCGCTCTCGTTACCCATTCTGCCTTTGAAGTTACGGTTGGCCGTTGATATTACCGTTTCATCGTCCGCCGGTATTCCGTTGTGAGTGCCGAGACAGGGACCGCAACCGGGGGCAATTACCGAAGCACCTGCTTTGGTTAAAGTGCTCAGTATTCCCTGATCCGTGGCCTTCTGGTAAATGTCCTGGGAAG
>CAZDMI010000047.1:0-3948 GCA_964506635.1 uncultured Thermotogae bacterium
CCCCGACTTGCGGCTTAGAAGGCCGCTGCTCTGTCCAGCTGAGCTACAGGCGCATACTTTCTAGATTTAACAGTCCCTTGTTAGGCTAAATGTTAAAAAAATAAGCTTGCTGCCAAACCCCAATTCTAATCTTTAAAGACTGGAGCGGAAGACGGGAATCGAACCCGCAGCCCCTGGCTTGGAAGGCCAGTGCTCTACCGTTGAGCTACTCCCGCCTATTAGCCATTTGCTATTAGCAATTAGCATTTAGCTAAAGGCTAATGGCCAAAAGCTAACAGCTATTCCTGGTCGGAGAGGCCGGATTTGAACCGGCGACTTCAGCGTCCCGAACGCTGCGCGCTAGCCAGGCTGCGCCACTCTCCGTGAAATTGCCTCAAATTATAATAGGTAGTCGGAAAATTATAAACCTTTCTCAGCTCAGTTAGCCATCAGGAGAAGTTTTAAGTCCTTTTCCTTTCGCTTTTCTCCTCGCTCTTCTCGCTCCAGATCCTGTCCAGAATACCGTTGACGAACTTCGGAGCGTTTTCCGTCCCGTATTCCTTGGCAAGTTCGATTGCTTCGTTCATGACGACCTCAGCCGGAGTGTCCTCGTAGTAAAGCATCTCGTATATGGCCATTCTGAGGATATTCCGGTCCAGAAACGCCAGCCTTCCTACTTTCCAACCGACCGTAAATTCGGAGATCAATTCGTCTATACTTTCACGGTTTTCCAGAGTGCCTTCGTAAATCTCTTCGATAAAACCCCCTTGATCACCGACGTCCTTTTCTCCGTAACGAACCCTTCGTGCCTCCACGAACTCGGAACCATATAGTTGTTTCAGAATTTCTTCCCGAGCCTCTCTTCTGAGCATAACCCTCCGTCAGCCAAAGAAGAGGGAGAACAGTTCCCTCAGTTTTCGTTTTACCTGCCTTCCCGCTTCCATATACAGTCCAACTATATAACCCAGAAGGCTAAGGCCCAGGATGAGAAGCACTACTTTCCAGTTAAAGAAGATAAAAAGCAGGGCAACCAGAAAACCTACTGCAGCCCCTATAAACCTTGAATCAATTTTCATCTTTATCTCCCTCAAATTTTATTTCTTCGGATCCGCTTTCTTCTGGCTCCCTATCAATTTTTTCTTTTTTAGGACCCTCAACTCCCCGAGTGTAAAAGTCAACCCTTCCTACCTCCAGCCCAGTCCTCTCATGAATTTTCTCCCTGAGCACTTCCTGGACACTTTCGCCCAGTTCACCTATATCGGCTTTGGATCCAATCTTGGCGTTAACCTCTATGCTGATGCCGTCAGTTGACTGGGTCAATTTTGTCCGGAAGGACTTTAACGCGAAATCTTCCCTGAGAATCTCGCTCGTAAGTTCCTTCACGGCGTAGTGCGATATATGGATATTTCCAAGCTCGCTCTCGTGAACGAACGTCCGATGAATTCTGTAAGAAACTATTAATTTTCTAAAAAAGTACAGACCAACGAAACCGGCCAGAGCTCCTATTCCGTAAAGAAGCAGGGTCCCTGCTTTTCCGGACAAAAAGGCCTGAATATCGTAACTGGGATACAACCCGAAAGCGTAACCTATAAACCCCGCTGCAATTAGCAACCAGAGTAACCCCAGCAGGAAGTAAGTAACCTGGATGAATCGATCCCTTAAGTTGCCCACTTTATTGCTCCTCTAAGTCTTCAAGTTCTCCCTCTTCACCTTCAAAAGCCAGGGCCGAAACATCCACGTTGACTTCGCTAACG
Source organism: uncultured Thermotogae bacterium (assembly GCA_964506635.1). Lineage (GTDB taxonomy): Bacteria > Bipolaricaulota > Bipolaricaulia > M55B111 > M55B111 > JAGXLP01. Next base: position 1,734 of record CAZDMI010000047.1, read on the forward strand.
TCGAGGCCGGTCATTTCTTCAACCTCTTCCTGAACACTACCCTGAACGCTTTCCGCCGTCTCGTGAACGGGGAAACCGTACTTAACGGCTATGTTCACGTTTATCTTGACGTGACCGTCCTCCAGTTCGGTTTCCACGGTCTTGCTGCTACCTCGTTTGAAAACAGAAGAAATGCCCGACTTGTCTTCACGCTCGACCAAACCCTCCACCTCCATGGCTGCCACGGCAGCAATTGAGGTGATGACGTCCTTTGATATTTCTATCTCTCCCAGACCCATCGAGGACCTGTATTCGTCTTCCATAAATCTCCTCCTTTCCCTGAGACCATTCTCCACCCAAACTTGGGGCTAAACCCGCTCGACGTACTTCGCCTCTCTTGTGTCGACTTTTATAGTAGCACCCTCTTTGACGAAAAGGGGTACCTTCAATTCGAGTCCGGTTTCCAGGGTAGCGGGCTTTTCACCACCAGAAGCGGTATCGCCCTTTACTCCGGGCTTTGTACTAGTAATTTCTAGCTCCACGAACGTCGGTAACTCGACTGAAATAAGCCTCCCTTCGTGAAACAAACCTTCCACTTCCAGGTTATCTTTAAGGTATTTTACTTTATTCCCCAGTTTGTCTTCAAGAATCTCGAATTGCGAATAATCCGTTTGGTCCATGAAGTTATAACTTTCACCGGAACTATAGAGAAACTTCAGCGGTCGCTTATCGAGGTAAGCCTTCTCTACCTCTTCCTTACCCTTAAAGGTCTTTGAAAGTACCTTACCGGTATCGAAAGATTTTAGCTTGACCCTGGCAAAAGCGTCCCCTCGGCCGCGCTTGGAATGTTCGTATTTAACGATTCTATAAAGTTCCCCCTGGTATTTTACTGTTAATCCCTTTGACATATCCGAAACTGATAAACCCAAGGACCTCCACCTCCCAGTTAAATTCTTTTAAAATCCTTATTCGGTTCCCGTTGATCGGTCAAAGTTTCTATATTATTATAATTACACTGCATCACTTTATCATACTTCAGACCTAGCTTGGCCGGGATCATTTTCTCTTCCGGGTTATGAAGAGGTCATTGACAGGGTTAGCGATACTTACCGGAAACCTGGAAACCCTAGCCAAAGTTCAGTCAGTTTACGGGTGGAAAGGTTAAACGTTTTGTGGCAATATTTTCAACTGTCCGGAAGAAATAAAAAAACCAGCTCTACTGGGTTCGTGTCAAGCAGTCTGGAAGAGAAATAATCTGTGTTTAAATTTAAAAATTAGAATTAATCCAAAAGGAGTTAAACCATGTCAAATGAAATTTACGACGTTGCAATAGTTGGTGGTGGGCCTGCAGCCCATTCAGCAGCCCTTTACGCGAGAAGAAAGGAACTGAAGACGGCGATGATCGCCAAAGAAGAGGGTGGTCAGCTACTCTATTCGAGCGAAATCGACAATTACCTGGGAATACCGGACGTAGATGCTTTTGAGCTTGTAAAAAAGTTCAGAGAACACGTGGATAAGTACGAACCGGAAAAGTACGAGGACGAAGTTCTGGACGTTGAAAAGAACGGAAATTTTCTTCTGAAACTGGAAAAAGAAGGTGAACTTAGGTCTAAAACCCTGATAGTCGCCACCGGTGCCAAGTGGAGGAAGCTCGACGTTCCCGGAGAACAGAAACTTTCGGGCAAAGGCATCAGTTACTGCACGACCTGTGACGGTCCGCTCTTTGCCGACGCGGACGTCGCAGTAATCGGTGGAGGAAACTCGGCTTTCGAAGGCATTATCGACCTTTTGCCGATAGCCAACAGAATAGTAAACATCGATATAGCACCCGAGCCCATTGCGGACCCGGTATTACAAAAGCACGTGGAGAACTCCGACCACCTGGACGAGGTAGAAATGGAAAGCTATTACGGACACGAAATACTGGAAATTACCGGTGAGGACATGGTTACCGGGCTCCGTTTGAAGGACAAGGAATCCGGCGAGGAAAAGGAAGTAGAAGTAGAAGGCGTCTTCGTGGAAATCGGCTTGATTCCGAACTCTTCCTTCGTCGACAACCTGGTCGAAACCAACGACGCCGGCGAGATAATCGTCGACTGCGACAGTCAAACCAACGTCGAAGGGCTTTACGCGGCTGGAGACGTCACTAACGTACCGGAAAAACAGATCATAATTGCCGCCGGTGAAGGCGCCAAGGCAGCACTCGGTGCCTACAGTTACCTGATTCACCAGTAAT
>CAZDMI010000047.1:4048-9439 GCA_964506635.1 uncultured Thermotogae bacterium
AAAAACCCCGCCGGCTTGGCGGGGTTTTGATTTTTATTACTCGCTTTCGTAGTTTTCAATTACTTCTTCCATCGATCCGACCATGTAGAAGTCCTGTTCCGGTACGTGGTCGAGTTCCCCATCAACAATTGCCTTGAAGCCTTCAATCGTATCATCGAGTCCAACGTACTTCCCTTTCCTGCCCGTGAACTGTTCTGCAACCGAGAAAGGCTGGCTCAGGAACCTTTGAATTTTCCTTGCCCTTTCAACGGTTACCTGGTCCTCTTCGGAGAGTTCGTCCATACCCATGATTGCTATGATGTCCTGAAGGTCCTCGAACCTCTGAAGCGTCTGCAGCACCCTCTGGGCTACGTCGTAGTGATCCTGAGGAATTACGTGCGGGTCAAGCATGGAAGAATCCGAATCCAGCGGATCGACTGCGGGATAGAGTCCTTTCTCAGCGATATCCCTCGAGAGCGTAATCGTTGCATCGAGGTGAGAAAAGACCGTCGCCGGTGCAGGGTCCGTGAGGTCGTCCGCCGGCACGTAAACTGCCTGTACGGAGGTAATCGAACCTCCCTTTGTCGAAGTAATTCTCTCCTGGAGCTCGCTCATTTCCGTGGATAGCGTGGGCTGGTAACCGACCTCGGAAGGCATTCGACCAAGCAATGCCGAGACTTCCGAACCGGCCTGTGCAAAACGGAATATGTTATCAATGAACAGCAAAACGTCCCGGGCCTGTTCGTCCCGGAAGTATTCAGCCAGAGTAACTCCCGACAAACCGACGCGGAACCTGGCACCAGGGGGCTCGTTCATCTGACCGTAAACCAGGGCGGTATTCTCCAGAACCCCTGCTTCCTTCATCTCGAGCCAGAGATCGTTACCTTCCCTCGTCCTTTCTCCAACGCCGGAAAATACGGAATAACCTTCGTGTTCGTAACCAATCGAACGGATGAGCTCCATGATCAGGACTGTCTTACCAACGCCGGCCCCACCAAATAAACCTACCTTGCCTCCCTTGGCGAAGGGAGCAAGGAGATCTATGACCTTGATACCGGTCTCAAAAACCTCGTCCTTGGTAGACTGGTCAGTCATCTCCGGAGCCGGTCGATGAATCGGGTAAGTTTTTTCCACGTCCGGAGGGTCCATCTCGTCTATGGGCCGGCCGGTGAGGTCAAACATCCTTCCCAGTGTCTCCTCACCCACGGGTACGCTAATCGGTCCGCCAGTGTCGTAGACCGACTGCCCTCGCTTGAGGCCGTCAGTCGAATCCATCGCAATCGCCCTGACCTCTTCGTCTCCAAGGTGCTTGGCTACTTCCAGTACCAGGTCTTCCTGGTCCCCGTCCCTTTCCACTATCAGAGCGTTGTTAACCGACGGGACACCTTCTTCCGTGCTAAACCTGGCATCCACGACGGCGCTTTTTATTTCCGTTATCCGTCCTTCACTTTCTACTTCTTCTACCATTATTCCACCTCATTAAAACTAAGCCTCTTCTCGGAGGGCCTCAGCCCCACCGATGATGTCCGCTATTTCTCTCGTAATCTGCTGCTGTCTTGCCTTATTGTAAGTCAGAGTTAGATCGTCGATGAGCTCGTTTGCGTTGTCCGTCGCATCTCTCATTGCCTTCCGCCTAATCGCGTGCTCGCTCGCCTTCGTATTCAACATAATCCAGAAAACCCTTTCCAGAAACCATTCCTCTAAGAAGTTTGCCAGAATTTCCTCGCGTCGCGGTTCGAATACGTGTTCTTCTTCTCCCCGAGTTCCGGATTCTTCTCGGTCCTCCTCATCGGAAGAGAGTGGAAGTACTTTTTCCACCTTGAGTTCCTGGTTTAGATCGGAGTTGAACTTCATATAGATCATCCATAGTTCTGCAAATTCCCCCGATTCGAAGGAATTGAGCAGTTCTTTCCCAATTGCTTCGGCCTTATTGAAGTCAGGCTCCTGGTAAAAATCGACCCAGCTACCTTCGAACTCGTCCCAGTTTTTGAAGAAGTTATGACCCTTTTCCCCGCCTGCATAAATACTGACCTCGCGGTCATGCGAGCGAACAAAGTCCCGGGCCGAGCGGTTTAGGTCTATCGTATAATTTCCGGCCAGACCACGGTCCGAATTAAAAACCACGAGCCCAATTCCCTCCCCATTACCTTCGGTCAACAGGGGGCTCACGGGCTCATCCTCGTCTTCTTCCCTTTCAACGCTTTTCTCCAGGAGCCTTAAATTTTCATTAATTGCCTCCTGGTAGGGTCTGGCATCCTCCAGTTTGTTTTTGAGCCTTGTAACTTTTGCCATGGCAATTGCGTTCATGGCCTTGGTGATCTGTTTTATATCCTTTATGTTCGCTATCCTGCTTTTAATCTCCCGAGCCTGAGGCATCGCCACCTCCCTTGAAGGTATCGTCGAATTCAGCTAGTGCCCGCTTGAGCTCTTCTTCGATATCCTCCGTTAGCTCGGCAGCTTCCTTAAGATCCACAAGCACGTCCTCGTAGTAAGTCTCGAGGTGGTTGTGCATGGCCTCTTCGTACTCTTTAACTTCTTCGACTTCCAGATCATCGATATAACCATTGGCCGCTGCATAAAGCGATACCGCTTGTTTTTCAACCGGCATGGGCTGGTACTGGTCCTGCTTCAACATCTCCATGACCCTCTCACCTCGGGCTAGCTGTGCCTGTGACTCCTCATCAAGTTCGGAAGCAAATTCTGCAAACGCTTCTAGGTCGCGGTACTGGGCCATCTCTAACCTCAGTTCTCCCGCAATCTCCTGCATGGCGTCGTTCTGGGCTGCACCACCGACACGGGAGACCGAGTCACCAACGTTAATTGCCGGCCGGAAACCCTCGTTAAACAGGTCCGATTCGAGGTAGATCTGACCGTCCGTGATCGATATGACGTTCGTCGGAATGTAGGCCGAGATGTCGCCCGCCTTAGTTTCAACTATCGGGAAGGCAGTCAGCGAACCTCCGCCCATCTCCTCATTCAGCTTGGCGGCACGCTCCAGCAGTCGCGAGTGCGTGTAAAAAATATCTCCAGGGTAAGCCTCTCTTCCAGGTGGACGACGTAGTAGCAGGGATATCTCCCTGTACGCCACTGCGTGCTTGGAAAGATCGTCGTAGACGATGAAAGCATCCTGACCGTTATACATGTAGTGTTCTGCCATGGCGGTTCCGGCATAAGGTGCTATGTATTGCATTGGAGTCGGGTCCTCAGCGTTCGCCGTGATGACTGTCGTGTACTCCATCGCGCCGTTTTTCCTTAAGGTGTCCACGGTCTTGGCTATAGTGGATGTCTTTTGCCCTACAGCAACGTAGAAACAGTGAACGTCCGTCTCCTTTTGATTAAGTATGGTATCGATGGCAATAGCGGACTTTCCAGTCCTACGGTCACCGATAATCAATTCCCGTTGCCCTCTTCCGATCGGTGTCAGGGCATCAATGGACTTGTAACCCGTCTGCAGGGGGACTTCAACCGGCTGACGCTTGACGACACCGGGCGCTTTCATCTCTATGTCCCTGGTTTTATCGGTATTAATTTTACCTTTGCCGTCACGTGGTTCACCCAGCGGGCTTACCACGCGGCCCCGGAGTTCCGGGCCTACGTTGGTTTCGAGGACCCTTCCTGTCCGCTTTACTTTGTCCCCTTCTTCGACATCCTCCACGTCTCCAAAGAGAATAGCACCAATACTGTCCTCTTCCAGGCTCATCGCCAGCCCGTTTATGCCACCGGGGAATTCAAGAATTTCCATGGACATGGCATTTTCCAGCCCAAAGATCCGGGCAATTCCATCTCCCGCTTCGACGACGACCCCTTCCTCTTCCATGGAAAGGGAATAGTCGTACCCCTTTATCTGTTCCTTTATCAAACCAGTTATTTCATCGCTCTTAATTTCTACCATTACTTCCTCCTTCTAATATGTGCTCCCGCAAACCCTCTAACTCTCCCTGCACCGAGCCATCTATTATCTGCTCACCCACTTTTAGTTTTATCCCGCCAATGAGGTCGGGGTCCTCGGTAACCTTCGTTACGTAGACGGACTTATCCAGCAAATTATCGAGTCGACTCTTGACGTCGTCCACGAGCTCATCGCTATTCAGGTCGGGAGGAACCGTGAGCTCAACCTCAATTATTTCCTGCTCGTCCCTCCTGATTTTCCGAAGCCTCTCGTAAATCAACGGGAGGTATTCCTCCCTATCCTTGTTGACGAGTAATTTTAAGAAGTTCAAGGTCTCTCGGAGCAGGGAGTCACCCAGGACTTCCTCAAGAACCCCCTCCTTGTCCTCGTTCGGAACTAATGGATGAACGAGGAAATCCATCAGGTAATCGTTCGAATCTACCAGCTGGCTAACCTCGCTCAGGTCTTCCTGGATCCCGTCCAGTTTGTCTTCTTCCACTCCAAGCTCGTAAAGTGCCTGCGCGTACCGATCCGCTACTTCTACAGATTTCATCCCGTTCTCAGCTCTTTTTCCTTTAGCTGATCAAAGAGGGAATTCAGGAACTTCTCGTGGTCCTCACGACTTATTTCCCTTTCCAGTACTTTTTCCGCTCCGGCAAGGGCCATGTCGACGTATTCCTCTTCCAGTTCGTCGAAAGCCTCCTGCTTTTCCTGTTCCGCTTCCTTTTTCGCTTCCTCCACTATCCTTGCGGCCTCTTTCTCCGCTTCTTCCCTTCCCTCTTCAACTATTTCTTCCGCCCTGCGCTCGGCCCTTTCGATGATCTCGCTCCGTCTTTCCCTTGCTTCCTGTAGTTCCTGTTCTCTCTCCTTCTTTAACTCCCGGGCAGTCTCTTCCTTCTCCTGGGCGTTGTCTATTCGCGACTTTATCGTTTCCCGTTTTTCCTGAATGAACTCCTTCGCCGGTCGAAAAAGTAGCCAGGACAGAACGGCCACGAGAATTCCGAAATTAATCCAGTTGGCAACTATAGTTAAATTAAGACTCTGGATAATCGTCTGCCATTCTAGTCCCATAATTTACCTCTTATCAGACTACCATCAGTAACATTATGGCCACGATCAAAGAATAAATACCCGTGGATTCGGTAATTGCCTGGCCAATGACCATCGTTCTGAGCAAGCTGTCTTCCATCTCCGGCTGGCGAGCCATGCCGTCGATAGCATGGGACGCAACCTGACCCTCGCCGTAAGCTGCCGCTATGGAACCAATCCCCATAACGAATCCCGCTGCCAGGTACTTAGCTGCCGTCGTTATGCTAGCTGAAAGTTCCATTGAATAAATACCTCCTGGTAATTGTGGTTGTTATTCTACCGCTACGTTTATATAAGAAACTGCCAGTAAAGCGAATACAAAGGCCTGAATCGCTCCGATAAACAGGCCGTAAAATGCCTGGAAAAACGCCGGGAGCAGTATCGGTATCAGTTTAGCAGTTAAGACACTTATCAAAACTGCTCCCCCAAATACA
>CAZDMI010000048.1:0-9389 GCA_964506635.1 uncultured Thermotogae bacterium
GTGATAACATGGTTCAGGAAAAACAGGAAATGAAGATTACCAGGATCGAAAATGGAACGGTCATCGACCATATAACGCCCGGCTCGGCATTGAAGGTTTTTGAACTGCTCGGGCTGGAGGAGGACGACGAGAACGCGATAACGATAGCCATCCGTGTAAATAGCGACGAAATGGGGAAGAAGGACCTGTTGAAGATCGAGGACAGGTTCCTTACGGCCAAGGAAAGTGCGATGATTTCGCTCATTTCCCCTGAGGCTACGATAAATATCATTAGATCCTTTGAAGTCGAGAGCAAGGAGGTAGTCGAGCTGCCGGAGGAACTTGATGGTATCTTTAGCTGCAGTAACCCAAACTGTATTACAAATCAGGAAAGGGAGCCGGTCGAGGCGCGGTTTGAAGTTACTGAAAAGAATCCATTGTCGGTCCGCTGCCTGTACTGTGATACACTGATGAACGAGGAAGAGGTAACCCACCAGATGATACAGGGTAGTTAGGCTTTAGGTGAAAATTGATGAGTACTGAAGAGCCCCGGACGAAGCCGATCAGGGGGGTTCGCGAGGAATCCCCGACGGTAAAAACGGTCATGGTTGAGGATTCCGGCCCCCCGACGGGGAATCCGGGCCAGTTTATGATGGTCTGGGTTCCCGACAGCGGGGAGATTCCGCTCGCGGTCTCGGGGAAGTCGAACGAGACGATCCAGCTGACCGTAAAGCGCAGGGGGGATACCTCGGAAAGGTTGCACGAACTCGGACCCGGTGATCAAATTGGCCTGAGAGGACCTTTTGGAAACGGATTTTCCGCACCCTCCGGTAGTTGCTTGCTGGTGGCGGGGGGATACGGTATAGCTCCTCTGAAGCGCCTGTACAGGAGTGCTTCGGACGAAGCCGAGCTTAGCGTGGTTGCGGGAGCGGCTACGGAGGAAGAACTGCTTTTCGTCGACGAGCTGGATCCGATCCAGGTCGCAACGGAAGACGGAAGTAGCGGTCACAGAGGTAACGTGATTGAACCGACGCGAAAAGTTCTGGAGAGCAAAAGAATTGACAGGGTATATACCGCGGGACCCGAGAAAATGATTCAAGAAATTTATGGGATGTGTAAGGAAAGGGGAATTGGACTGGAAGCCAGCCTCGAAAGGGTGATGAAGTGCGGTGTCGGGATATGTGGTTCCTGCCTGATTGATGGCTTCCGGGTTTGTCAGGACGGACCGGTGGCGGATCTCCAGCAGTTAAGCCAGCTCGAGGAATTTGGCGAGTGGGAGAGGACGTTTTCCGGTAAGAGGGAAGCGCTGTGAGTTACGAGTTAAAAATCAAAAGCAATCGGGTCTATCAGGAAGGAGAATTTAAAGAACTCGAGATCGGCGTCAAAGATGGTCGGATCGACGGAGTGGGAGTAAATCTTCCTTCGGGAAAGAAAGAGGAAGATTTTGGGAATGACATGGTGATCCCCGGAGTCATAGATGGCCACGTTCACTTCCGGGAACCGGGGGATACGGAAAAGGAAGATTTCCGATCCGGCTCAAGGGCAGCCGCGCGCGGCGGAGTGACTACCGTAGTGGACATGCCGAACAACGATCCGCCGGTCAAAACCGAAAAACTTTTCAGGGAGAAAAAGAGGACCGTGGAGGGCAAGTCCCTGGTGAACTTTGCCCTCTATTCCGGAATTCCCAGGGATCTTAACGAGATAGGACCGATTCTGAAGGCGGGAGCCGTAGGTTTTAAGTACTACATGGCCGAAGAGGAAGTTGACCTGGAGGAGCTGTCCGGAAGAACCGACGAGCACGATGCTTTGCTTTCCGTACACGCGGAGGACCCCGAGTTTCTTCTTCCGGACGGTTCGCCGGAACACCCGCTAGAATATCTGGATTCCCGGCCGGCGAAAGCGGAGCTTTCCGCCGTCGGTAAGTTGATGAATAACCGACCGGAGCGGCTTCACGTGGTGCACGTTACGCTGCCGGAGACGGTATCTCGGCTCGGTGATAAGGTGACGCGGGAGGTAACTCCTCACCACCTCATCCTTTCGCGATCGGACATAAAACTCGATGACTTTAGCGCCGTAACCAATCCACCGATCCGGAGTTCCGAGGGGGTAAGCGGGGTACAGGAGCTTTTCGATTCCGGTAATATCCGAATGATAGCAAGCGACCATGCACCGCACAGGCCGGCGGAGAAGCTGACGGACGATCCGGAATTAGCCAGCCCCGGTATTCCCGGAGTGGAAACGATACTACCGCTGAGTCTGACCTACGCCAGGGAGAATAACTTGCCTCTCTCCCTCCCAATTGATGCCCTTACTGCGAGACCGGCGGAAGTATTCGGCTTCTCCGATCGGGGAAGAATCGAAGAAGGTTGCTGGGCTGATTTGACGGTAGTTGAATCGGGGATATCGCGAAAAATTAGCGGTGAGGATTTTTACTCCAAAGCCAGTGTGACTCCATTTGAAGGATACGAAGTTTCCTTTCTGCCAATGGTTACTTACGTCAACGGGGCTCCGATCTATCGGGAAGGTAAGATCAACGAGTCCGAAACCGGAGAGTTTCTCGGAGGGAGTGCAAATGTCTCATAACGGGAGTTTGGAAGTCGATATTGCCGGTCTGCAACTCTCGAACCCGCTGATTCTGGCTAGCGGCGTGATGGGTACTACGCCCGGCGGTTTGAACCGGGTGGCCGAAGCGGGTGCTGGTGGTGCCGTGACAAAGAGCCTCGGACTCGAGGCCCGCGCGGGGCACGGCTCCCCGAACGTAGTCAAGGTTTCTTGTGGCTACCTCAACGCCATGGGGCTACCGAACCCGGGCGTGAAGGAATTCAGGGAGGAAATGGGTCGGGAAAAAGTAAGAACGACGGTTTTTGCCAGCGTCTATGGGGAGGGACCGGAAGAGTTTGCGGAAGTAGCGGGGAAAATTGCTCCGGAGGCGGACGCGATCGAGTTGAACTTATCCTGTCCGCACGCGGAAAAGCTGGGGGCAGCAGTTGGTTCCGACCCCGAACTGGTGGAAAAAGTCGTGAGGGAAGTTCAGGGAGAACTGGACTTGCCGGTCTTCGCAAAACTCACTCCCAACGTAACCGATATACGGGAAATCGGTAGGGCAGCCGAATCCGGAGGTGCGGACGGTTTGGTGGCAATCAATACGCTTCCCGGTATGGCAATAGACGTGAATACGGGGAAGCCGGTCCTAGGTAATACTTCCGGCGGGTTATCCGGTAGGGCAATTCACCCGGTGGCCGTAAAATCCGTTTACGACCTCTACGAAGCAGTTTCCCTGCCGATAATTGGAGTCGGAGGGGTCGAAAGCGGTGAAGACGCGGTGGAACTCGTTCTTGCCGGTGCATCCGCTGTACAAATTGGTACGGCGATAGCGCATCGGGACCTGAAAGTTTTTGGAGAAATCAGGTCCGACATGAATGAATACCTGGACTCAAAAGGGGTTAAGCTGGAAGACCTGGTAGGTAACGTGCACGAAGATACGGTCCGGTGATGATATAGTAATTTCGAGGTACTGCTAAGGGAAAGCAGAAGGCCAATTGATCCCCTAAGCAGTACCGTTACGATATTCAATAAAGTCCCTGTACCTGCCAGTCGCCCCCCTGAGCTAACCGGAAAGATATTCTTTAATTGCCTCCAGCGTTCTATCTATGTCGCTACCATCCACTCCAAGGTGTGTTACAAACCTGATATTGTTCGAGTCTCGGGGGCCGATAACTATTCCCTTTTCGGACAGATAATCGGCCAGATCGTGAGCGTCTACACCTATTTGCTCTGTATTTACGAACAGAATATTGGTTTCCGCTGGATCCGGTTGAAGTTTAAAGCCCAGGTCTTTCAGCTCCATGCCGAGTTTTTTCGCGTTTTCGTGGTCTTCTTCGAGCCTTTTAACGTGATTTTTTAACGCGTAAATCCCGGCAGCGGCGAGTATTCCGACCTGTCTCATGCCGCCGCCAAACCTTTTCCGTCCTACCAGGGCCTCGTCAATAAATTCCTGGCTACCCACTATCACTGACCCTACTGGCGCACCGAGACCTTTGGAAAGGCAAAACATCACGGAATCAAAGCCATGGGCCAGCTCGGCCGGTTTCTTACCGGAGGCTATGGCGGCATTAAATACTCTGGCGCCATCGAGATGTATCGGAATGCCAATTTCCTCGGCAAAATCGGTGGTTTCATTCAACTGTTTCGGGGGATAAACCCTGCCCCCCTTATTATTGTGGGTATTTTCCAGGGTAATTAGTCCGGTTTCTGGCAGGTAGTACCTGTCGGGATTCAATTCTGTCTGAATTTGTTCAGGGGATAGCGTGCCGTCGCTGGATGGAACCGGGCGCGGAGTTACGCCGGAAAACGAGGCCATTGTCCCCATTTCGTAGTTGTAAACGTGGCTTTCCTCCTCGACGATAACTTCCTCGCCGGAGTTGGTATGGGTCCAGATTGATACTTGATTTCCCATGCTGCCGGAAGGAACGAACAATCCGGCTTCGAAACCCATTATTTCCGCGGCCAGATTCTGCAGTTCGTTGACTGTGGGATCCTCGGCGTAGACGTCGTCGCCTACTTCCGCCTCCGCCATTTTTTTGCGCATCTCGTCAGTAGGCTTGGTTACGGTGTCGCTTCTCAGGTCGATCCGATTCAAACTATCACCCCTGTTAATTAACTTTAACAAGATTAATACAGACAGGTTGTTTGCACAACTTCCGTTTTTACCCTGATCGGGTCAAATATTCTCGGTTGTGGCGGTATCAAGTGAATAATTTAAGACTAATGGAAATAATTATTGACAAAACAAACTATAAGAGCTTGAAATGATCTAACTCATCGTGTAAATTGATTACAGTCAACTCTATTAATGATCAAGATCATATTTATTCACTGTCAAAATGGGTGAAAACGATGAAAGTAAAAATTAAGGACAAAGTAAAGTACTGGGAAGCACTGCCGATGCCAAGAGAATGGAGAATTGTCGAAAGTTCGGAGGAAGAGACGTCGGAAAAGAAACGGGAAATGGCCAGATCGGTTATGGAAGAGTGGCTGTCTTCACATCCGATGGACGGTGACTAAGGTACTCAAATTATTAACAGCTGCGGGACCATTTAAACGTTAGAAGTATTAAAGATTTAAACCTTTAGCTATATCCGCCAACTCTTTACCGGAGTCTATTAACTTCTTTTCCTCTTCTTCGCTTAGATCGTGAGTTAGTACCTTTTCTACTCCGTTTGATCCGACGATACTTGGCAGGCTCAGTGCAACGTTCTTAAGGCCGTACTGGCCACTAAGAACGCTCGATACGGTGAGCATTGTTCTTTCGTCTTCAAGGATCGCTTCAAGAATCCTGGAGACGGCCAGACCCACTGCGTAATTTGTAGCCCCCTTTCTATCTATTACTTCGTAAGCGGCATTCTTGACTGATTCGGAAATCCTATCCTTAAAAGGGGGCCTATCGCAGTTTTTTGAGCAGTTTGAGCAATACCTGTCGAAAGGAACCCCTCCGAAGTTAGTCAGACTCCAGGTTACTACTTCCCGATCGCCGTGCTCGCCTATTACGTAGCTGTGAACGTTTGAGGTATTGATGTCGCAGTGATCGCCAATTAGGTATCGCAGTCGAGATGTGTCCAGAACTGTACCTGACCCCAGAACGTGGCCCGTAGGCAGGTCGGATAGTTTCTCCGCGACGTAAGTTAATATATCTACGGGATTTGTTACCACCAGGATTTTGGCTTCTTCCGCATGATTTGTAATGTTTGGAATGATATTTTTGAAAATTTCGGTATTCTTGTTTACCAAATCCATTCTCGATTCCCCGGGTTCCTGGCTTGCACCTGCCGTTATTACTACCACATCGGAGTTTTTGCACTCCTCGTAACCTCCACTCGTTACTTTTACTGGCTTTACGAAGGGTGCACCATGGTTAAGGTCCATTGCCTCGCCTTCGGCCTTTTCCTTATCGATATCTACCAGCGAGATCCGAGAAGCGAAACCCTGGTTCATTACTGCATAAGCTATTGTGGAACCGACGTATCCCGCCCCTACTATAGTTATCTTGCTTTTCATGTTTTACTTCCTCCCGTGATTTCCATGAGCCAGTGAGCGTTCAAGAAATTGTTCTTATAAATTGTCCATTTGATCGAAAAAAAATCAAAGATATAGTTGTTTAGTTTTCCCTGTAATTAATCGATTTAGTACACATTAGAAAAATAGTTAGAGTAGAACCACTTGAAAAAGTTGATTCCATCTAATATAAAATTGTGAACACAATCACTAAATCAGAGGTGGAAGAGATGGCACTGGATTCTTGCGACATTTGTGAGGCCACAGTAGATGTTGGTGAAAAAAAGGTTCGTTCCAGTAAATTAGAAACCTTCGTTCTGGGAATTCTTGCAGGAGCTTTTATCGGGCTCGGTGCCCTGTTCTATACAATAACCACTACGAACTCGGGACTTGGTTTTGGTCCAGCAAGGCTACTTGGTGGGGTGGTCTTCTCGCTGGGATTAATACTGGTAGTAATAGCGGGTGCAGAACTCTTTACCGGTAATAACCTGATATCGGTAGCGGCTTTTACCGGAAGGATTACTACGGGAGAGGTTCTGAAAAACTGGTTCTGGGTGTATCCGGCAAATTTCGTCGGAGCGATACTGGTCGTGGGTCTGATATACGGGACGGGTGTATGGGAGTTTGCGGACTACGGAGTAGGCGCGAAGATGGTAAGTATAGCAGCTGGAAAGACGAGTCTGGCACCCTTAGCTCTTTTTACCAGGGCAATACTCTGTAACTTCCTCGTGTGCCTTGCGGTCTGGATGGCCGCTGGTGCCAATTCGATCTCCGGTAAAGTCATGGCCATGCTGTTCCCGGTCACTGGTTTTGTCGCAATGGGATTTGAGCACTCCATCGCTAACATGTACTTTATCCCGATGGGATTGCTACTGCAGGGTAAAGCCGAAATTGCAGCTATAGTCGGTTCAAGTATACCAAGCCTTTCCTGGACAGGCTTTCTTTATAACCTGGGCTGGGTAACTTTTGGTAATATCATTGGAGGATGTCTATTTGTCGGGGTACCGTACTACGTTTGCCATATGGTATGCGAAGGTAGCGTTGATTTGCCTGAGGAATGATTGAAGAGAACTACCCCCGCGGGGACTTAAACTCCCGCGGGGTAATATTTATAGTTAGGCTTCCGAACCTTCTTTAGAAAATATGATTTTTAGTTTGGAGGCGATTTCTTCGAATTTCGTCTCGGAATTCGTTTCAGAAGATAGTTCCTTTGCCTTTTCCAGAAATTCGTCGAGGGTAACGTCCACTTCCTTTTCGTTCCTCAACTCTATTACGGTATCCGTTGATAGATTAGCAATATTTCTTTTGGTACTCGAAGTTTTTGAAGAAATCTCTTCCAGATATTCCTCGAATTTTTTTACCCTCTCATCCTTCTCCGAAACGTATTTACCTTCGGCGAAGATTGCCAGTTCATGCGCGGGGGTTCTTTCGCCTGCGGGTACTCTGGTCTCCGGCTCGTCGTTCTCCAGTTGGGTAAGAACAAGTATCGCTATTAAGGCAATTGAAATCGTCACGACGATAAAACCAAAAATACCCCTCTTGCTTTCCTGCATAGGACTACCTCCAGGAAAATTATAAAAAATAGGAGCGGTCCCGCCAAGTAGGATCCTTCAACCCTTAATAAGAGGTAAGAGAGCCGGGATTTTGTGCTATATTGACTTTATTAAGTCCTGTGAGGACCGTACGGACTGTTTGAAGCGTTTAGGGAATTTTGTTTCAACGGATTTAAAACCAAGAGGGACCCCTGAGCACAGGGACCCCTCCTGGCTAATATTTTTAATGTTTAGTGCCATTGATTGCTGTCTCGACCCAGACCATTCTGTGATCCGAAGCGTTTTTGACCACTTCTTTTAAGAGCAGCGAGTCAGGTCCAAGTCCGGGCCAGAATACACCTGAGCCCTTGATCGTGATTTCTTCTGATGGCAGTACGTAATCAACGCGAAGATCGCTCATCGTATTGAATCTTGCCGCGGCCCCTATATCTATTCCACCCTGACTCATCGGGAAGGTCGAAGTATTCATTTCCGGGTTATTGATCAATAGTTTGGCTGCCTGGAAATTATCCGCACCTCCGGGAGAGGCATTCATGTCTCCCATCAGGACGAACTTTGCGGCTTCGGGTAGTCCGCCCTTCTGTCCGCTGTCGTCGTAGATGTAGTCTTTACCTTTTACGTAATCGGTCAATAGTCTGACTTCGTCATGGTTCCTCCGGCCATTGAGGTTGGCTTCCGCATCGAAGACGGGCGGAGTCGGGTGTGCCATCAAGATGTGTACGGTCGTCCCGTCAATATTCACCGGCACGTCCCAGTGACTCTTAGATGATAGTCTGAATTTCTCCGCTTCTTCTTCGGTCAGGAACTGGCCACCGTGCTCGGATCCGACTGGCATTTTGTTGTTAGGCATGTCCTTCCAGAGGAACTTCCGGAATGTCCTGACCTGATCCCTCCTTATCGGGTACTTGCTAAGGAGAGCCATTGCGTACTGGCCAGGGTACTCGCCCCAGCCGTAGCAGTCGTTGCCGTAAAGCCTGCTTCCCGGTTCAGTTACGACCTTTCCATTGTTGTCGATATCCATCCCGCTCGGTATTCCCGTATTTGATTTGGCCACGTAGATGTACTCGTAATCCAGACTTGGCAGACCTTCCTTTTGTGGTTTCTTAAGGTAGTTTTCTACGAAAGCTTCTGCGTTCGACGTACCCGTCATCTTGCCCTGCTGGATGTTATTGGCGATCTCGTTTAAGGCCAGAACGTCCGGATTGACCCGCTGGATAATTTCTGCAGCTGCGGATGCCTGCGTGTCCCCTTTCTTCTGTACCTGTTCGGTGGTGAGGTTTTCTATGTTGAAAGTGGCGAACTTAACTTCTTTTTCGGCTACCTTTTCTTTGCGGCTAATTACTTTCTCATCTATTACCTTGCCGGACTTGTCTATCGCCTTGACCTTAACTTCTTCACCGTCGACGTGTACTCCGACGTAGTGTGCCGCGGACTTGAACTTCTTCAGGTAGCTACCCCACGGAGCGTACATCCGCTCGTACTTCGGTGCCCCGGCACCGCCGGAGACTATCTCGTAGAAGGAACTCCCGTAGTCGGCCGAAGTCATGTTCGTGTAGACCGGGGTGTGGGTCGTGACCAGCAGCCTCTGGTAGTTGTGCTCGTCGCTTGCCAGTATGGCAGGCACTATACCGCTTTCCCCGAATATCTTCAGCATCTCGTCCCTCATCTCCAGCACGTAGCGTTTCTGGCCGTTGTACCACATGGTATCGTCGATGTGTGCACTGTTCGGGAACGGCGGTTCGTGCATTACCGGGAAGACGTGGTCGATATCGGGGTCCTGTTTGGCGTCCTCGACTACCTTTTCGA
>CAZDMI010000049.1:0-9304 GCA_964506635.1 uncultured Thermotogae bacterium
TAAAAGTAAACTACGAGACACCGGAGGCAACCGTCAGGGCAATCAACGGCGTCTCTTTGCAGGTTGAACGGGGTAATATTTACGGTATCGTGGGTGAATCCGGCTGTGGGAAAAGCACGCTGGCTTTCGCGATAATTCAGTACCTCGACGAGAACGGCTATATAGATAGCGGTAAGGTCTTTTATCGGGGCAAGGACCTCGCAAATAAGTCCCGGTCCGAGCTCCAGTCCATATGGGGCAACGAAATCGCGATGGTTTATCAGGACCCGACGGCGTCGCTGAATCCGTCAATGCGAGTTGGCGAGCAGATAGCCGAGGTATCCCGGGTACACGAGGACCTGTCCTGGAAAGAAGCAAACGAGAAGGCAGTTAATATGCTGGATGAAGTCCATATTCAGGACCCTGAATCGACTGCAGAACGTTATTCGCACCAGCTGAGTGGCGGCATGAAGCAACGGGTTAGCATAGCGATGAGTTTGATGGCCAACCCGGACCTGTTGATACTGGACGAGCCGACCACGAACCTCGACGTCACTACTGAAGCGAAGATACTGGATATGGTTGAAGAACTTAAGGATCGGTTCAATGCGGCGATGCTTTACATAACGCACGATCTCGGCGTCGTTGCCCGGTCCAGTGACGTCGTTGAAGTGATGTACGCCGGCGAGATAATCGAGCGATCGAGTGTAAGGGAACTCTTTTCCCGCCCGCTCCATCCGTATACCGAGGGTCTGTTGAAGTGCATACCGCACCCCGAGGACGACGAGTCCTCGGGTCGGCTTAACCCAATCGGCGGTTCTGTACCCGACCTGACGGATTTACCGGAGGGGTGTAGCTTTGCCAACCGGTGTCCCTATCGGAAGGAAAAGTGTACTGAAGTGGACCCGGGATTGGAGGTCAGGGGCGAGCTTCACGAGGCGAGCTGTCATTTTACCCCCCTGAGCGAAGCGGAGGTTACCAGACCGGAGATGCTGGAGACGGTACCGGAAGAAGAGGGGGAGTTGTATCCCTGGGAAAGTGATGAAGAGGGAGAAGGGAAGACGCTGGAAATTAACGAGGTAAAGAAGTACTTTAGTCAGAGCACGGGCTGGGAGCTTAGCTTTCGGGGCAGCAAGGAGGTCAAAGCAGTAGACGGTGTAAGTCTTGACCTTGAGGGAGGCCAAACACTCGGCGTGGTTGGCGAAAGCGGTTGTGGCAAGACCACACTTGCCCGAAGCGTCATCGGGCTGGAAGAAATTACCTCCGGCGAAATTAAGTTCAAATCGACCGACATCTCTACCCCGGTCGAGTCGAGGGGTGCGAGTGTTCTCAAAAGGATTCAAATCATCTTCCAGGACCCTCGGTCCACGTTGAACCCGAAGAAAACGATCGGCGCCGCAGTCAGGAGACCGCTGGAGCTTCACGGTGATTTCCAGAAGGAGGAACTGGGAGGGATGGTGGATTCGCTTCTCGAAGCCGTCGGCCTAGACGTTAAGTTTAAAACGCGCTACCCGAAACAGTTGAGCGGCGGTCAGAAGCAAAGAGTTGCCGTGGCCCGGGCTTTTGCCAGCAACCCTTCTCTTGTTTTGTCGGACGAACCCACATCCAGCCTTGACGTTTCTATCCAGGCCACGATACTGAATCTGCTGATAAGCCTGCAGGCCGAGACCGACGTATCTTACATGTTCATCTCCCACGACCTCAGCGTAGTGCGTTACATCAGTGACTATATCGCGGTGATGTACCTTGGCAACGTCGTGGAAGTTGGGAAGACCGATGAAATCTTTTCTCCTCCCTATCACCCGTATACCGAGGCACTGCTTTCCGCCATTCCCGTTCCTGACCCCGAGGTCGACCAGAAACAAATGAGGCTGAAGGGTTCAGTGCCTTCGGCGATAAACCCGCCTTCCGGCTGTGTCTTTCATACGAGATGCCCGAGAAAGGTCGGTAAAGTCTGCGAAGAGGAATCCCCACCACTGGTTGGCAGCGGGGACCACGAGATTTACTGCCATATCCCGCTGGAGGAGCTCCAGGAGGTGAAAGCAGTTCTTTAGGTTTGGTGACAGGGAGGTGAGAATTACGTACTTTTGGCAAACGCAGGTTGAATTCAACTATCGAGCGAGGAGGTAATATGAGCGAAGAAAGAAAGATCTCACGTAGAGATTTCATCAAGAACGCGGCAATTACCGGTGCAGCTGTTTCCTTGTCCGGCCTGTGGTCCTATTCCGGCCAGGGCCAGACTTCCAAAAAGATAGTGCGTGTAGGGGTTAGGCCTCCAACCAGCATAAATCCAGGAGTTCTGGGCGATTCTCCCGGTCAGGTAATGGCGGGAGTCTTCTCGGATTACCTTTTCCGGCTGAGAGGGCCTGAAAACAAAAGGACGCCCTCCCTGGTCGAGGACTATAGTTACTCCCAGGACAGGAGCGAGTGGAGTTTTAAGCTCCGCGAGGGCGTAAAGTTTCACCATGGTACCGAACTGACGTCAAAGGACCTGAAGTATACCGTCGAAAGGATAATGAATCCGGATATCGGTTCGCCGGCAAAATCCCTGTTCGAGAATGTAGAAAAGATTGAAAACCAAGATCGCTATACAACAAAATTCTATCTGAAAAACACCGACCCGGATTTTAATCTTAACTTCTACGATTACAATACGTCGATAGTTGCCCACGACTTTGATTACGAGAAGTACGGCGAGAAAAGACCGAGCGGTACTGGTCCATTCAGGATCACCAACTACGAACCCGGCGAAAAGATGGTTATGAAGAAGAACGAGGATTACTTCCTGCCGGACGTACCGTACGTCGACGAACTTCACTTTATTCTAGTCCCCGAGGCATCGACCAAGCGACTTATGCTTCAGTCCGGCGACGTGGACGTTCTCACGAAGGTCACTCTTTCCGACTTCAAGCGGCTGGACAAGGCAGAAGATGTCTACGTCGATTACGCTACCGGCGGCTTCCAGGCGCCGATAAGCATGAGAACGGACAAACCGCCGTTTGACGATAACCGGGTCCGTCTGGCCATGAAGTACGCGGCCGATAGAAGGTTTATGCTCGATTCGGTGCTTTCCGGCTTTGGGGATCTGGGTCACGACCATCCGATAGCGCCGAGTTATAAGTGGCATACCGATCTCGGCACCCGGAAACAGAATATCGAAAAGGCGAAGTCTTTGCTGGCGGAAGCTGGTCACGGTGGCGGCCTGAAGATGAAGGTTCACTACCCGACCAACATACCGCCCTGTCCGGCTACGGCCCTGAACATGCAGCAGGTCGTAAGACCCGCGGGAATCAATCTTCAGCTTGAGGGCTCAACTTCCGACGTATACTTTTCCAAGTACTGGTTAAAGGCAAACATGACAGTGACTCAGTGGGCTCACAGGGTAAACATTCTGGATGTCTTGAATCTAGCATACAAAACTGGTGCTCCCTGGAACGAAGGTCATTACTCCAACAAAACTCTGGACGAACACATAGAAAAAGCTTCGACGATGGTAGACCCGGAAATACGGCAGAAACACTTCACGGAGATCCAGAAAATTCTTCGGGAGAAGGGGCCGTCCGTCATACCCTTCCACCAGGCTTCCTACGGTGCAGCCAGGAAGTCAGTTAAGGATTTCTGGGAGGTAAGAAACGGTTCGCACGAGCTAAGGTTTGTAAAGCTAGAAGACTAATCGATACCGCTAGAGGGGCGGTTCCTGCCGCCCCTCTTTATATTCCGGTTTTTTGGAGTTAAATACTTAAATATTCTGAATTGAGGTGTATGAGTTGGAAGATATTGGAAAAATAGTTGAAGTGGATCTCGGGGATTCGCGAGTTGAAGAAAGGCAAACAGAAGAAAAAATTGTAAAAAGATATTTGGGTGGACGAGGACTTGACGTTCATTTTTTGCTTGAGGAAAACGACGGGGACGTATCTCCACTTGATCCGGAAAATTCTTTGGTCGTTTCTCCCGGTCTGCTTACTGGTAGCGAGGTTTACTCCTCTTCTCGGCTTCATCTAGGAGCAATCTCACCCCTGACCGGCTTTCTCGGTAGCTCCAACGTGGGTGGAGACCTTGGCGCGAGAATCAGGCAGAATGGGATAATTTTATTGCTGATACACGGAAAAGCGGAAAGTCCTGTTTTTATCTGGATTGACGATGGAAAAGTGGAGATAAAAGATGCAAAAGTGGCCTGGGGGGAGAAAACCGGTACAGCCAGGGATTTAATCAGAGAACAGGTCGATGATTCGGCAGAGGTCGGTGCTATTGGACCGGCCGGAGAAAACCTTGTCTCGATGGCCTGTTTAATGTTTGACGACGGCCACGCTGCGGGAAGGACCGGTATGGGGGCGGTTATGGGCTCGAAAAACCTGAAGGCCCTGGCTGCAGGGCCCGGACCTTCTACTGTGGGAGAGGACGTTTCGGGTACTGAGATCATGAGCGATTACCTCGAGAAGATACGGTCGGCGCCGGATTACGATGAGTGGTCGCGCTACGATAATTCGACGTCCGTAAAATGGGTTGACGATCTCGGTGCAGGAGCCGTGAATAACTACCGGGCTTCCCAGGCAGAAGGGGTAGAGAAGGCTGATGGCAGGAGCTTTATGGACCTGCCACGAAATACATCAAGCTGTTACAGGTGCCCGGTTCACTGTAAAGCAGAGCTGGAAATAAATAGGGAACCGTACGAAGGGGAAAGCCTGGAGAGGCCCTGCTTTGAGCCTCTCGTGGCCCTGGGCCCCAAGTGTGGCAACATGGATGCCATGGAATCGATACAGCTGCATAACAGGTGCAACGAACTTGGCCTTGATTCAGTTGAAGCCGGTAGTTTGATTGCCTTTGCCATGGATCTCTACGATAGAGGGATTCTTACTGACGATGATACGAAAGGGTTAGAGCTGGACTGGGGAAATACGGAAGCAATGAACGAGCTCCTCGAAAGTATTGCCGATAGAAAAGGCTGGCTTGGTGAGACGTTGAGCAGCGGCTTGAAAAGTGCCGCCGATGAGATAGGGAGCGAAGCTGAAGATTACGCTTTCCACGTAAAGGGTCTGGCCATGACTGCCATGGATCCTCGCGGGTTTAAGGGTTCCGCCCTGGGTTACGCGGTTGGGAGCAGAGGAGGGGATTTCACCGGAATATACGCCAGGCCGGAATACAGCTTCTCGCCCGAGGAAGCAGAGGAGGCATTTGGTAACGCAAAAGCGGCCGACAGACTTGTCGAGGCGGGGAAGCCCAATTTAGTCAAAAAATCAGCCGTCGCTAGTGCAATATCCGACTCACTTGGAATATGTAAAGTCCCCCTGCTTTCTCTGGTAGAAGACTACGGTCTGGATCTTACGGCAGAGCTTACTTCGGTCGTTATGGGAGAAAAGATCAGCTCGGAAGAACTATTTACCGTCGGGGAGAGGATACTGACTGCGGAGAGGCTCTTTAATTTACGCCGGGGGCTTACCGTGAAAGACGACAGACTGCCGAAAAAGTTTACTTCCGAAGAACTGGAGTCCGGTCCAGCAAAGGGCTCCGTCGTCGATCTCGAGAAGATGAGGGCCGAATTCTACTCACGAATGGGCTGGAATTCCCGGGGGGTGCCGACCCAATCCAGGCTTGAGGAACTCGATTTACAGAGGCTTCTTGGTTAATTCTGTTTAGAAACTGTATTGAGTTGAGGAAGTAGAAGTGAAAGACCTAGAAGGTGATTCGTATATGGCTGTAAGGCTTGATGGAAGTTTAAACATTGATGACGTAGTTGCCGTGGCAAAGGGAGGGGCTTCGGTCGAGCTTGGAAGGGAGGTAAGAGCCCGGGTTGAGGAAAATAGAAAGTTTCTGGAAGAGGCCGTTGAAAAGGAAGAACGGCCAATATACGGGGTTACAACCGGTTTCGGGAACCTCGTCTGTGAAGAGATACCTGAGGAGAAGCGCCGTCAATTACAGGTAAACCTTTTGCGTAGTCATTCTGCCGGC
Organism: uncultured Thermotogae bacterium; assembly: GCA_964506635.1. Classification (GTDB taxonomy): domain Bacteria; phylum Bipolaricaulota; class Bipolaricaulia; order M55B111; family M55B111; genus JAGXLP01. Next base: position 5,926 of record CAZDMI010000049.1, read on the forward strand.
GTGGGGGAACCCCTCTCACGGGAAACGGTAAGGGGGATCATGGCGCTAAGGGCCAATTCGCTCGGAAGGGGCTATTCGGGAGTAAGGGTAAAGTTACTTGAAAGTTTGATTGGGTTGTTGAACGAGGACGTAGTCCCCTACGTGCCAAAGAAGGGCTCTCTTGGTGCAAGCGGGGACCTTATTCCGCTTGCCCATGCTGGGTCGGTCTTGATTGGTGAAGGTAAGGCTTATTACGAAGACGATCTCCTGCCCGGTTCTGAAGCACTGGAGGAAGCGGGGTTAAAGCCCGTTGAATTAAGAGAGAAGGAGGGGCTCGCGCTGATCAATGGCACTCAGGCAATGACCGCCGTGACCACCATTGCGGCTGTGGAAGTTAGGAGGTTGCTGCGAGTTGCGGATATTATAGCCGCGATGACTGCGTACATGGTAGGAGGTAACTTTTCTCAGTACGATTCAAGGATCTACGAGTTAAGACCTTACGAGGGGCAGGAAAAAGTGGCGAGCAACATGCGAAAGTTGCTGGGATACGAGCCGGATGAGTATCGACCGAAAAACGTTCAGGATCCTTATTCTATCAGGTGCGTACCACAGATCCATGGAGGGGCTCGTTCTGCCCTGGAACGTACAGTAGAGTCGCTGGAAACTGAAATCAATTCGGTTACGGATAACCCGTTAATATTTGAAAACGATACCCCGGTAATCTCGGGCGGCAATTTTCATGGAGAGCCGATCGCGCTCGTAGCCGATTACCTTGGGATGGCCCTGACAGAGCTCGGTAACGTGTCGGAAAGAAGGGTGAATAGGCTGCTCCACCCCGATCTAAACGGGGATTTGCCCCCTTTTCTTGCTGAGGACCCGGGTACCAATTCCGGTTTCATGCTGGCCCAGTACACGAGCGCGGCCCTGACCTCGGAGAACAAAAACCTGGCAAATCCGGCTTCCGTGGACTCGGTACCCGTTTCCGGTGATCAGGAGGACCACGTATCGATGGGTATGCACTCGGCCGAGCAGCTCCAGAAGATAGTAGAAAACGTTCGAAAGATACTTTCAGTTGAACTAATTGCCGGAGTTCAGGCTCAGGAGACCAGGGAGAACGAGCTGCCCGACCCGTTGGCTGATGTCTATGAAAACGTACGGGAAGTTGTTCCTCCCGTGGAAGAAGATAGGGAACTATCCACCTTGATTGAAAACGTTTCGAATCTGCTCTGGGAGGAGGATTTGTTCGAGAATCTTCCTGATAGGTACAGTATAGAATGATGGAGAATATTGGATGGGGTTACTCTGTAGACCTCTTTTTATCGAAGAATTGAAGTTTTAATTTATTGTCCGATAGAGAAGACGTGTAAAAAACGATCGCTCAAATCCAGGGAGGTGGAGTGATGGACTCCATTAATCTAGATGTTTCCGAAGCGATGAGAATCAAATTACCAGAAGAGCTGCCGGAGGAAACGGAATTCAAGGAGGGTATCCGGCGGGCGCCAAAACGTGAGCTAAACCTGACGGACGAGGAGATGGAGCTTGCGCTGAAAAATGCTCTCAGGTACATCCCTCCGGAGCTGCACGAAGAGCTCGCTCCAGAGTTCGCCGAAGAATTGCTGACCCGGGGCAGGATTTACGGTTACCGCTACAGGCCGAATGGTCCGATCGAGGCGAAGCCGATCGACGAATACAAAGGCAAAACACTGGAGGGTAGGGCAATCCAGCTGATGATAGACAATAACCTGGATTTTGACGTTGCCCTCTATCCTTACGAACTGGTAACGTATGGAGAGTCGGGTCAGGTTTGTCAGAACTGGATGCAGTACAGGCTGATAAAGAAGTACCTTCAGGAGATGACCAGGGACCAGACGCTGGTAGTGCAATCGGGTCATCCGCTCGGTTTATTCCCTTCCAAACCGGACGCTCCTCAAGTTATCTCCACCAATGCCTTGATGGTCGGTGAATTCGACGACCAGGAACACTTTAACAGGGCGGCTGCTCTGGGCGTTGCAAACTACGGCCAGATGACCGCGGGTGGCTGGATGTATATCGGACCTCAGGGAATAGTCCACGGAACTTACAGCACGCTGTTGAACGCGGGCAGGAAGTTTCTCGGTAACGACATGAAGGAGGACCTGAGCGGTCAGCTTTACGTTACTTCCGGACTCGGTGGAATGAGCGGCGCCCAGGCAAAGTCGATCGAAATTGCCGGCGGCGTCGGAGTAATTGCGGAAGTCGACAAATCCCGGATAGAAACGAGAAAGGAACAGGGCTGGCTCAGCGAGATGTACGAGGACCTGGACGAGATATTCGAGCGCGTTCCCCGGTATCTCGAAGAAGGTAAATCGGTTTCGATCGCCTATTACGGAAACGTAGTTGATTTGCTCGATTACGTAGTGAAAAACGAAATAGACGTGGACCTACTGTCGGACCAGACTTCCTGCCATAACGCCTATTCTGGCGGTTACCATCCCGAGGGTTATACTTACGAGGAAAGCCGCGGGCTTCTTAAGGAGGATCCGGAAAAGTTTAAAAAAGAGGTCGACAGATCCCTGGAGAAACACTTCCACCTGATTCAGGAACTGGTCGATGAGGGCACTTACTTCTTTGATTACGGCAACAGTTTCATGAAAGCCGTCTACGATGCTGGAGTGAAGGAGATAGCTAAAAATCCCTCCGATCCAAGCTCTGGCTTCATCTTCCCTTCTTACGTAGAGGACATAATGGGTCCGGTCTTTTTCGATTACGGATATGGCCCCTTCCGCTGGGTCTGTCTGTCCGGGAAAAAGGAGGATCTGAGGAGGACTGATGAAGCCGCGGAAGAGTTAATCGATCCGGATCGGCGGTCTCAGGATTACGATAACTATACCTGGATCAGGGACGCCGAGGACAACGATCTGGTCGTCGGTTCCCAGGCCAGGATTCTGTATACTGACGGACCGGGCAGAGTCAAAATGGCGCTTAAATTCAACGAGCTAGTTCGGGAAGGGGAGATCGATCCAGTCATGATCGGTAGAGATCACCACGATCCCGGTGGTACGGACTCGCCCTACCGCGAGACTTCCAACATCAAGGACGGAAGCAATATAATGGCCGAGATGTCGGTGCACGATTTTGCTGGAAACGTGGCCAGGGGAATGACCATGGCCGTAGAAAGCAACGGCGGTGGAGTCGGCATCGGGAAGTGCTTCAACGGGGGTTTCGGCCTGGTTCTTGACGGCAGCAAAAGAGTGGACGATATAATCAAATCCGCTATCGACTGGGACGTACATGGTGGCGTGGCCAGAAGGGCCTGGGCCAGGAACGAACACGCCGTGGAAACCATGGTGGGCTGGAACGAGCGGAAAGGAGCAAAGGGGCACGCCACCCTACCTTACCACGCGGACGAGGACCTGGTCAG
>CAZDMI010000050.1:0-9177 GCA_964506635.1 uncultured Thermotogae bacterium
ACCAATAACCAAGTTAATAGAACTTAATTCTTCCAGAACCTCAACTTTCGATAGGCAGGCCTTTCTAGGCCTGCTGTTGTGTGAGGTCGAAGTGTTGTTATTAAAACTCGATCAACCCCGGGGGTAGAAACCCCCGGCTATCGTTTATTAATCTGGGGGTTTCTATCGGTTAAAGTTATGACCCCTGGAAACACACCCCGTTCTTTTATCGTGGTGAAAAAATTTGGTAGAAAAGACCTATTTGCTTAAGCCAATCAATATAGCCAACAAACATCCAAGCGTTATCGTTGATTTCCCGTAGTGGAACGGCCGAAGTTTTTTTCTTAACCTTTTCCTACCTCAAAGAGGCGGGGTGCAATTTCAATAGGTTTCCGTGCCTCTATTTTTAACGATGGTTTCGGGGGTGATCCATCATGGACGTAAAAAAGGCAATTCAAAAGAGAAGGTCCGTTAGGTCATTTGACGATAGAAAAGTTTCTCGATCAAAAATAGAGGAGCTAATGGAATCGGTTCGTATGGCTCCATCCGCCAGCAACCGTCAGGACTGGGAATTTCTGGTAGTGGATGATCACGCAACCAAGGAAAAACTGTATTCCGCAGCAGAACAACAGGAGTTCGTCAGAGAAGCTCCAGTGGTTATTGCCGGTGTGGCTACCGAACCCGGAAAAGAGATGACCTGTGAAGTCAGGCCGGGTACCGTCGACCTCTCTATCGCACTCGACCATCTAACCCTGCAAGCGGCAGAAGAAGGCCTCGGCACCTGCTGGATCGGTGCTTTCGATCAGAATAAAACCAAAGAGATCCTTGAACTACCGGAAGACCATAAGGTAATTGCCCTCATGCCGCTTGGTTACCCAACTTATGAGCTGAAGAAAGGGCAAAAGCAGAGAAAACCGCTGGAAGACATCCTTACCTACAACCATTACGAAGAATAATGCCGGAATCTTTAGAGCAATTCAGCAAAGACCGTAAGATCGGTCAGCTCAAGACAGTTCTGGGCAGATATGGCTCAATACTGGTCGCTTTCTCCGGGGGAATCGATAGTAGCTTTCTCCTGAAAGCGTCACTGGATTTCCTCGATCGAGAAAACGTACTAGCAGTCACCGCCGTTGGCAAAATTCAGCTGGAAATGGATTTGAAAGACGCAAGAGAGTTCGCGGAAACGGTTGACGCTCCCTGGCGAACCCTGGAAAGAAACTTACTGGACGAGAAAGAATTTCGCCTGAACTCTCCGGATAGGTGCTATCATTGTAAGAAAGACCTCTTTCAATCACTCAACCAAATTGCTGACAATGAGAATTTGAACGAAGTTGCGTCCGGGGGGATAGTGGATGACCGCGACGAAACCAGACCCGGCCGTCGGGCCGGAAAAGAACTGGGGGTCAAAAAACCCCTCGAAGAGGTCGGACTAACCAAGGAAGAGGTAAGGGGCTACGCAAAGGAACTGGGATTGCCCGACTGGAACAAACCCTCGAACACCTGCCTGGCAACGCGAGTGCCTTTCGGTGAGAAAATAACTGAAGAGAAGCTTAAACTAATAAGGGCTGCCGAGTCCTTCCTGGCGGACTTCGGTTTTGAGGGATTTAGAGTTCGACACCACGGTGAAATCGCCCGGCTGGAATTTCGCCAGGAAGATATCCAGATGGCAGTAGAGAAGCGTGACGAAATAGTTATCGGTTTGAAAAAAATTGGTTATAAGCACGTCACACTTGATCTAGCCGGTTATTGAACGGTGGCTTCAGAAGCTAAACGATAAGCGGGCAAGCTAATAACGGAGGGTCAATTGAACACAGAAAAACTAAAAGATTTACTCGAATCACTGGATAACGGTGAAACTTCGGTGGAAAACGTTATGGAGAAGCTGGAGAGCTTGCCCTTCGAGGACCTCGGACATGCAAAGGTCGATACGCATCGGGATTTGCGGCGCGGGGCCCCGGAAGCGGTCTACTGCGAAGGCAAGACTGAAAACCAGGTGCTTGAGATACTCGAGGAGATGTATCCGGAGGACAGCGTACTGGCAACCCGGGTCGATTCCGAAGTGCTGGAGTCGATCGAAGAGAAGTACGAGAAAGCAAAGATATACCCGGAATCCAGCCTCGCGTTCATCGGCGAGTTCCCCGACGAAAAAAGTGGGAGAGTAGCCATAATCACGGCAGGCACCACGGATATACCGGTTGCAAAAAAGAGCGAGGTCACGGCCCGATCGATGGGGGTCGAGGTCGATACAATATTTGACGTCGGGGTTTCCGGCCTGCATAGAGTAATAAGTTTTAGGGAGAATATCGCGCAGGCGGACGTAGCTGTCGTAGTGGCCGGCATGGAAGGCGCGCTTCCGAGCGTCGTTTCAGGTCTGGTAGACACGCCCATAGTCGCAGTTCCTACTGAAGTTGGTTATGGAGCTAACCTAAACGGTATAGCGGCATTGTTGACCATGCTCAATACGTGTTCGCCGGGGGTGACGGTCGTAAATATCGGCGACGGCTATGGTGCCGGTTATTTTGCCGCCGCTACGGTCAATAAGACCAAGGGTAATTGTGACTAACAACATGAACTCTACCGAGTCGGAATGCCCACTTTTTCTGGAGCCGAATTCAGGCATCAGCGGCGACATGTTTCTCGGGAGCTTGATGGACCTGGGCGTGGAGGAATCCTGGCTCTTCGATGCCATCGAGGAAGTCCTGCCGGAGGGCACGACGGTAGAGTCGTGGAAGGAAACGAGGTCCGGCATAACCGGCAAGAGGTTCCAGGTAGAGGGAGAAGAAAAAAATACCCACCGTCATCTCGAAGAGGTAGCCTCCATGATAACCGGTTCCGACCTTCCCGAAGAAGTAAAAACGAAAAGCGTCAAAATGTTTAACCTGCTTGCCGAAGTTGAAGCCGATATTCACGGATCGACCAAAAGCGAGGTCCACTTTCACGAAGTAGGGGCACTCGATTCAATCGCGGATATCGTAGGGGCAGCCGCTGCAGTTTGGAAATTAAACCCTGGCATGGTATATTCCGGCCCCGTAAATCTTGGCGGAGGAACCGTCAGGACCGCTCACGGTGAACTTCCCGTTCCCGCACCTGCGACGGCCGAATTGCTTCGTGAGGCAGGTGCCCCAACTTATTCCAGCGGGGTCCGGGCCGAGTTAACTACACCTACCGGTGCACTGATCCTCAATAGCTTCGTCGAAGAATACGAAAGGCCGGAAATGAAATTTGAAAAGATCGGCTACGGGCTGGGTTCCAGGGAACTAGAAGATGAAGGCAACTTCCTCAGAGCAACGCTAGGAAAGATAGAACCCTCCCGGACCGCCGAAAGCGACCGGGCGCTCCTCCTCGAAACAAACCTGGACGACATGAATCCGGAGCTGTTCCCGGTAGTTGAGAGAAAACTGATGGAAGCGGGGGCCATGGACGTCTACAAAACCCCGGTTCAAATGAAAAAGAACCGTCCGGGAGTTAAGTTAACCGCAATCTGTAGTCCGAAAGACGAGCAGAAGCTGAGAGAAATAATTTTTCGAAATACCACGACGCTTGGGATTCGAAACGAACTGGTAAATAGAACCAGACTGGAAAGACGCTTTGAAGAGGTTCAAACCGGGGCCGGTAAAGTTGAAGTAAAGGTCGGCTACCTGAACGGCGAACCTGTAAATTACTCTCCGGAATTCGAAGCCTGTAGAAAGCTTGCCGAAAGCTCGGGTTATTCGACCAAGGAAATATACAGAAAAGCCATTGCAGCCGCCGAAAAAGAGCTTGAATCGGAATAACTTAATCCACTAATTCGACTTCTTCCCAGAATGGCTCGTATCCATCGTTTTCGACCTCGAGTTCTGGATTCCGACCCTGATCTTCCTGGTTTAAGATAAACTTTCCAAAAAAATACTTCCCGTCCTCGTAGTCATCCGTTTCCCCGTCATCGTGGTAGAGGGGTATTTTGACGTCAAAGTTATTTTTTGGGCCAGTATTGGCGTAGAGCTTAAGGCGTTCGGGAGAATTTCCAGTATGCTGTACGGTCTCGGTCATCGGAACTCCGTGGCCCTGTCGGAGGAAAACGGGCATGATTTCCAGGGGAGCATCAAAAACATGGTATCCGCTTCTCAGGTAGTCCCCGGTCCACCAATCCTTCCAGACCAGTTCTTCTCCGCCTTCACCGTACGGCAGGTACAACAACCTTTTCTCCGCCCCTCGCTCAAGCACCGGAGCCACGAGGATTGCCTCCCCGACCATGAACTGGTCGCTGACCTCGAACGTCCGCTCGTCCTCCGGGAATTCCATGAACAAAGGCCTTATTATCGGCAGGCCGGAGTTATGTGTTTTGAAAAACTCCGTATACAAAAACGGAAGCAGACGATAGCGAAATGAAATAAACTTCCGATTTATCTCCTCGTACTCATCTCCAAAGGACCAGGGTTCCTGGGACACCGTATCAAGACTGGAATGGTTGCGGAAGAACGGCAATACCGATCCAAGCTGGATCCAGCGGGTTAATAGCTCGGCTTCTGCGTCTCCGTCGAAGCCCCCAACATCGGGGCCGACGAAGGGAATTCCCGACAGACCGAGGTTGAGGACCATCTGTACCGACATCTTCATGTGCTCCCAGGTCGAAGAATTGTCGCCGGTCCACTTGGCGGCGTATTTCTGGATACCGGAAAACCCCGCTCTGGTAAGGATAAACGGCCTCTCGCCCGGCCTTGAATCTCTAAAAGCCCGTCTGGTAGCCATTGCTTCGTAAACTCCGTAGAGGTTGTGGACTTGACCGTGATCCAGTTTCCTTCCCTTATCGTCGCTGTGAATCATTTCGCTGGATGCCCTATCGCTCATATTTCTTAGATCGTATTTGAACTTGTAATCCAGGTGTTGACCACCGTTAAAACCCTCATCAACGCTTTCCGCCATCCGTTGCAACTGCTTTTTCCCGAAGAAAACCGCTGGCTCGTTCATGTCGTTCCAGATCCCGTCAACGCCCTGGTCAAGAAGGTCTTCGTTCCAGCGGGCCCACCATTCACGCACGTCGTCCCTGATGAAATCGGGAAAGACGCAGAAACCCGGCCAGACGGAACCGGCAAAGTCGTCGCCTTCTTCGTCCTTAACGTATACGTCCTCCTCCTTGCCGGAATCGTAGACTTCGTACCCTTCCTCCTGTTTGATCCCGGGGTCGACGATGTTTACGGTCTTAAAATCCATACTATGCAGTTCCTCCAGGGTCTTTTCCGGGTTCGAGAACCTCTCTTCGTCCCAGGTAAAGTCCCTATTGCCGTCCATGTGCTGAATGTCAAAATAGAGGGCGTCACAGGGTATTTCCTCGTCCCGGAATCGTTTCGCCAGCTCGATAGCCTCTTTCTGGTTATTCGGAACTCCGTACTTGGAATGGTGGTAACCAATCCCCCATTTTGGTGGAAGCAAGGGCTTCCCGGTCAGATCCGTATAAGCCCTTACCACTTCTTTCAAATTAGATCCCGTCATTAAGTAAATAGTTGCTTTGGGCGCGGCCACGGCTATACCTATTCCGTCGAGGAGGTTCCCGTTTTTCACTCTGAAAACGCTTCTTTCCGCCTGATGCAGGTATAGGCCAACGAATTCATGATTGGAGTTAGTTCCTTGATCTACTATGTAAAAAGGCGTCGAAGAATATAAAGGGTCCTCGTTGTGAGTGTAAAAGCCGTTCGGGTCCCTGTTCCACATCTCGTAGTCCCGACCGCTTTTCTCCAGGTAGCCGGTTCTTTCACCCAGGCCGTAAACTTTCGAGTCACGGCCCGCCCTGTGGACGAAACTCACCCACGAGATTTCATCTTCCTCGTCTAACCAATCGGGGGTACCGCGAGAGATCTCATTAAATTCCGCTATTCCTCTTCCCGCAATATCGACCCGAAACCCTCCCCCGCGTTTGGACAAACCCCACTCCTTGTTTGACTTTTTTCCGCTTATTTCGACGGATGGCATCAATTCGTTACTGTAATCCCTGTTAGAAAAAGGCGATATATCCAGCCTGGCTATGTCTTCATTTATCCCTTCGAGCTCCAGGCTACGGTCTCCCTTGATCGAATTACTGTTGTTCATGTATTTCCTCCTTGATTTCTAAAACCAACTCAGCGGATAACGGTATCAATCAATGTCTCACCGTTAAACCAATTCCCCCCAGGACGGTTATACCACCGGCAACCTGAAGCGGCGCTACCGGTTCCCCCAGCAATATAAAAGCTAATGCGAAGGCAACAATCGGTGTCATGTTATTAAATATCGCTGTTCTGGATGGCCCTACGGCTCTAACTGCGGTAAACCATATAAGGTAACCGAGCACTACGGCAAGCAAAGCCGAGTAGACCAGTACACCCCAGGCCCGCAACGGGACAGTACTCCAGTTCTGTTCAATTACCCCGGGTACCGCATACAACCATAAGCCGATGGAACCAATACTCATGGTAATCGCCGTTAAGCGCAGAGGCGAGTACTTCTCAAGCAGATCTTTGGACATAACCGTGTAGGTCGCCAGCGAGACGGCAGCAAGCAGCGTAAGTACGTCTCCAGCCGTTCCGGACCCGGCAAAGTTTATCCCGCTACCACCAAGAGTAACGAGAAAAACTCCGATAAAGCCGAGAATTGTCCCGGCCCAGGCTTTTTTGCCAAGTTCTTCCTTTCCCAGTCCCGCGGATAACAATCCGGTCCAGATGGGAGCAGTAGCTATAAATAGCGAGGAGTTCCCTGCAGTTGTTAGCGAAATTCCCTTGATAAAAAGTACCTGGTACAGCGTGTGGCCGACTATACCCAGACCAAGAAACTTCAAACCATCGGCAAGAGGAATTGGTCGCCATCCTTTCCAGAGCAGTAAAATTACCAGAATAACCAGGGAAGCCAGCGTATAGCGGACGACGTTAAAAGGCAGCGGAGCAATTTCGGAAACCGCCCACTTTACCAGGCTAAAATTTAAACCCCAGATGAATATTACCAGGGAAAGCAACAAGTAAATAAAAGAATTGCGTTCGGTTATTGACGACATTTCGGATGATGTTAGTTGAAAGGGTGGAAAAATTCAAAGTGTGGCAGGAAAAAGCGGATTTATTAGAAAAAAATGGAGGGACGACCTCAGTCGCCCCTCCGGCATCAACCTTATTAACCTTATTTGGCCATCCCCAGATTATCCTGAGTTATCAGTTTCAATGGTACCGGAACGAACTTTGTTTCTCCTTCCGGGACTTCTACCTCCCCTTCAAGTAAATTAACTGCTTTTTTCACGCCCATACTACCCATCAGCGCCGGTTGCTGCATGATAGTTGCGGACAACCTGCCCTTTTCTATTGCCTGAATTGCCGGATCGATAGCATCAAATCCAACTACGAACATCTCGTCTTCTCTGTCCGCACCCTCTATGGCCTGAAGGGCACCAAGCGCCATCAAATCGTTTTGAGCAAAGACGGCATCTATTTCCGGCTGAGCCGTAAGAATATTCTGCATAACCTGGTAACCTTTGTTCTTGGCAAAGCCGGCCGGTTCCGAATCAATAATTTCTACTTCCGAGAGTGATTTCACTACTTCCGTAAACCCTTTACCTCTCTCCCTTGCTGCCGAGGTACCGGGAATCCCTTCCAGCATAACGACTTTCCCCTGCAGGGCCATCTTCGCGGCAGTGTAATGGGCTGCCATTTTTCCGCCTGTAACGTTATTGGAGGCAACGTAAAGCGCAACGTCACCACCACTTATTCCTCTATCGATTGCCAGAACGGGAATTCCCGCTGCATTTGCTTCCTCTACTGCCGGAACTACGGCTTCTCCATCCGTAGCATTAATAAGAATCGCGTCAACTCCTCGGGAAACGAGATTTTCTATGTCCGAAGTTTGCTTGGAGACGCTATCCTGACCATCTGCTACAACAAGGTTAACGCCGAGTTCTTCGGCCGCGTTCTTTGCTCCATCCCTTAAACTAACGAAAAACGGGTTGTTTAAGGTCGAAACGGATAACCCCAGAGTATAGTCCTGGGCGCTTGCCAGCACCATCGTGCCACCAATTAAAAGAACTGCCATCAGAATACTTAGAACTAACTTTGAACCTCCTGTTTTCACCGGAGGTCACCTCCCGTGGTAAATTTGATTTGAGATTAAGCAGGCAGCCCCTACGACTGCCTTAGCTTCTTGTCCAGCAGGAGGGCAAGAATGATTATCCCTCCCTTCACAACGTACTGAAAAAAGGTGGGAATTCCGGTTAAAATCATTCCGTTATTTATTACGGAAAATATCAACGCCCCGATCAGCGTCCCGGCCAGCCCTCCTTCACCCCCATACAAACTCGTACCTCCAAGAACTACCGCGGCAATGGCATCTAGCTCCCAGCCCGATCCGGCCGTCGGCTGAGCGGAGGCTAATCTCGAAGCAAGAACGATACCGCTAGTAGCTGCAAAAAAGCCCGATAGACCAAACACGGCTGTTTTCAGCCGCTCTACCTTGACCCCGGCTAACCTTACGGCCCTCTGGTTTCCGCCTATCGCGTAGATATAACGACCTATCTGGGTCCAGTTAATAATCCCCAGACCCAGTGAATACAGACCCGCCGCGATCAACACCGGAAGCGGGATACCGAAGACCTCGCCACCACCGATGAATTCAAACGCTTCGCCAAAGCCCCAGATCGGCTTGCCACCCGTATAGAGGAGGGTAAGACCTTTGGCTACCGACAGCATTCCCAGCGTTACGATAAAGGAAGGTATCTCGCCGTAGACAGTGATATACCCATTTACAAGGCCAAGAGCTGCTCCGGTACCCAGGCCAGCAAGGATGGCAAGCGGAATTCCGAATCCGCTGGTCAAAGTGCCAGCCGTAACTACCCCGGAAAGAGCTACAACAGAACCCACTGAAAGATCGATCTCACCCATCAAAATGACCGCGGTCATCCCGATTCCCACTATCGAAATTAGTGACGCCTGTTCGGCCACGTTAAGCAGGTTACGAACCGTAAGAAATCTATCCGTAACCAAACTTAACGTTAATATTAGTCCCAGAAAACCAATATAAATTCCGTAGTCCGCTATGACATCTCGCCAGTTATTCGTTCGTCTCATTGGTTTCGTACCTTCCCCCGATCATTAATTTAATGACCTCGTCCATATCAGTCTCTTCCGGTTTCATATCTCCCACTTTATTTCCCTGATTCAGTATCACGATGCGATCCGCCACTTTGAATACTTCCTGGAGGGTATGGCTTAT
>CAZDMI010000051.1:0-9110 GCA_964506635.1 uncultured Thermotogae bacterium
AAAAAGACCTAGCCAGGGAGTATAAATCCCCCTGGCCAGTTGCTAGATCTGCAGGTAGCGTGTGACTATATTTAGGTACTTATCGGTTTTTTACCACTACCTGCGACCCGATCTCGACCGAAAAATATTCCCTGTTTACGGTACCTGGGTAACCATTTGCCCTCCTGGTCACGGAATAATTTACGTAAACGAGCTTTGTATCGGGTCAAACCCCGACCTGAAATCGTGTGGAAAACCCTGCGTCTATGATCAAAGGCACCACGCATATTTTGTTTACCCATAACTGATCTTCCCAGATTTTTATTTTTTCCGGGACGGCTTTATAATAAAGCTAGTGTTAGTCCTACTTTAAAAGGGAGGGTCCAAATGTCTGAATTTAAGACCGTCAAAGAGGTCGAAACCGACTATAGTAATTCGCAAATATACTGGAGGATCGACAAGCTGGTTGAGAGCGGATTGATGGATCCTCCGGAAAGAGGAGAAAGAAATCAGTACTTGCTTGATTCAAACGACTTGAGGTTACTAAAGGATCTGGCGGAATTGGAGATGGAAGACGATACGGTAAAAGAAGCTATTGAAAAGCTCAAGGAAGAGGAAGGAAGGAAGACGGAAACAGGCCAGAGTGAAAATGTCAAAGAACTGGAAAATAAAGTTCAGGAACTGGAGAATAGGGTGGAATTGCTGGAAGACCAGCTCCTTTCGAAAGGAGAAAGAACGAAGAAATTTAAGGAAAACTGGAGGGAACAATTACGGGGAAGCCTGGAAAGTTTAAAGGACATGTTTGAATAGGGTTCAACTCGTAGTTGGTCAGTATCTATAATCCTGGGTAGAGTAAAAGCAGGGGAAAACTCGTTTGAAACAAGCTAAGAGCAAGAGATTCTATTTCAAAATACCCGCCCATAACAGTCAACCCGGCAACACTTCCGCTTTGCAAAATCTTCATATTTATCTCATATATTAAACCTGTAACAAAGAAAGGATTGTAGTTGAATCTGCCGTGTTGATACATTGCCGTATACTGTTCTGACTTATATCCAAAATGAAGCTGGGTTCGGTAGAAAAAATACGCTCGGGTCATTAAACTAAATGGGATCTTGGGTTGCTGACGGTCCGCCATTTAATTTTGCCCGTATTTAGTGGTTTCGTTTAAATAAATCCAATTTTTTTTGAGGTGATTTTTTGTGAGTCTTTCTAGGAGGAGTCTTTTAATATTTTCGTTAGCTCTTTTAATGATTACGCCGGCTCTTGTCGTATCCGCTCAGACCGATAATGGATCCACCGGGAGCCAGAATCAAACTACAGTACTGGCGAAAGTGAATGGGGCTGAGATTACTCAGAAAGAACTTTCTCAAAGTGCTCAGGTTTACCCGATAATAATGACACTGTCGCGTCAGTACAGGACCTTCGGTCAATTCTTGATGTCCAGCAAAGCAGGTCAGAACTTTTTAAATGAATACAGAAAACACGTCCTGGATAACATGATAGACCAGGAGATTCAAAAGCAGAAAATTGAAGAACTGGGCATTAAAGTAACTGATAAGGAAGTTCAGAGCGAAATTAATACTATTATAGAGAACAATAAGCAATTTAAGGACGAAAAGGCCCTGGAAGACTACCTGAAGAATAACCAGGATATGTCGCTGGCGGACTTCAAATCGAGAATGAAACAAAGCCTGAGGAGCCAGAAGTTGAGGAGCGAAGTAACAGGCGATGTATCGGTTACCGACGATGAAATCAGTTCTTACTACGAGAAAAACAAGAAAAGTTTCAAGGACGATAAAGGGAACGTAAAACCGCTAAAGGACGTGAGAAGCCAAATTAAAAACACTCTGACAAACCAGAAGACGAGCCAAGCATTCTCTAGCTGGCTCGAAGAGGCCCGGAAGGAAGCCGAGGTAGAGAAGTTCCTGGATAGGATGTAGGATCAAGGTTAGCGTATATTCGAAAAAACCTGCTAGGTTTTAGGTAGATCCCGCACCGATCAGGGAGGCAATGGTCGGTGCGGGAGATTTTTATTTGCTGGTATTCTTTCTTAGGGACGATTCCCCGGGGTAGAAAAGTTAATCCGTAGTCTCGTAGAGAATAACCAACTGCCGGTCCCTATTCGGTCCGTTAGGATATTGTGTGCTCTTATAAGAGCTTTATACTTTATCCGGATCGATTCACAGCAAGGGTTACTTTTTTAATTCTTACTCGAATAAGAGGAGGGTAACTTCTATGGAAAAGAGGCCTTTTGGGGCGACCGGCCATCTTAGCTCCGCTGCAATCTTTGGCGGCGTAGCGCTGGCGGATGTCAGTCAGAAAAAAGCAAATGAGGTACTTGAAACACTGCTGGATTACGGGGTAAACCATATTGACGTAGCTCCCGCCTACGGAGACGCGGAACTGAGGATTGGCCCCTGGATGGACGAGCACCGCGAGGATTTCTTTCTGGCCACGAAAATCCACGAGCGAGAATACGGCCCCGCCATGAGGCAGATCGAAAACTCCCTATCGCGCTTACGCACGGAGGAGCTGGATTTACTTCAGATGCACAGTCTGACAACTGACGAGGAGTGGGAGAAGGCGTTCTCATCCGGTGGCGCACTGGAAGCAATGGTCGAGGCAAAGAAAGAAGGGGTGGTAAATTACCTCGGGGTAACCGGCCATACTCTTAAAGCCCCCAGCAGCCATCTCCGGAGCCTGAAAGAGTACGATTTCGATTCCGTTCTGCTTCCCTGCAATTATCCGCTCATGCAAAATCCCGAGTACGCGTCGGACTTCAACGAGTTAATCGGGGTGTGTAAGGAAAGGAACGTGGCCGTTCAGGCTATCAAGTCGGTCGCACAGCGTCTCTGGAAAGACGAGGAAGAACAAACAATGGATACGTGGTACAAGCCGCTTGAAGACGGTACGCACATTGAAAAAGCCATACACTGGGTTCTGGATGAAAACCCCGTATTCATTCCCACACCCGGCGAAACGGAAATTCTATCGGAGGTCCTTGCTGCCGCGGATAGCTACAGCCCGGGTTCCGGTCCGTCGGAGGAGGAGATGGAGCGGATGGTGGGAGAGGCCGATATGAAACCACTATGGCCCGGCGGGTTACCTGGTGGGGACTAAATTTAAAAGGCTCATCCCTCTTCCAGGTTTTGAGTATTTGAGGTGAGGGAATAACCCGAACTGATAAGAGGCTCCGGTTTTTTTAAGTCTTATATACTATTAATTGCTTTTAGCCTTGCTTACGGTCACCTGACCCACCATGTTACGCATGGAAAATTCCATTTTGTGATCCCCCTGATGCACGCTTCCACTTGTGTTTAGCTTGGATAGAAGGGATTCGGACCTTAATTCCATCCTGTGGTCGGAAGGTAAATTGACCTTTACGTCTCCAATGCCGCTGTTGACTTCTAGCCTATCAACGGTTTTGACGTCCAGGGATATGTCACCGATAAAGTCATCCAGGGTAACGTTTTGTGAAGAGAGGCCTTCAACCGTTAGGGCTCCGACGAAGTTTGCCATCTCCACGGTTGTCAGGGTCTGAGTAAGATTTACACTAATGTCTCCAACTGTATCAGTTATTTTTATTTCCTTAAGACCAAGATCACTACCCACTTTAAATTCCAGTTCGCCGTTTTTGTACTTTTTACAGTCATTCTGGCATTCAATCAGGACTTTTGACTCGGATTTCGTCGGAGAGAGAGGTAGGTTGGTGATGATTTCTATTTTTTCGCCCTTAACTTCCGTGAATCGGATTTCCGCGGCGAGGTTTTTCATCTCCAGCGTTTTGGCCTGATAGGTTCCTATCGAACGTGATTCTCCTTCTATTTTCTCGCTTCCACCCAGGAAAGCCGGTACGGACCATCCGCCTATTTCAAGCGTCGAGGTACCTGCAAGTGACCCCAGTGCGTAAATCGCGATAAATATTACAATTGCGGCGGCGAGACCTGATTTCGCCTTTTCGTTACCGATTAAAAAGTAACCGCCGCCGAGTACCAGAACGACGCCCCAAAAAGGGATAATGGTTATCGCCTGAAGGTGGGAAATATAGGCGCTATAATCCGGGAAAATTTCAGTGAGGAAAACCAGCGACCCGATTATTACCAGAAGAATTCCTATATACTTTTTCATTATTTCAAATCACCATAGTTATAGAAGCCCCCGGATATTCCCGTGAGGTAACGGAGGCTGTCCTTAATTTTCAAGCATTGACGTGGAATTCACGGCCAGGTTGATGATATTAGAATAAAGTCGAATTAGCAAAAACCCATTGTTAATCTTCAGCACACACAAGAAATCGCCGAATTCATCGCTAAAGGACTATGATCGATTCTAAGGGCTTATTACCTATATCTTAACTTAAATTTTACAAATAAATGATAGGATAGAGTGGTTTAAGAATCATTAACAGCGATCAAGTAAAGAATTAAACCAGATCAAACTCTTTAAGTTCAGTTTTGGACACGGAAAGAAGGTCCTAAAAAACTGGCAAATAACCTTTTGTTCCTCTAAAGTTAAAGCCGATCGTCTGAAAGAGGTATCAGCCATTTGGTTTGAGCATTGTTTGGGCAGGTTAAAGGGGTAAACGTGATGAAAGTTGTCAAAACTGTTGGGCTAACAAAAAAGTACGGAGCAGTATTAGCGCTATCCGATTTGGAGGTTTCCGTTAAAGAGGGGGATATTTACGGCTTTCTCGGACCGAACGGCGCCGGTAAAACCACGACTATCAGAATTATGCTTGGGTTGCTTGCGCCGACTTCTGGAAGGGTGGAAATATTTGGTCACGGTATTGATAACGGGATAAGGGATGTTTTGCCGCGGATTGGCTCCGTGCTGGGTGATCCTGCGTTTTACCCGCACCTGAGCGGTCGGGAAAACCTAAAACTTATTCAGGGTTTATCACCCAAAGTATCCGGTCTTTCCGTTGAGGACGGCCTTGATCTGGTGGGGCTTGATGACGCGGCCGGTATAAAATTTAGTAACTTTTCTGCGGGAATGAGACAGAGGCTGGCTCTAGCTTCCGCTTATATGAAGGATCCCGACCTGTTTATACTGGATGAACCGACTAATGGGCTCGATCCCCAGGGTCGAGTTGAAGTCAGGGAGAAGATAGAAAGACTTGGTCGTGAAGGTAAGACCGTGTTTCTGTCTACCCATTTGTTAAACGAGGTCCAGGAGATTTGTTCCCGCGTTGGAGTGTTGAAAGAGGGTCGACTTTTAGATGAAAGCCCCGTATCGGAACTCGTTTTAGGAACCAGCGGAGTTGTGGTGACTGCGGATGAAGGAGAGATGGATTTGCTCAAGAAACACCTTGGGGGTCTGGATTACGTCGAGGGTGTAAAGGTAAACGGTAAGGAGGCCTTGGTAGAGTGTCCCGCGGAGCGAAGTGCTGATATCCTGTCCGAACTGGCGAGCAGCGGCGTCGAGGTACAGGAAATCGAGAAAAGCAGACGCTCACTGGAGGACGTTTTCATCGAGCTGACTGAGGAAGAGGAGGTCACTTTAAGGGATGAGTAAATTGCTTGGGGCGGAGCTCAAAGTTATACGGAAAAGGAAAGCAAGCTGGGTAATCCTCGGCTTCCTGCTGGCTTTTCTTGTACTTGGCTATCTGATGGTATACTTCTTTACTAATGCTGGCTTATCCCGGAGTTTTCTTTTTCCCGGTAAAGTTATCGAGTATACGTTGTTCCAGCTCGGCGACAATGGAATCTACCTGGCCGCGATCTTTGGTGGTCTATTTTTCGGGTCTCCGTTCTCCTGGCGGACTTACGAAACCAGGTTTATTCAGCGGAGAAGCAGGGACGACGTATTTCTGGGTAAAGTTCTTGCCGGCCTTGTGGTTCTTGGATTTTGGCTGGTAATTGGGCTGGCATCCGGACATCTGATCAGCTTCTCGCTTGGATTACTTGAAGGGAACACGGCTTACGCGATTCCCGGATTCTGGCTGGTGTTGCGAGGAGTTTTACTGGTTCTCGTGGTCTGGTTCAGCTGGTTCATGCTGGCAGGTACAATTGCCCTATGGTCAAAAAGTACGGCCATGGGTATCGGTTTCTCGCTTGGCTACTACTTTATCGAGGGTGTCATATTTAGTATTCCCGGGTTTCGTGATATGATTTCCGGCTTCTATCACTTTTTCGTTTATCGGGCCTCCTCGGGAACGATCGCCGAACTTTTTCAGTCCCTCGGTAACTCCCCGGCCTCACTGGCGAATCTTCTGCCGGTTATTTTTGGTTACCTTGTTGGATTCGTACTGCTTAGCTGGTGGCGGTTCCGGACGATGGAAGTGAGCGAGCACTAGAACTTTTTCTCCACTGAAGGGGGAAGTATTCCCTTCCATTTTACCTGAATCCTTAAATCGGTTTGCTCTTATTGCCCCTTCGGACAATTATTTCCGCTTCTCACACCTGTACTTGTTATAACCTGGTGGTGAATCCGTTATAATTCACCGGGTTCACGAGTTAGTGGGGTGTTTTTGATCGAGACTTTGATCCGACACCAGTATTCCTTTTATACTATATGTTCAAAAAAATGGAATCGAGTCGAGGACAGTTAGTTGAGATGAGTGAGTACCTGAGGTTACCGCCAGCTTGGTACACTATTGACGAAAACGCTGTAAGTATTAGATAGAATAACTGGTTTAGTTTTTCTCGATTCCGTACTTTGAGTTATATATAAGGTAGGCCCGATCCAGCGGAGGGGGAGTTTATGAGCGCATTGAACTACGTTATAGATAGTCTTCTTGTCCTTTACTCACTTTACTATCTGACTTTTGTCTTGATCGGCCTGTTTGACAATGACTTGTTTGGAGACGGCAAAGATGGAGTATCGAGTGACCCGAAGAACAGGTTTGCCATCTTCGTTCCCGCTCATAACGAGGAAAAAGTAATTAGCAAACTTCTTTCCAACCTGGAGAACCTGGATTATCCTTCCCGTTTATACGACGTATTCGTTATTGCGGACAACTGTCAGGACGATACCGGGAGTGTAGCCCGGCGTCATGATGTTAACGTTATTGAAAGGAACAATCAGGAAGAAAAAGGGAAAGGTTACGCTTTGAAATATGGCTTTGACCGTATTGGTTTTCTCGACGGTAGCGCGGATTACGATGCCGTCACGGTTTTTGATGCCGATAACCTGGTAGAAGACGATTTTCTCGGGGTGATGAACGATCGTCTCGAGAGCGGAGAAAAGCTGATTCAGTCCTACGTGGACTCAAAAAACCCCTCCGACAACTGGGTCACTGCTACTTTTTCGATGATGTTCTGGATAAACGATCGTTATACACTTCTCTCACGCTACAACGTTGGGTTATCAGCCGTAATGATGGGGACCGGAATGTGTATTTCTGCTGAAGTTCTAGAGGAAATCGGATGGGATACCAAAACCCTGACGGAGGACCTGGAATATTCGATCCAGGCGCTCTTCCGGGGAATCAAAACGAGTTTCACGCGAGAAACCAGGGTATTCGACGAAAAGCCGGTATCCTTTTTTGCGAGCTGTCGTCAGAGGTTGCGCTGGGCCAGGGGTCAACTTTCCGTTTTGAAGAATTACGTCCCCCGATTATTGTATCAGGGGCTCAGGGAAGCCAACCCCGTTAAAATCGATGGCGGGATCAGGCTCTTTCAGATGCCTTTCATCATGTTTTATTTTCTGGTTACCGTTTTAAGGTGGATTATGCCTGGGATCTTTTCGGGGCCCGTGTTCGATTACGTGGTCTCCAATATCAAACTGTTCGGCGTGGTACTGCCGCTCATGCCTTTTATCATTCCTTCCTCGCTATTTATTTTGGACCGACTCCCGGAAGAGGCCTTTAAGTACGTGTTTTTATTTCCGGTATTCATGTACAGCTGGATAGCTATTCTCTACTATGCCATGTTTACCCTGGACAGGACTGAATGGATCCATACAAGTCACTTCAGGAATATAGACAAAAAAGAGCTGAAAACCAGCGAACTCGTTGCAGCAGCCAGTTCCAGGAACATCGGAAGGGAGAAATCGAAAAGCATGGCAATACCGCGGGCGACAAAAGTAACGATGTAAAGTCTTCCCTACACCTGAAAACGCGCGCGGTGATACCAATACCGGTGCCCTGTAATGCCTAGTTGATCGGAAAGCCAGTTTTCCTTCTGGAAAACGGAATATTTTTGGCTCAATCCCTTGCAAAACCGCCAAAACTCCTTTAATTTCATTTAAATACTTTTATATAGTTAGTTCTATCCAAAAAAATGTCCAAACCGGCTGTGGGTGATTAACTGTGGTGGGTTATGCTGATCTTTCAGATTGCGTAGTTGAGGAGTCCGATTGTATACTGGAGGATGGTAGGGTTAGAGAACTCTTGACAGAGAACAGAGGTACCCGAATTTTTGATTACCAGGGCGGGGACTCCGTGTTTGAAGCAAAGAAGGCCGTAGTGGGTTTTTACCTGATATGTCAGGGAGTGGTTAAGGAAATTTCACCTTCAACTGGCGGGGAGACTGTAACCTTAAACGTCCTCATGAGCGGTGACCTCCTTTTTGGAGACGATTTTTTTCTTGATAAGAATTACCGGGAAACTACGGCGAAATCCGTTACGGAAACTAAAGTTCTGATGATAGAAAAGGAGCTTTTCCCTGAATTGATGAAGCTTGCAGGAGAGAGGCTGGGCAGGAAGGCGGGAGAAAACATGAAAAGGTTAAGGCGCAAACTGGAGCTGAAGGATTGTTCCGTTTTGAAGAACACTGCCTTTTGGATTGCAAAGTTGATGGCGGGGTCTTCGAGTTCTTTCTCTATCTCCAACAAAGAGCTTTCCGACATAGTCGGTTGTTCTCCCGTGACCATGTCGAGAAAGCTACGGGAACTCCAGGAGAAAGGTATGATCGAGAAGAACGGCCAGGATATCAGTATAGAGAACAGGGACAAAATGGCGGATCTGGTTGACTGTAAAGAACTGCCGTAAGCGGAGAAGGTGTTGGATGTTTTTTTTGCCCTCTTAAGAGGGCCGTAAGGGTTTCAGGATGTCATGTAAATTCCGCCGTTGGCGTTGATTGTCTCCCCTGTTACGTAGCTGGCATCGCTGGAAGCGAGAAAGGATACCACGCTGGCAATTTCCGGTGATTCCGCTACTCTATCCATGGGTATCTTTGCAGCTATCT
>CAZDMI010000052.1:0-9070 GCA_964506635.1 uncultured Thermotogae bacterium
CGAGTACGGAATCTTCCGACGTGGGGTTCAGGGTGTCGGTCATCAGCGCAACTATATAAGGTTGCGAGATAGTTTGTCCTTTACTTATCGGCAGAGGTCTATCCGCGTAAGCTTCCTCTCTGCTTTTGTCCGGTACGAACAGGTGGCGTGGGTTGGAGCGAAAAGCCTGGAGAATTCTGTCGTCCGTTATTCCCCGGTTGACTAGCTGGCCGGAGATCATTTCCTCCATTGAAGATCGGTAGTTAGTCGAGTTCATCGCCCTGTTCGGTTTCTTCCGATTCTTCCGATGAAAAATACGTCTTAACGAGATCGGCCGCCCGATCTTCGTCTTCTTCCGGGACCATGACGCGAATTTCTCCTAGTCCGTCGACGGGAATGGGATATACCGAGTGTGCTATGTGAGAGGATAAGTAACAACTTATTTCGTAGTCACCGAGCAGGGACTTGATTAACTCGGCTTTCTGTTCGTCCCAGGTTCTGTGAACCTCTACTAGTTCCACGTCAACTTTCCTCCTCCCGCTGGGCGATGGCCTCCTCCTTGTATTCCATGAGAGTTTTCCATTCCCCGGGTGTAACTTGCTCAAACTCTTCGGAAGATAGGTCCCCGACTTCGATCGGACCGATGGCGAGCCGACGTAGCCGAACTATGGTCAGATCCACGGCTTCGAATAGCCTCTTTATTTCGTTTTTCTTTCCCTCGGTCAGTATAAGTTCGAATTCGGTATGCTCTTCTCCTCTGTTGATGACGTTACCTTCCTTGATCTGGAGCAGGTCCCCGTCGTCTTCAATTCCTTGCATGAACCTATCGATAATTCCGCCAATTTCGCCGTGCCCCAGTCGCCCCGATATCCACAGGTGATACTTTTTTTCAACTTCGTATCTCGGATGGGTCAGGGCGTGGACGAGCTGCCCGTCGTTGCTGAGCAGTAGCAGACCTTCGGCATCCTGGTCCAGCCTGCCGGCCCAGCGAAAACCGATGAAGCCTTCGGACCTTAGTTTCCGTCCCAGCGTTCTTCCGTAGTGAGGATCGTCGTGACTGCACAGCATCCCCTGGGGCTTGAAAAACTTGTACGCCCTCTTTTTCGCCGGATAGGTGGGTAAAGGATGTCCTCTCAGGTAAAGTTCCTCTATCTCCTCCAGAGAGTAATCGGCGAACGGGTTGGTTTCGGTTTCCTCGTCGAGAATGACCTCGCCAGCTTCAATCAGATCTCTAGACTTCCGACGCGATAGACCGGACTGTCGTTGTACTATCTTCATTAATTTCATTTCAGTAAAAGGATGGACCAGCTCGACTCCTTTTGCAAGATTGGAACCGCTTGGCCCCCGGTTCCGAGCCAGTAGCCGGTTTTTTCCAATTTGAAGGGAGTCAATTTATTTCCGATAATCAAAAGTCATTCGAAAAGGAATATCTCGTCTTGACTTTTTGAGCGGAAGTGAGGCCGAACTGCGATTTCAAAAGGGAGGTAAGTAGAATGAAGCAGAAAACTATCGATTTTCTGGAAAGTTACGTCAACACGATCAGCCCATCCGGGTACGAGGACAGAGCTGCCAGGAGATGGAAGGAAGAAGCCGAGGGGTTTGCGGACGAGGTAAAAGGTGATCTGCACGGAAACTCTTTTGCGGTTGTAAACAAGGGCGGTAGTCCCAGGGTAATGCTGGCAGGACATACGGACGAAATAGGTTTGATGGTCAGCCAGATTACGGACGATGGATACCTCTTCTTCAACACGATAGGCGGCTGGGATAAGCAGGTACTGCCTGGCCAGCGGGTAAAACTTCGAGGAAAAGAAGAAGATTTGGTCGGTGTAGTCGGTCGGAAGCCGATTCACCTGCTCGAAGAGGAAGAGAGGAAAAAGGTCGTGAAGACGGAGGATCTATGGATCGATATAGGTGCCGAGGATCGGGAAGAGGCAGAGGAACTGGTTGAGGTTGGTTCGGCCGGCGTGCTGGATTATGACTTCGAAAGGCTCCAGGGCGAGCTGGTTGCCGCCAGGGGCTTTGACGACAAGAGTGGGGGCTTTGTCGTACTGGAGGCCGCTCGAAAGCTGGCTGAAATGAATCCCGAAGCCGAAATACACGCTGTTGCCACCGTCCAGGAAGAGATCGGGCTCAGGGGAGCTCAGACTTCGGCATTCGGTATCGACCCCGATATTGGAATCGCCGTCGACGTAAGCTTTGCGACTGATACCCCTTCAATGGAACAGGAAAAAAGAAAGGTTGGAGAAGCCGAGATAAACGGTGGCCCGCTTATATCACGCGGGCCGAATATAAATCCCGTGCTCTTCGATCAGATGATCGACCTGGCGAAAGAGAACGAGGTGCCCTATCAGGTTACCGGAGCACCAGGTGGTACCGGCACCGACGCAAACGCAATTCAGCTGACACGGGGCGGAGTTGCCACGGGTTTGGTTTCCATTCCCAACAGGTACATGCATAGCCCCTGTGAAGTAGTTAGTCTGTCCGATATGGAAAATATCATAGATTTACTGGCTTTCACCGTTGACGGAGTTGCAGGTGAAGAGTACGAACCTTTTTAACTGATAGGAGAAGAAATTGGGTGATTACAAATGACGAGTTTGAAAGAAAGGGCTGAGCTCGCCGGAAACAGGTACGAAGAGCTGAAAAGCTTCGAAGCCGACCAGGAGATCAATACCGGAGGGCTAAGTATAAAAAGTCACGTTAAGTTCAAGAAACCAAGGAAACTTGTAGTTGAATACGACCAGTACCGGAACCCATTCGAGGATTTTGAAATTCAGGTATCAGGAGGCCCGGAATTTTCCGGCGACGATCTTTCAGAAGCTCGCCTGGTTTACGATGGTAGATTTACATGGGTGCACCTGATAAACAAGGACGCGGTGTATAAAAAAGAGGGAAAGCGACTGGGGTCGCCGTTTACCGGTGTGGACGTATTCGGTCAGCTCGGATTTCTACCGGATTTGGTTAGCGACTTTCTCCTGAAGGACGAAGGTGAGGGAGAAGTTAATGGACGACCGGTTGATAGGATCGGTATCAAACCAAAGGACTCCCGCCGCTCTCTCTTCCTGAAGGACGAAGTCTTTAACCTTGATAAGGCGGAGCTGGCGATAGATAAGGAGCTCGGTTTACCCCTGAAGATTACTTATTACCCGGGACAGGAAGAGCAAATAAGGTTTCCGGCCAGTCAGGGTGGACCCGTCTACGTCGAGTACTCGAATTACGAAGTTGACGATCTTGCCGGTCAGGATTTTAGCTTTGACGCTTCAGGCGTGGATAAAGTATTTGAGGAGAGCCTGGTCGAGGAAGAAGAATTCTCGGATAAATTCCCGTTACCGGTTTCTCTTGACGCCATCGAGGAAAAAGGGTACGAGCTGGCTCAGGACGAAATATCGGTCAACCTGGATAGAGGTGAAGAAAAGGGATTTAGCTCACTCGTATTTGTCAGCTCCGACGGTGAAGAAGGTAGGGCCACGGCTTCGATTCAGCTACTGGCAGGTAATTACTTCTCCCGCGAGATGAGTCGGCACAGATCCTTTGTTGCCGAGAACGGAGAACAACTTAAAGGAAAGGGTTTAAAGGGTAAATTTGTCAATCGAGGAGAGAGGGTCAAGGATCGTCTGCCCGAGGAGCTCGAGCGCGAGATATACGAAATTGGCTGGCAGGAAGACGGGGCGTTTTACTACCTGCTCGGCCAGGGAGTTGAGAGGGAAGAGCTTATAGAACTCGCAATAAATATCGTGGAGTAGCTTGGATTACAAAAAAATTAACCGACAGGGCAAGGTTCTGTATTGCCCTGTCGGTTTCTATTGTCTGTTAAAGTATTGAACGTTCTGTTCTCAGTTGGTTGGCAAGAAGATCTATTTCCTAAATTCCTCCCGGAAGTTCTTCAGCTTTTCAAAGAAGGATTCCCGTTCGTCGGAGTTGTTACCAACCGGGTTTTCCAGGCTCTCGTCTAATTCTTCTACGAGTTCCCTTTCCTTCCTGTTTAAGTCCTTCGGTGTCAGAGCCTTCAGCCTGACGATTTGATCGCCCTGTCCGGGCTTGTTCAGGTGCGGGATACCTCTTTTTCTCAGCTTTAACTTCTCGCCCGACTGGGTTCCCGGCTCAACCTCGATTTCCTCGACCCCATCGAGCGTGGGGACGGAAATCGTATCACCAAGAATTAGCTGAGTAAAGTGAACCGGAACCGTAGTCAGGATGTCGTCGCCCTTCCGGATGAAGGTTTCGTGTTCCTTGATCTCGACCGTAATGAATAGGTCCCCGGGAGGTGCGCCTCTCCTGCCCACGTTGCCTTTCCCTTTTAGCCTGAGTCTGGATTCATCCTGGACTCCTGCGGGTACTTTGACGGAAATCTCCGATTTCTCCTTAACTCTACCTTCGCCACGGCACTTTGGACAGGGATCGTCAATTATTTCTCCGCTTCCGCCACACTTGGGGCAGGTTTGCACGTTGACGAAACTGCCAAGCATGGTCTGCTGTTTCTGCCTGATTTCTCCTCTGCCGTTACAGTGTGAACAGGTACGTTTGGATGAGCCCGGTTTTACTCCCGACCCGTCGCAGCGGCCACATTTAACGAAACGGGGTATGGTAAATTTGACCTGAGTGCCCTTTGCTGCGTCCTCCAGAGAAATTCTGAGCTTCCTCTCTAAACTCTCACCCTGTTGAGCTGCGGTTTTAGAAGAGGATCTACCCCGTCTTCCGCCCTGACCAAAGAACATGTCGAAAATATCGTCAAAAGAACTATCGGAAAATGCACTGCGGGCCCGTTCGCGGTCCTGATCGTTGAAGTCAAATCCCTGAGAAGGGCCGGTATGTCCGAAGCGGTCGTACTGGGCCCGCTTGTCCGGGTCCGATAGAACCTCGTAGGCTTCCGTAACTTCCTTGAACTTTTCTTCGGCCTCTTCCTGGTCCAGATCCGGGTTCATGTCCGGATGGTACTTTTTGGCCTTTTTTCTGTATGCTTTTTTTATTTCGTCCTCCGGGGCGTCTTCATCGACCCCCAGAACGTCGTAATAGTCTTTTGCCATAATTACCGGCCCTTTTTGTTTTTAGAGATCAATTTATCTTAAGCTCCAGTCGATTATTCTTCATCCTCTGATTCTTCTTCGTACTCGGCGTCAACGTATTCGTCGTCTTCTTCACCGGCCGTACCGGTAGCGCCACCAGTCGCGCCTGGGCCGCCCGGGCCAGCTGCACCACCGGGTCCGCCAGCTCCAGGTCCTGCTGCTCCACCGGGTCCTCCGGCGCCCTGAGCTCCGCCAGCTCCGTCATAGGCCGTTTCTCCAATTTCCTGGGCTGCCTCGTTTAGTTCCTCAATTCCCTCTTCAATTTCTTCCTTTGAAGCGTCTTCGTCGACCAGTTCCTGGAGGTTCTCAATTTTCTCTTCGATTTCCGTTTTGGTGCTCTCGTCGATCTTATCGCCGAATTCTTCCAGGCTCTCTCTCGTTGAGTAGATTAGCTGATCTGCCTTGTTCTTGGTTTCCACTTTTTCGGCCTTCCGCTTGTCCTCTTCTTCGTGCTTTTCGGCCTCTTCCTTCATCTGTTCAATTTCTTCCTCGGATAAACGAGAGGGCTCCTCTATCGTAGTTGACTCTGACTTTCCTGTTCCCTTGTCCTCAGCTGATACGTGGAGAATGCCGTCCGCGTCTATTTCAAAGTTTACGTCGATCTGAGGGGTTCCGCGCGGTGCCGGTGGTATGCCGGTTAGCTGGAATCGGCCGATACTCTTGTTGTCGTCGGCCATTTTCCTCTCTCCCTGAACTACGTGGATGTCGACGGTCGTCTGGTTGTCCTCGGCGGTTGAGAACGTCTTTGACTTCTCAGTCGGTATGGTAGTGTTCTTGTCGATCAGTGGTGTCGTGACGCCACCTAAAGTCTCGATTCCCAGCGTAAGCGGTGTGACGTCGAGCAGTACTAGGTCGTCGACTTCTCCGGCCAGTACTCCGCCCTGAATCGCCGCGCCTCTTGCGACTACCTCGTCAGGGTTGATCTCTTTATTTACCTTGCCGGGTACGTGCTCTTCTATTAGTTCCTGGACCTTCGGTATTCTCGTCGAACCGCCGACGAGGACTACCTGGTCTATGTCGGTCTTTGTCATATCCGCGTCGGAAAGCACGGATTCCAGTATATTCGTCGTTCTGGAGAGCTTGTCGTCGATCATGCTTTCGAACTTGGCCCGGGTCAACTTTTCTTCCAGGTGCTTGGGTCCGTTCTGATCCGCGGTTATGTAAGGTAAGTTGATCGTGGTTTCCTTTCTGTTCGATAGCTCCTTCTTGGCCTCTTCCGCGGAGGTCTTGAGTCGCTGCAGGGCGCTGGGGTCGTCAGAAAGATCTATTCCCTCCTGGCTCTTGAACTTTTCGACCAGCCAGTCGATGATTTCCTGATCGAAATCGTCCCCGCCGAGCTTTGTATCCCCGTCGGTAGCTACTACTTCGAATACTCCGTCTCCGAGTTCCAGAATGGAAACGTCGAAGGTTCCGCCACCGAGGTCGTATACCAGAATTGTCTGGTCGGACTCGTCTTTGAGACCGTAGGCCAGAGAAGCGGCCGTTGGCTCGTTGATTATCCTTTCAACTTCCAGGTCCGCCAGCTTACCCGCGTCCTTGGTTGCCTGACGCTGACTGTCGTTGAAGTATGCCGGTACCGTAATGACGGCTTTGTTGACATCTCGGCCAATCCTTTCCTCAGCGTCCTCCTTGATCTTTCGCAGTATCATGGACGAGATTTGTTCCGGATTATAAGTCTTTTCCTCTCCGTCAGCGGAAATACGGACTTCGTGGTCCTCGCCCATCTTCCTTTTTATCGAAGCAACCGTCCTTTCCGGGTTAGTTATTGCCTGCCTTTTTGCGGTTTCGCCCACAAGCCTCTCGTTTTCGTCGGAAAAAGCTACTACTGATGGAGTCGTTCGGTTTCCGTCGGAATTCGTAATTACCTCCGGGTCTCCACCTTCCAAAACTGCCACACAAGAATTAGTCGTTCCGAGATCTATTCCTATAATTTTTTCTTTAGCCATTTTTTCTACCTCCCTTATTTGGCTTTTGAAGACTCGTTACCGTCTTGACCCTCTTCGGAAGAGGGTCTGATATTTACCTTTACTTTACTTGGTTTGAGTACCTGATCCTTGTACCTGTAACCCCTTTCAAATTCTTCAACTATTTCATTGTTTTCGTATTCGTTCGATTCAATTCTCATCAGTGCTTCGTGCTTACTGGGGTCGAATTGCTCCCCTTCTGCCCCTATAAGTTCTACGTCCTTTTTCTCCAGGAATTCGTCGAATTGTGCGTAAATTCTTTCTACTCCCTCTATGAAGGATTCCTTGTCGTCGTTTTTTTCAAAGCTTTTGAAAGCCCTGTCCAGGTTGTCGTAAATCGGTACCAGGTCCATTATTAAGTTCCCCATTTCCTTGTCGACCTTTTCTTCCGTTTTATCTCCTTGCCTTTTCTTATAATTCTCGAAGTCCGCCTTTAAGTGGCGTATTCTGTCCTTGAGTTCACGAATTGTCTCTTCCTTTTCAGTCAGTTCCTTTTCCAGGGCTTCTACTCTTTCTTCCTGAACTTCTTCCGTGTCCCCAATTTCAGCCCCTTCTTCCATTTCAGCTGTTTCCTCTTCAAGATCCTGGTAGTCGTTACCTTTAGATTCTTCTTCGTCCTGAATCTCTTCTGTCATCTATATCACCTCAATACCGTTAATTCTTGTTTCCTGCGGTAAGTAGGGTGTCGAGCCTGCTTCCGATGTACTGGACTGTCGAGAATGATTTACTGTAATCCATGCTTACGGGGCCCAGTATCCCCAGGGAACTGGAACAGTTTGCCAGCCTTTTTACAATTAAGCTATAGGGAAGCAGCTCGGAGCGATCGTTTATCCCGACAAGGGCGTTTATCTGGTTGTCCTTGTCCTTGCATGTTTCCGTTATCTTGGCCAGCTTCTCCTCGGTTAAGTATTCAAATACGCGCTTCAACTTGTCGTTGTCCTGAGTTCCCTCGGAGTCCGTGCTTATTATGTTTAACGAACCTTCAAGGTATAACCTCCGGTCGGTCCTTTCCTTGAGGAAGTTCCTGATTAACATGAAGGAGTCCCTGGTAAGTTTGTCGTACCAGCCTTCCTCGTTTAGATTGAGGTCACGCAATTCCTTGAGTTCCTTTAACTGCATTCCCTCCAGTCGATCGGAGAGGAGAGAAACGATCTGGTCGAGTTCTTCTTCGGTTATATCCCTTTCGGACTTAATGACCCGGTTTTCCACGAGCCCGATGTCCGTGACCAGTATCGCCATTAAGTGTCTTCTATCCAGCTGGGTCATCGTGAAATACTTTACGTTTCTTTCCTCCAGGTCCGGCCCCAGGACGAATCCGGCGTATCCCGTAATGCTGGCCAGTAATGATGCGGTATTTCCGAGCAGCCTTTCCGTGTTTTGTTGTTCGAACTCGTATGCTTCGACTATTGCACGCTGCTCCTCGCCGGAAAGCTCCGACAGCTCGATCAACCAGCTAACGAAGTAGCGATATCCCTCTATCGTCGGGACCCTGCCACCCGAGGTGTAGGGCTTTTTCAGGTAGCCCTCCTCCTCAAGTTCGTGCATGTCGTTACGAACGGTTGCCGACGAATAGTCTAGATCGTACTCGTCCAGAATTAGCCTGGATGAGACGGGTTCGCCGGTGTCAATGTATCCGTCGACTATCTCTTTTAGGATTAGTTCTTTCCTGTTTTTCATTGATTAGCACTCACACCCTAAGACTGCTAAATAGTACAAGTGCCCGG
This sequence comes from uncultured Thermotogae bacterium, assembly GCA_964506635.1. Taxonomy (GTDB): domain Bacteria; phylum Bipolaricaulota; class Bipolaricaulia; order M55B111; family M55B111; genus JAGXLP01. Next base: position 8,731 of record CAZDMI010000052.1, read on the forward strand.
GGTTCTTTTCAACCGTTACGGCTCTGGGGCTCTGATTGCTAGTTATGTAACCTCGGGTCTCCAGATGATGGATTCGTGGGCGCCCGGATCTCCACTTTGTTGCAAATTGATTTTCTCCCCAATAAAATTAACTGCTCGTTAAATGAGGCAAAAAGTATACAGAGGGGGGTGACCGTACAGGCCAGTGAGGTAAGATTGAGCTGGCGAGAGTAAGTTCAGCTTTTTAGGTGTTTTGCCAAATTCAAGGAGGTATATATACTTATGAATTATCGATGGAAAAACGGGTTGATTTTTGCACTATCCTTAACACTTGTAGTTTCACTATTTGTAGCTGGTATGG
>CAZDMI010000053.1:0-8964 GCA_964506635.1 uncultured Thermotogae bacterium
TGACGCTCCGCAAAATAGCGAAATCCCCACAGCCCGGACACCAGGTGGGATCGGTTGGGTATTCGTAGTCTTCGAGAGTTACTTCTTCAGCCATATCAATTGACCTCCTTGTACTCGTCCAGTTCGGAAAGTATATCCTCCGGAGTAAACGGTCGTCCATCGTACTTCAGTATCCTTTCCGGCAACTGAGTCCCAGTCTCTCTAGTAATGAAGTCCGCAAGCTGTCCGGAATAGTTGTTCTCGACGACTATTACGCGCTCCGAGCCTTCAATCACGTTCCTGACTTCTTCCGCCGGCAGAGGATAGATATCGTGCAGATGGTAGAAGTTTGAGCTAATACCTTCATCGTTCAACTTATCTACGGCTTCCCGGACGGCTCCGTAGGGAGAACCCCAACCCAGGAAAGTTATCTCGGCTTCCTCCGGGCCGTAAAGCTTCGGTCCTTCGACGTCCCGATCCAGGGCCGTATCAAGTTTCTTCATCCGCTTGTCCATCATTTTCGTCCTGATTTCCGGGTCTTCCGTCGTATCCCCATTCTGGTTGTGTTCGTTACCCGTCGTCTTGTAAGTCGCGTATTTATTACCAGGTACGGCGCGGGGAGATATCCCGGAGTCGGTGAACTCGTGCCGCAGGTAATCTCCGTCGAGCTCCTGGAGATCTTCCTCGGTCAAAAGTTCTCCTCTATCAATATCTACATCCGTGTCGAACCGGTCAGGGTGGACGGCACGGTAAGAGTCAGCCAGGTGCTGATCGTTTAAGATTACAACTGGCAACTGGTACTTCTCCGCCAGGTCAAAGGCGCGTTTGCCGGCCTGAAAAGCCTCTTCAATAGTGGCGGGCGATATTATCATCCGCGGCGACTCGCCCTGAGAGGCGTGGATGATCGACGAGAGGTCGCCCTGTTCTGTTCTAGTTGGCAAGCCCGTACTCGGCCCGGGTCGCTGAACTTCCGCGATAACCAGCGAGGTTTCGGTCGTACCCGCAAGGCCAAAAGCCTCCGTCATCAGCGAGAAACCCCCACCCGACGTGGTTACCAGTGGACGGGCACCCACGTGACCGGCACCAATGGCGATGCTTATCGCTGCCAATTCGCTTTCCGGCTGTTTGATTACTATATCCATTTCCTCCGAGTGCTTGGCAAGCCACTCCAGAATGGAAGTCGAAGGGGTCATCGGATATGCCGATACGAAATTACAACCCCCAACGGCCGCGCCAAAGGCTATCGCCTCGTTTCCGTTAATTACCATTCGTTCGGGCTGATCTTCTTGGGCGGAGATTTCATAATCGAATTTATAGCCCTTTGACTCTACGTATTCTTTTCCGGCATTTGCAACTTTTAAGTTATTTTCGACGACGTTTCCGCCTTTTACGCCGAAGTTCTCTTCGATAATTTGGTTCAGATAAGATATATCAAAACCGGTGAGGCCTGCTATAGCACCAGTTGCCGCCGTGTTGGCCATTACCTTTGCCCCACCTTCCTCGGTGGCAATTGAAGTAATCGGTACCGGAAAAGCGTTAATTCCCCTGCTTTCAAGCTTATCCGTCTCCAGGTCGAAGTCTTCGTCGTAAATGACCCCGCTACCTGGAACCATTTCCTCCACGTGCTCATCTACGGAATCCTCGGTCAGAGCAACAAGCAGGTCCAGACCACTCGAATGAGTAAATATTTCTTCGTCCGAGATCCTTATCTCGAAGAAGTTATGCCCACCCCGGATTCGGGAGCGGTAGTCCTGCCGGCCAAACGGGAACAGGCCGGCACGGGCCAGGGCCTGGACGAAACCTTTACCGGTGGATTGAATTCCCTGCCCGGCATCTCCACCGATCAATATCTTCATGTCGTTTTTTACCATAGAACCCTCCTAAGCGTTCATATTCCCAATATTAGTTTTAAGCCGTTTCAATAAGTATTTATTCCTTAGGTACACCTACTCTGGGATTATAAAAAGGCAAACCACAGGATTCGCACCTGGAAGGTAGCTCGCCAAAAGTACAGCGAGAACCGACTGAATTGGTAAGTTTGAAGTGTTCACAGCCTGGAACACCATTAACCAGATCTGTCTTTTCTCCACTTACAGGGCAATTAACTTCCTTTCCTTCACCGGATTTTTCTTTCAACCAGGAACTACAGTTTGGACACCGAACCAGTTTTACGTCTTTGTAAAAGATTTCCCCGCATTCCGTGCACTGGTATTTCATGGCCCTCACCTCGCTATGGTCATTTGGCCAATCCATTCTTTCCCAGTTCGTTTAAGAGATAAGTTACAAGGTGGCGATATACCTAACGGGTAGATATATCGCCAACCGAAAAAGTCAGATCAATTAAACGACTTCTATCTCCTTTTCGCCTTCCCACAGACCGTGCAGGTTACACTTTGCCCGTCCTTTAAGCGGATGGGCATGGTCAAGCTTTACCGTAGTTTTCATTACATAATGAGAATTTTCCGGGGTCAATTCGAGTCGGGAGAGGAAGGTATCGCCTGAATAAAGCTCCATCCATTCTATGAAATGACCGACCTCGTTTGGATGTTCCTTGTATTCGCCCACCTTAAGCGTCACTTCAAATTCCTCGCCTTCCTCGACCGTATCCGGCGCTTCTATGATGACCGTATGCTTTTTCTCAAGCGCGGACATCTCCTCCGGGTCTTCAGTATCGGGTTCATTTACCCCACAAAATAGATCTTCTTCACAGGACTGTTCTGCCATTTTTTACCTCCGTAATTTTGATTTTATGGTTAGAACCTAAAAACTAAGGCGCCAGGGTTTCGCCCGATTCTCCATCAACCAGCTCAATTGCCATCATCGGGCAGCCATCCGCTGCCTGTTTCGCCGCCGCCTTGTCGTCTTCGCCGACCTCAAGCACTGCCATCCCGTCCTCCTGACTGGAGTCAATCAGTTCCGCCTTGCCGTCATCGCCCTCTTTGAAGTGACCGGGATCGACCGCCGTACAGACGAAATTGCTCTGACACGCGTCCTTGTCGTACTTTAACTTGTATTTTGCCATTTTTACCTCCTAGTTTGTTAGAAAAAACGAATTCCACTTAAATATGATTATAGAGCAAAGCAAATGGACTTTCAAAACTGACCATTTGGGCTAGTTTCCAAAGCAGTTGTTTCTATACCGTCGGACAAATATACTTCATTGGCTTGTTTACCTCGTAAATTCAGTACAGTCATAGAGAATAAAAGGGGTGTAAACATGAAGATGAAGTTAAACGACAGGATTCACTGGGTAGGAGTAAACGACAGGAAAAACGATCTATTTGAGAATTACTGGCCCATACCCGACGGGATGAGCTATAACTCATATCTGATTCAGGACGAAGAAAAGGTTCTAATCGACGGCGTGAAAGAGGGCTTCACGGAAGAGTACCTGAACAAGTTAAGCGGCCTGACCTCCATTGAGGAGATTGATTATCTGGTTATAAACCACATGGAACCGGACCACAGCGGGGCGTTTCCAGCTTTGAGAAGGCAAAATCCTGATCTAACCTTCATAGGTACCTCCAAAGCGGCCGAACTCCTCGAGAACTTTTATGGGATTACCGAAGGAGTTAAGACTATAGACGAAGTAGAGAGTCTGGAGATCGGCACTTCTACGCTCGAATTCATAAAAACCCCTTTTATTCACTGGCCGGAGACCATGATGACCTACCTTCAGGAAGACGGGATTTTATTCTCGGGTGATGGGTTTGGGGCTTACGGAACGCTCGACGGAGGAGTATTTGACGACCAGATTAATTTGGAAAAATCCGAAGAGGAAGCACTGAGGTACCTCTCCAACATCGTAGGCGCTTACAGCACCACGCTTCAGGCGGCTATAGGCAAGTTGAAATCCTATGAACTAGATTTAATCGCGCCGGCACATGGACCCATCTGGCGAGACCAGCCCGAGGAAATACTTGACCTCTACGATCGGTACAGCAGCGGAGAAGCGAAACCGGGGCTGACGATTATCTACGGTTCCATGTACGGCTTTACGGAAAAACTAACTGAACGAGTCGCCCGCGGTGCTGCCAGCACGGGTTTGGAGGAGTTAGAAATCATGGACGCCTCGTCCAAGCATCAAAGCTACCTCCTGCTGGAAGCCTGGAAGAGACAGGGGCTAATAATCGGCTCCCCTACCTACGAATCCAGGGCCTTCCCGCCGGTGAGCAACTTCCTTAAACTTGCCGAAAAAAAGAAATTAAAAGGCAAGGTAACCGGCGCTTACGGTTCCTTCGGCTGGGGTGGTGGCTCCGCCAGGGAGATAGAGGAAACCGGTGATACCCTTAACTGGGACTTCGTCACTTCGTCGCTGGAATTTGGCGGTAACCCTTCGAAAGAAGAACTGGAAGAAGGATTCGAGTTGGGAAAACAGGTCGCGAAAGCCGTAGGAAATTAAGCTGGCCTGGCTTCGATTTGTAATGATTATCTGGCCCCGCCCGGAGTTCGGACGGGGCCTTTAAAAACTTTTCTTACCTATTTACCCCTTCAGGTCATCAACCTTCGCAGCGAGTATGAAGTCGTTTTCGTGCAATCCGTCTATTGCATGGGTATGGAGCCGCAGCGTCACTACGTTGTAGGATATCTCGATATCCGGATGGTGACCCTCTTCTTCCGCAAGTTCTGCCAGCTTATTTACGAATTCCATGGATTCGTTGAAATCTCCGAACTTGTACTTCTTCTGAATTTTGGGCGGGTCCTCTTCCAGAAGTTCCCAGCCCTTGACCTCCGTCAGCAGCTCTTCGACCTCTTCGCTTTCCAGCGGAGGCACTCCTCCTTCACAGGGAACGCACTTTTTGCTGGTTAAGTCCGACATAATTACCTCCATTCATCGGTTAAGTGAGTGCTCTACTTAAATCATCCTTTATATCGCCCGGAGCTTCAATCCCCACGCTGAGTCTCAATGTATCATCAGTGATACCCGCGGTTCTCTTTTCTTTCTCGCTCAACTGCTGATGCGTGGTACTGGAAGGGTGGATAATTAATGACTTAGCGTCGCCGACGTTGGCCAGAAACGAAATTAGATCCACGGATTCCATGACGTCCTTTCCCGCCTCGTAGCCACCCTTCGCACCAAAGGTGATCATCCCCCCGTAACCGTTCTCCAGGTACTCCGAAGCTAGTTCGTGGCTCGGGTGGGAGTCAAGACCGGGGTAATCTACCCAGCTAACCTCGGGGTGATCCCTGAGGAACTCCGCTACTTCCATCGCGTTTTTGCAGTGTTTTTCCATCCGAAGCGGAAGGGTTTCGAGCCCCTTTAAGTTGATAAACGTGTCGAAAGGGCTCTGAGCCGAACCGAGGTCCCGCAAACCGCGGGCGCGTAAGTTCGCTATAAAGGCCTGATCCTCAAAACGTTCGCGGAAATTGACACCATGGTAGCTGGAATCCGGTTCGGTCAGCTGGGAGAAATCTCCGGAATTCCAGTCGAAATCTCCGGAATCAACTACCGCACCGCCTATGGTCGTCCCTCCACCATTCAACCATTTCGTAGTCGAGTGCCAGATGATGTCGGCCCCGTGCTCAAAAGGCTGAAAAAGATAGGGGGTAGCAAAAGTGTTATCCATAACCAGAGGAATATTAGCCTCATCAGCTACTTGCGCTATAGCCTCCACGTCGGGCACCTCAAGCGAGGGGTTACCGATCGTCTCAATATGAAGGAACTTCGTTGAATCGTCTACCTTTTCAGCAAATTCTTCCGGGTCGTCGTTCTCGACGAGTTTCGCTTCCATTCCGTACCTGGGCAAACTATGGGTGAAATAGGTGTAGGTGCCGCCGTAAAGGTTTGAAGAAGAAACCACGTTCTCTCCGCTCTCCATCAGGGTAAATACTATCAAGTTCAGGGCGCTCATACCCGAACTCGTGACTACGGAACCTACCCCACCCTCCAGGGCGGATAACCTCTCTTCGAACACTGCGTTAGTCGGGTTGGATATCCTGGAGTAGATATCCCCCTGCTCTTCCAGCGCGAAAAGCTTCTGGGCTTTCTCTACGTTCTCAAGTAGATAGGAAGCCGTCTGATGAATTGGAGTAGCCGATGACCTGGTATCGGAAGCGCCAACTTCTTCACCGGCGTGAACGGCCAGCGTGTTGAAACTTCTATTATCCTTGTCCGAGTTTTTCAATTTTACCTCCTCCGAATTTTCCTGGCTTTAACCAAATAAATTGTCGCTCAATTCTCTCAATAAACCGCAACCTGACCGTCCGTTCTCGGTTCTGTAGCTCCAACTAAACCCTTTCCGTGGCGAAATATTATCTGTCCTCGCCCAAAAGCGCCACGATCCGACGCTACACTTACCTCGTGACCTCTGCGTTCCAGCTTTACTATCAGATGTTCCGGAAAGTCCTGCTCGACTTCGATCTCCTTACCCCCCGTCCAGCGCCAGCGCGGTGCATCAAGAGCGGCCTGAGGATTGAGGTCTCGCTCTATGGTGTTCAATAAAACCTGCAGGTGGCCCTGGGGCTGCATGTAGCCACCCATGACTCCAAAGGGGCCCAGGGGTTTTCCTTCCCTCGTCAAAAAGCCGGGAATTATGGTATGGTAGGTTCGCTTTCCACCCTCCAGCCGGTTATGCGCCGAGTCGTCCAGGGAAAAAGTATTCCCCCGGTTCTGAAGAGCTATCCCCGTGCCGGGTACGACTACCCCGGAACCGAATCCGGCGTAGTTGCTCTGAATGAAGGAGACCATGTTTCCCTCCCCGTCCGCCGTGGCCAGGTAAACTGTTCCCTCTTCGCCCGGCCGGCCGGGTGCCGGATCGCCCGCTTCGGACGTTACCTCTTTACTTCGTCTCATTCCGTAACTGGAAGTCAGGAAATCGGAAGGATCACGATCCATGTGGTCGGGATCCGTTATGTATTCCTTACCGTCGGAGAACGCAAGTTTTATCGCCTCTATTCCGTAATGATAAAATTCGTCGTCGTTAACCGGTGGATCCAGCTGGTCAAGAATATTTAACCCGATCAAAGCCACCAGTCCCTGGCCGTTCGGGGGCAGTTCCCAGACGCCGTAATCACCGTAGTTTAACCTAATCGGTTTTACCCAATCCGGTGAGTAAGAAGCGAGGTCGCCTTTCCTGATGTATCCCCCGGTTCTCCGGGAAAACTCGTCTACCTTTTCCGCCAGCTCGCCCTCGTAGAATGACTCGGCCTCCGTACTGGCAATCTTTCTGAGAGTCTCCGCGTGTTCCGGTGATTTCCAGATCTCTCCAACTTCCGGTGGTTCCCCTTCAGGGGCAAATACTTCAGTCCAGGCCTCGAATTCCGGCCCTTCCAGGTCGGAATAGACTCCGCAGGCTCGCTTCCAGTACCTGCCGAGTGTCGGCTGAATTGGGTAACCCTCCCGGGCATATTCGATTGCCGGCTCAAGCGTCTCTTCGAGGTCGAGCTTCCCGAACCGATCGGATAATTCCCTCCAGGCAGCCGGTGCCCCGGGGACTGTCACGGGTTCCCAGCCGAACTTCGGGATTTCCTCGATTCCTTCAGCTTTTAGGGCCCCACGGGATAGTCCTTCGGGCGCCGGTCCACTCGAGTTGAGTCCGTAAAGTTCACCGTCATGCCAGACCTGGGCGAAAGCGTCACCGCCTATACCGTTAGAAGTCGGCTCCAGAACAGTTAAGCTGGCAGCAGTCGCAACTGCGGCGTCCACGGCGTTGCCACCCTGGCGCATCACTCGTAAACCGGCCGCAGCAGCCAGGGGCTGAGAAGTCGCAACCATCCCGTTTTTGGAGTAAACAAGGTTTCTACGAGAATTTTCCGGATAGCTATGGGGGTCAAAATCCATTACAGTCACTCCAAACTGGTTTCAGAGGAGTTACTTTTTAATTCGATGAACTCCGGAGGGACGTAGTCAGTTACGTAGACCCTATCGCTAGCCTTTTGAAAACCCACATCCGCCTCAATGGCTTCTTCCGCAAGTACCGTTAGAATAACGGGATCAGGGGTATGGCGCTCGCCCACCTGGACCGCGTCCTCTTTGGTCTTCGAGAGGTGAACCTTCCGCCTGCCCTGACTTTTTAACCCTTCATCCAGGATTCGGCGGGCTGCCTTACGGGAGGTTCCATGGTAAAGTACCTCGACCTTTACATCGGGTAAGTCGGGCTCAACGTCTATCGAGTGACCATAAAGCGCTCGAATTTTCTCGTCCGTTATTTCGTACCGACCTTTTGGATCCTTCTCGACTACCTCTATCAGCTTCGACCTGTCCAGGTTCGTCCACCTCTCGCGCAACCTGGCCAACAGGTCCTCTACCTTTACGTAACCTTCCTCGTCGATCTCCATACCGGAAGGTTCGTGGCGTAACAAGTATGCCATCTGTTTACTTACTTCTCGCCTGTTCATGACCCCTCCTGATCTGTCAGTTGTCGTCCCTTTAGCCTTTTCATGTTACGGGCGAAACAACGCCTCCAAGGAATTCATTCCGGTGGCTAAAAGAACCTGGCCAGCCGTTGAGCGAGATCCTCCAGAAAGTCCTGGTCCTCCGGACCAAAAGCATCCAGCTCGTGGGAATCGATGTCGATCTCCCCGACGAACTCGTCCCCGTCAAAAACGGGGACCACGATTTCGGACTTTACTTCGGGACTGCAGGACAGGTAGTTGTCCTCGCTTTCCACGTCCTGAACCGTAAAGGTATCAAGTGAATCCGCTGCCTGCCCACAAACCCCTTCCCCGTAATCGATATTCGTGTGTTCGGTCGGCTCGCCGGAAAACGGTCCCAGTGAAAGAACTTCTTCCTTATTGTCGCCAGAGTAAAACCCGACCCAGTCGTAGTGGTCAACATCCCGACGAAGCAACCGGGCTACCTCTTCCAGGGCCTCCGGGCCATCAGAACCTGCGAGGACCTCCTCCAGCTCATCCATCAAATTCGTCAACTTCTTCTCTTTTTTCAACCTGCCTCCTTCAAACGCTTCTTGAAGCTTTCTATCAGCTCGACGGGGGAGGGATCCACGTCGTTCAGCAGGGCCAGGTAAACGGAAAAGTAATCGCCAA
>CAZDMI010000054.1:0-4238 GCA_964506635.1 uncultured Thermotogae bacterium
CTTCTCTAACGGTTTTCATTTTCTGCGGCGTCATTGAAGCAGAATGCGGACTTCCATCTTCCGAAACCAGGGCGTTTACTCCAAAACGGTCACCGGCAATCTCCTTTACCAGAAAGGCTTGAGGCGGTATCGTGACTAGCGCTGCCATTTGATCAGCATTACCCCTTACGTCAGCTCCAGGATTGACTCCTATTATTAGAACTAAAAGAATTATTCCGACAAAAAAAGTGTAAACTTGCTTTTTCACCCGCTTCACCTCCAATGAACTAAGAAATATTTAATTTTCCAGAGTGACAACTTAATCAGGATTGGCACCCATTAAAATTTCTACCAGTTCTGTGACCTGATCGCGGTAACTGATTTCTCTATTGTTGTACTTAAATTCAATTTCTTTTAGGTAATTCCGCCAGTTTTCCCTTCGAATTCCCTGATAGATTCCCATGTGGGACTTGGTAAAATTCCACAGCCCTTCAAGCTGGGCCGGCGCCGGGTTTTTTAGGTACTCGCCTTTGCCGTGAAAAAGACACCCAAACCCTATAGGGTCCACCCCGTCTAGTTCCGGAGCTTCTCCAGGGCTAAAACCCCCTGCCCCGAAAACCTGTTTCGGTTTTTTAACTAACTTCAGGTATAAATAATTGTTCGCCTCGTAAACAAAGTAGATTGGATGGTTCCGGTCACTATCCGAATCCAGAAATTCCACGATCTTTTTCCTAAAAGCTTCGCTTGTTTTCTCTGCAGAATTATTGCGGAATTCGGCCTTTCCGGTAACAGCCTTTAAATTATCCTCTGAGTGGTTTTTTAGGGCGTTTCTAATAGTCCTATAGATCCTGAGAATTTTTTGATGGTTATTTGCCCGCAACAGTTTGCGCGTTTTTGCCGTAGTATGATCAAGCACAAAGGACCACATAACTTCGTACCAGAAACGAAGCCCTAATTTTGTATTTTCGAGATACGTCCCGTGCGTTAGAGAGCTTCGCTTCCAACAGTCCCTGCACCTCAGCCTCTTCTCTTCCTCGTCCACGAAATAGACGTTTCCGGAATCGCAAAAATCACACTTCTTTTCCCTGTACTTGGCGCTGAAGAAAAGATCCCTTATCCAGCTATCCGAGAACCTCTCCGTGTAAACCGGTTGGTATTTCATGGTAAATTAAGTATAGTTTTCGTTTTTTTACCTTACAAGGGGTTATTTATTCTGTCAAACTTCGACCCATTAATTTGTTTTCCTTGGCCACGGAGTCGTAGCAGGAATTGCAATAGTTTGGGAATGCCATAGTCCCTAATTTGGCTTTTTCGTTAGTTATTACAGAAGTTCGACGACACTTAAGTTCTGGAATCTCTCTCGAGACACAATCAAACAATTTACGAAATTGACCCGAACAAACCGAGTCAAAACCCCTTTTCAAGTATTTTTTTGGCCTTTTACAAAACGAAAACCAGCTGATTCTTACCCAGAACTTCCCCGGTAAGCTTTGGTGACGGAAAAACTCCTGAATTCGAACTGGCCGAAGCCCAAAAAGAAAGGATAACTGAAACTCGGTATAGCGAAGAAGAAAATGGATGGGACATTAAATTCAAGCTATCTATCAACTGATTTAAGAGCTCCAGATTTTCCAATCTAATTTAGCAAATTCAACTCGATTTTTATATGAGCGCAATTTAATGAAAGGCAGGGTATAAAGCCATTGAAGTACAGCTCTCAGCAGAACAGGTTTCTCTTATACGGCAGTCAATATCTAAAAGAGAGAATAGTAGATTAGGTAAGCCCCTGCAGCTATGATGATTACACCGCTGATTTCTCGCACATAAGGAAGCAGTTTGTTTAGCCACCTACTCAATCCTTCTCTGAGAAATCTGGTGGCGATAGATATGCCCGTTACGATTACCCCCATCCCCGCGGCGTAAGAAAAGAAAATTAACACGGAGCTCAAGTAGTCTCCGGGAACTAGCGCTTGAGATATAACCATGATGAATATAGGAAAAGTACAGCCGAGAGAAGCCAGAGCGTAGCCAAGTCCGTAAAAATAAAATGGTTTCAAACAGCCCTTTCCACCCTTTTGTTCCAGTCGCGTAGATAACTTTGTGAGATTTATCTGGAAGATTTCTCGTCCCGTAAAAGTTGTTAGTCCAAGGCCGAGAAGTATTATCCCCACCGCAAGAGAAAACCAGGGCGACACGGCAGCAATCACTGAGCGCCCAAATAGAGAGAATAGCAGGCCAAAAATTCCAAATATTGAGAAGAATCCAGCAGTCATGGTCAAACCGGCTGCCAGTCCGCCAAGGGTTTGCTTGCTTAATACGGAGCAGTTGTTTCCCTCTGATTTTCTGGTGAGCAGGTAAGAAATATAGGACGGAAGTATCGCCACACCACACGGGTTCAATGCAGCTGCTACTCCTGCAGAAAAGGCAAAACTAAGTTGTATTGGATTCAAGGACCCCACCTCTGAGGCTTTACCTACGGAACTGGTTCGGATTCTAAAAACGGTTAATTTATCATAATCGTGTTCCGTTGCATTTTCCAGATTTTACCAATATTATCATTTTGATGATAAATACCAGGAGGTAACATGAAAAAATTTTATAGTTTATCTACAATAAATCTATTAATCTGTTCGCTTTCCCTGCTAATCGTCATGGGGCCCGTCGCATCGGTTCGGGCTCAACCAAATAATGCCGAGGTAACTCTGGTTCCAGTGGATTACGATTCATCCGATCAGGTAGTCACTATACTCAATAAGACGGGCAGAGAGATCGACCTCTCGGGTTTTAAAATAAATGACGGGTCAGGAAACGTGTTCAAGTTTCCGCCGGATAAGAAAACATTGCTGAAACCATTCGGCGTAATAAGGGTTCACAGTGGTTCCGATGCGAGAGGTAAATATTCGGAGCGCCAGGATTTTTTCTGGACCCAAGAAAGAATCTGGGGAAAGAAAAAGACTGCCCGGTTAGTAAGCTCCTCCGGCAAAGTGGTATCTGAACTGGATCTTTCAGCAACAGAAGCTACTGACCTTCTCGCAGGATGTTTGACAAGAAAAGAGGTTAAGATGTACGGTCTCACTACTTGCCCCCACTGTCAGGCCCAGAAGGATAAGTTTGATACTTCCTTTAGGTACGTAAACTACGTCGAATGTACTGAAAATAGAAGAACGTGTATAGACGCGGGCGTAAGTAGAGTACCTGAATGGCTGTTTGGTGAGATTGGAAAACGAAAAATCGGTTCTAGATCACTGGAACAATTGTCCAACCTGGCTGGGTGCAGTTTTCATAATTGACCGGAAGAGGGAAAATACAATCTCATCTAGGGGATTGATTTGATGGATCTGGAAAAGCTGGGAAGAAGAATTAGAACAGCTCGAAAGTCTCGAAACCTAACTCTTGAAGAGTTATCCTCCAGGCTTGAAGTTAACCCTTCGTACCTCTCGGAAATAGAACGGGGCAATAGAACTCCTTCCCTGAAAGTGCTGTGCAACCTATCTTCTCTCCTCGAGATACCGAGAAGCTTTCTCCACGACGTAATTGCGGACCCTGAAGGCGGTATGAAGTCCTTCGGTGAAACCCTTGAGGGCCGGAGAAAAGAACTGAATCTAACCAAAAACGAGCTGGCTCAGGCCATCGGTTGGCCAGAGAGCTATATCGAGTCGATCGAATCAGGTAACAATAGAGTACCGGAAGAATTCGCTCGGGATTTCGCGAAAGCTCTTAAATTACCCACTGCGTTTTTTGAGCTCTCGGCATCGGAAGCGATCGGTCAAAAGATAAAATATTTTAGAAATAACGACGGTTTAACCCAGAAAGAAGTCGCCGCGGAGTCGGGTTTATCTACGTCGCTCATCAGCAAGATAGAAAGAGGGGAAGTCGTACCCTCCCTCCGCACCCTGGTAAAGCTGTCGAAAGCCATGGGGGTCTCTCCATGTTGCTTCGTTTTTCAACTCAGTCAGGACCATGACTTCCACGGAGGGTTTACTAAAAGCCGTCAGGAAGGGACTTCAGCTAAAAAAGAGGTCCTTCTGGAAGAGATAATTACCTCCCTTTTTGATCTCGATTCCGAAGCGCTGAAAAAATTGTCCGAATACATTTCTGAACTAAAAGAGTAAGTCCTGGTTTTGCGTTAATACTGCATCCTTTTTCTGTCGACTCAACTTACTCCGGCTAATTTGTCAGTATACATTGACAATATTGGTAAAAATTTTATACCATATGTCAAATACGTGAATTCGTTAACTACCTTAACAACAAAATAA
>CAZDMI010000054.1:4338-8833 GCA_964506635.1 uncultured Thermotogae bacterium
TTTTATACCATATGTCAAATACGTGAATTCGTTAACTACCTTAACAACAAAATAATCGAAAGATCGGGAGGAGTTGATGATATGAAAAAGGACTGGAAGATAGAGCTGGAGAACTTATTTGGAAAGAGGGTCAAATTCGACGAGATCGAACGAAGGCTTTATTCTCGAGATGCAGCTTCTTTACCGGAGCCAATAGAACGGTTTGTAGACAACGTACCTCAGGCAGTGGTTCAGCCGGTCAATACTGACGAATTGGTGAAGCTATGTGGAATTAGCCGCCAACACTCCGTCCCCGTGGTCCCTCGTGGTGGTGGAACCAGTGGCTACGGTGGAGCTATACCTGCCGAAAGCGGAATAGTGGTCGACTTTACCAGGATGGATGACGTTCTGGAGGTAGACGAGAACGGGAGAACTGTTACGGTCCAACCCGGTGTTATCTGGGAAAATCTCGCTACGGAACTTGAGAAAAGTGGCCTTTACCCGAAGATCATGCCAAGTAGTGCTCCGGGAGCTACGGTTGCCGGTTGGGTTGCCGAAGGCGGTGCCGGCATTGGAAGCTTTCAGAACGGTTACGTTCGAGACGGCGTGGAAGAAGTGGAACTGGTCAAGCCCGGTGGGGGAGTAACCAGGCTCGACCCGGAAGACCTCGATCTCGTTTCTGGTGCAGAGGGAATAACGGGTTTTATCACCGAAGTTACTTTGAAAGTAGATGAGCACGCAGAGATGGTCCCAAAGATGGTTTCTTTTGACTCTCTGAAAAACCTATCCAGTTTTCTCGAAGCAATAAGAACTGACGGTCTCCCGATTTGGCACCTGGGGATATCAAACTCGAACTATATTGAAAACCAGGGGATGGCAAAGGGGACGGAAGAAGTTCCCGGCGGCCAATACTTTGCACTCATGGCTTACCCTATGCGAGGAAAAGAAAGAGTTCATTCCAGGGTAGACGAATTAAGCGAGAATACTGGAGGGAAAGTCCTCTCCGACGATTTCGCCAGAGAAGAGTGGGAAGATCGATTCTATCCTCTCCGGATGAAGAGACTGGGCCCGTCGCTGGTTCCGAGCGAAGGTGTTATCCCATTTGATTCAATGTCGTCGGTCTTAGAGGAACTGGAGGACAAGTATCCTGACATCGCTCTGGAAGGACACTTCGCGGGAAAAGACGAATTGACCCTATTGACCTTTATGTTGACCGACGAACGGGCTCCCGCCTATACGTTTGACTTTAGCAAATCTTTAAACGTACTTAACACGATAATCGAGCACGAGGGTAAACCCTATTCTACTGGTCTTTACCTTACCGGAAAGGCCGATGAGCTATTGGGAAAGGAGAGAGTAGAGAACTTTAAAGAATATAAAAAGGAACACGATCCGGAGGAGCTATTTAACCCGGGCAAGTTAATTCCAGGAAAAACGAGCCTGCTGGACCTGGGAATGAAGATAGCAGAAAACACGGAGCCCGCGGTTGAAACCGTCGGTAAACTATTCAGCAAAGAGCCTTCGGAAGGGAAAGAACTTCCGTCCGAGCTTAACTACAATTCTTTCTCCTGCGTTAACTGCGGTTACTGTCGCGACGTCTGCAGCCTGTTCGACGGTCGGGGCTGGGAAAGTTCTTCTCCTCGGGGTAAATTCAACTTCCTCAGAGATTACATAAGGGGAAAAGTTGATATGGATCAGGACATGGTTGACACTTTCCTGCTCTGTACTACCTGTAAGAGGTGTGACGACGTGTGTCAGGCTGACATTCCAATTCAAGAAGAGTGGGACGAAATACGCGGTTTCCTGGTCGAGGAAGAGGACTACCAGACCTTCCCTGCATTTGAAATGATGAAGGGAAGTTACGGCGCCGAAAAGAACATCTGGGCCGAGAAATCAGGCGAAAGGACAGATTGGCTACCGGATGACATCACACCACTGGAAGAGGGGGAGGTCGGATACTGGGCAGGCTGCACTGCTTCATTTCTGGAAAACGACATTGCCCGTAACGGAGTCCGGATACTGGACGACGGAGGGGTGGAGTTTTCTTACCTGGGCGAGGACGAAGGTTGCTGCGGTATTCCCTTCCTGACCTCGGGAAAATGGAACGAGTGGGAAAATGCTCTGCGGTATAACGTCAGCCGGATCAAGGAGCGAGGGATAAAGGAGTTAATCACTTCCTGTCCCGGTTGCCACGTCGCGCTGGACCATTATTACGAAGAATGGACCGAAAAGCTCGGAATTGAGTGGAACGTGAACGTAAGGCATATTACGGAAGTAGCCAGCGAATTGATCGAAGACGATAAGCTTGAGTTTTCGGAGGAACAGGAGCTCGACGTAACCTGGCACGACCCCTGTCATATAGGCCGCCATGCCGGTATTTACGAACCACCGAGAGAGGTGCTCGAGTCGCTACCCGGCGTAAATCTCGCAGAGATGGAGCACAACCGGGAGGACGGCCTTTGCTGCGGTAGCGTGCTTACCAGGGTTGGGGAACCGACCACGTCCGACGAGATTGCCGCAACCAGGCTGGAAGAAGCTAATGCTTCGGGAGCGGAAGAGCTTGTTACAACCTGTCCTTGCTGCGAGTTCCAGTTAAGAGTTGGCGGCTTGGAGATGGATTCTCCGATGCCCGTAAAGGACTTCAGCACTCTTATTGCCGAAGCCATGGGCTATGAGACGGAGGACCCCACCGAAGACGTCTACGAGGGCTGGTACGCCTTTGAAGCAATGATCTATCAGATGTCCCTTCCCGGTATGGTCGAGATGATGGAAGAGCTGCTCCCCGAAATGATGGAGGAAATGCCCTCCTATATGCAAAAAGGAATGGATCAGATGAGCCATCTTCCCGGCGGGGCAAAGGAGCCGATGATTTTAATGATGAAGCAAGCTATGCCTTACATGATGCCCCGATTGATGGACGAGATCATGCCAAAAATGGTGCCCCGGATCTCGGAATACCTCGAGAACCAGGTTCCTCACATGTCGGATTCGATGAAAGAGCTGATGCCGGAACTGCTCCCGGAAGTGATGGAAGCGATTATGCCGGCGATGCTCCCCGACGTTCTGGAGCAGGTAAAACCGGAGATGGTGGAAGAGATCAGATCCAGGGTTTCCAGCTAAGCGCTACCCAGGCAATTGTAATTTTCGCGAATAACGATTCCTGGTGCTTGCTCGGTCAATAACACGATCTTCCGGGCGGTGCCTGTAGAATCTCCTGTCAAAGCGCTCTTTGTTTCGCAGTCCAGCAGCCAGAGAAAACTTAGTCCGTTGTCGTTATTTCTCCTAGCCCTCATTCCCTTTTTTTATTGAAGTTAACTGCAGAAATAAATAACCTTTGGGCAAATTCATCGCAATCCGTCTTCGTACTGCTGATCCAATTTCTCTCCGTTTTCTCGAAAAGGACAGCCCCAAAATATCTGAACAAACCTTTGTAAGAATTCTAGATTTGTGGTAAATTATTGGTAGGAAGCCTTAGTTTTATTCACCTGGCTAAAATTTATAAATTGTCTGGGGTGGAGTTTTTATTCTATTTATTCTAATTGAGGTTCTGCACATGCTGTTTGTTTAAACCGAATAATTAAAAGGGGTTTTTATGGAACGGGAAGTGAATACTTTGGATGAAACGGGTTCAGCCATCTTATCAAGGTTGATAAAAAATTCAAACGGTGTAACCTTCCGGTGTCGCTGCGATCCACACTGGACAATGACCTATATTAGTCCTGGCTGCAGGGAGCTTACCGGATATTCGCCCGACGAATTGGAGGAAAACAGGGAAATTCGGTATTCCCAGTTAATTCACCCGTCCGATCGCCCTCTTGTGCGTGAAGAAGTCGAGAATGCTATAAGCCAAAATACCCCCTACGGCGTTACCTACAGATTGCTAGCCAAAAACGAAGAAAAATGGGTCTGGGAAAGAGGGCAAAAGGTTGAGGAAAACAACGGTTTAGTTGAGGGCTTCATTACTGACGTATCGGAAAGGGTCAGCAATACAGGGAGGTTAATAGGCTCCGGTGACAAGTCGTCCAAATTAACAGCGCTAATGGATATCACTCAGGATGTAGCATCCACCCTGGAACTAAAACCATTACTTGGCAATATTCTCGATAAGCTTAAGACCGTTCTGGACTACGACGCGGCCTCAATAATGACTTTAGAGGATAGCACACTGGATATTATGGCTTACAGGGGCCCAATTAGCCAGGAAAAAGCCATGAAAATATCTTTTTCGTTAGAAGATGCGATGGCAAACCGGGCTGTGGTCGAGAGAAAAGAGCCGATCGTAATAGAGGATGTAATGAGCGACGAACCACTGGCCAGAAAACTGCGAGAAATGGCGGGACGGGAGCTCGACACGACCTACGACTATCTTCGCTGCTGGATGGGTGTACCTCTGATCGTAAAGGATAATGTCATCGGCATGCTGACCCTGGACCACAGGAAGGAAAACTATTACACATTTAAAGATGCAGAAGTGGCACTCGCCTTCGCCAACCAGGTAGCCGTTGCAATAGAAAAC